>JBBRUZ010000107.1:0-11121 GCA_038247355.1 Rhodobacterales bacterium
GCTGGCGGCGGCCAAGATCTTCCTGCGCAGCAAGACGATCTGGATCGACTCCATCGCCAGTTCCGAGACGCTGACGCTGTCGGCGCGGCTGGCGCGGCCGGTGGCGGACGTGCGGCTGGTGCAATGGGCGCATCTCGCCCGCCCCGAAGGTCCGGAATACTGGGGCGCGGTGCTGTGATCTTCGTCACGATCGGGTCGATGTTCCCCTTCGACCGGCTGGTGCGGGCGATGGACGCCTGGGCGGCCGAGCGCGGAAGCGAAGGCGCCGAGGACGTCCTCGCGCAGATCGGCGAGGGGGACTACCGGCCTGTCCACATGCGCTGGGTGACCCGGCTGGCCCGCGCGGACTACGACGCCACCGTCGCGGCGGCGCGGCTGGTGGTGGCCCATGCCGGCGTCGGGTCCGTGGTCACGGCGGGCGAGCACGGCAAGCCCATCGTCGTGCTGCCGCGCCGGCTTCATCTGGCCGAGCACACGTCGGACCATCAGATGGAGACCGCGGGCTGGCTGCGCGGAAAGCCCGGCATCCATGTCGCCGCGACGGAAGCCGACCTGGCCGCATCCATCGCGGCGGCGATGGCGCAGGATGCCGGAGCTGCGCATCGGATCGAGGGCGTTGCGGATCCCGCGTTCATCGCGCGCTTGCGCGCGTTCATCCTGAAATGACGCGCTTGCGCGCGGGTCCGGAAGGCCCGCGCCGGGGGAAGGCGGTCAGCCGTCGGTTTCGACGGCTTCGGCGGGCGCGGGCGGGGCGTCGATCTCGAGGATGCGCGCCTTCGCCGCGGCGATCTGGGGCAGGGCGGCGTCCGGGCCGTCCGCCGCGATGTCGATCGCGCGCTGGAAGGCGGCGCGGGCCTCGGCGTGGCGGGCGAGGGCGTGGAGCGCTTCGGCAAGGTGATACTGCACCAGCGCGTTGTCGCCGAGCGCCGCGGCGCTCGGTTCGAGGAAGGCGAGCGCCGCTTCACTGTCGCCGCGGCGGTGCAGGATCCAGCCGTAGGTGTCCTGGAAGTACGGCACGTCCGACGTGCGCAACCGCCGCGCGATGGCGAAGGCGCGCTCGAGGCTGGCCTCGTCGCTGCGATGGGTGGTGATCAGGCTCGCGAGATTGTTGGCGATGAGCGGATTGGCGCTGTCGCGGGCATAGAGCGTCTCGTAGACCGCGATGGCGCCCTCGATGTCGCCCCGGCTCTCCAGAAGGCCCGCCTGGAGGAACGACAGATCGCCGTCCCCGCCGGTCGCGGCGAGCCCCGCGGTCAGCGCGGCTTCGGCCTCCGCCGTCGCGCCCTGACCGGCGAGCAGGGCGAAGAGGCCGCGATGGGGCTGGGGCGCCGCGGGGGTCTCGGCGATCAGCGCGCGATAGAGCGCCTCGGCGGCTTCGGTCTCGCCGCGCACGGCCTGCAGGCCCGCCTGCATCATTCGTCCCGGCAGGCTGGCGGGATCGGCGGCGAGCACGCCGTCGAGATAGTCCTGGGCGGCGTCGAGATCGCCCGCCGCCACGTAGCCCTGCATCAGCTGCGCCATGGCGGCGGCGTTCTCGCCCGTTCCGGCGAGGTCGCGCAGCAGGGTCAGTGTCTCTTCCGTGCGGTTCTGGCCGGAGAGGCTCGCCATCTCGAGCCCGGCCGCCATCCGCCCGGCCGCCGGGTCGCCGAGGCCGCGCAACAGTTCGGCGACCTGGGCCGCCCGCGGCCAGTCACGCCGCGCGACATGGATCTGGCCCAGCGTCAACAGCAGGTCGGGATCGTTCGGCGCGCGGCGCAGCGCATCGACGATCACCCCTTCGGCCGGCCCGATCCGATCGTCGGCCAGCAGGAAGCGCGCGTAGCGCAGGCTCTCCGCCGGCGCCCGGTTCGACGCCTCGACCGCGAGCGAAAGCCGTTCGCCGGCCAGTTCGCGCGAGCCTTCGCGCTCGTGCGCCATGGCCATGATCGTCATGATCTCGGGGTCGCGCGGGGCCTCCGCCAGCGCCGTGCGCATGTCCTGGATCGCGAGTTCGGGGGCGTCGGCGGCGATCCGGGCGCGGGCGCGCAGCTTGAGCGCGCCGACATGGCGCCGATCGGCCTCCAGCACTGCGGCGAGGGTCGCGTCGCGCCCGGCCGCATCGCCGGTGGCGTCGAGCATCGCCGCGAGCTCGGCCTGGACGTCGCGGATCTCGTCGGAGGCCTCGGCCCCGTCGACGAGCGCGCGAAGCGCGGCGATGGCCTCGTCGCGGGCGCCTTCGGCGAAATCGAGCCCGGCGCGGGTCCGCCGATAGGGCAGGGGGTTCGCCGCCGCGGCGATCAGCCGGTCGAGCTCGGCCCGCGCGGCCTCGGGCCCTTGGGTTTCGTAGAGGAACCGGACCACGGTCAGGGCGGGTTCGGTCGCCGCGGGATCGCGGGCGGCGAGGTCGCGCAACACCGCTTCGGCGCCCGCCGCGTCGCCTTCGCGCATCCGCCATTGCACGAGCGCCTGGGCGACGCCGGGATTTTCGGGGAACAGCTCGGCCATGCGCCCGATCTGCGCGCCGACGCCCGCTTCGTCGCCGAGCTTCTCGAGGGCGGCGAGGCGGACGAGATGCAGCCCCTCGTCCCGGGGCGCCGCGGCGAGCGCTGCATCGGTCAGGGCGAGCGCGCCGGCGGCGTCGTCCGCGTTCATCCGGTCGGCGATCAGCACCATATTGGCCGGCACGCTGCCCGGCGCATCGGCGAGCACGCCGCGGGCCATCTCGAGCGCCGCGGGGCGGTCGGAGCCTTCGCGGTAGTCGAGGGTGGCCTTGAGCGCGCGCACGACCGGATCCGCCGGCGCGAGTTTGAACGCGCGCCTGACGCTGGCCGTCGCGGTCTCGAAATCCTGGGCCTTCATCGCGAGCTCGGCGAGTTCGCGGTGGCCCTCGAGGTTGTCGCGGTCCCGGTCTACGAGTTCCATGTACTGGGCGAGGGCGCCCCCGAGGTCGCCGCGATCGCGCAGGACCCGGGCATATTCCAGCCGGGCCTCGCCATGGCCGGCGTCGAGGCGGAAGACATTGCGGAATTCGATCATCGCCCGGTCGATGTCGCCGCTGGCCGCCAGCTCCAGGCCGCGCTGGTAGTGTTTCTCGGCGCGCTCCTCGGCGCTCTCGCAGCCGGCGAGCGCGAGCGCCGCGGCCATCAGAAGGATCGGGCCGAACAGGCGAGCGGACATCGGATGCTCCGGAATGAAACAGGGCGGAATTGTCCGTGCCTGCGCCGCGAACGACGCCGGCCCGAAAGCCCGCGCCGCCGCGCCGGTTCGATACTAGCCGCAAATGCGGACGGGGAACACCGGGATCGGGTTAACTGGTTTCCCGGATCACCCGCCGCCGACGCCTGGCGGGCGATCATGCATCGACCGCCGGCGGTGCGCGCGGGCCGTCAGTAGCCGGTTCCGCGCAGCACGACCCAGACCGTGAGAACCATGATCAACAGATCGGTGGGCAGCGACATGCGGCCGGCGTAATCGGAATCGAATTTCGCACGGCTCGCGAACGAGGTCTCGTTTCGGTCGCTGACCTGCCAGAGTCCGGTCAGGCCCGGGCGCATCCGGTAATAGGCGCGGCCAGGATAAAGGGCGCGCTGCTCGGGCAGCATCGGGCGCGGGCCGACCAGGCTCATGTCGCCCTTAAGGACGTTCCAGAGCTGCGGAAGCTCGTCGAGCGAGGTCTTGCGCAGCAGGCGGCCGACCGCGGTGATGCGGGGATCGGTCTTGAGCTTCTGGGTCTCGTCCCATTCGGCGCGGAGCTCCGGGTCCGCGGCGAGGCAGGCCGCGAGCAGGGCGTCGGCGTCGGTCACCATGGTGCGCAGCTTCCACAGCCGGAAGGCGCGGCCATCGAGACCGATGCGCTCCTGCACGTAAAAGGCGGGAGCGCCGTCGCGACGCACCAGAAGGGCCATCAAAAGGACAACCGGCAGCACGATCGGCGCCGCGAGCAGGACCAGCGCCATGTCGAACCAACGCTTGACGATGCGCTGGTACAGTCCGCCCGTCGCCTTCACGGCATACCCCGGGGCGACCGTTTCAACGTCAAGCTCGGAAATATGTGACATACCTGGACCAGACCCTCGAACACACACACAAACTGCAACGCCGCCCTGTCCGGAGGGTGAGGGGGGATCTTTCCAGACGGCAAGCCGCAGGAGGTCAGACCCTCACCGAATTTGACGGACGTCCTCCCGACGCTTTTCCGGGAGATTCCAGGACCCCCACGCTTGCCGACATTAAGACATCGTTTACTCCAAACCTCAATCAAAATTGTATTGTTTTTTAATGACATGATTAACGATTGTCAGCAACTCCGGCTTGAAATGCCTTAGAATCTAAGGGGATGCCGCAGTCCCGCCCTGCCCCGACGCCGGCTTTCTTCCCGACGGCGGGCGCGGCGGACGGCGGTTTTTCCGGGTGCGGGACGCTCGCCGGGCGCGAGCGGGTGCAGATTGCGCGTGATCTCGGCGTCTTATCGCGCTATGACAGCGAAAGGCGAGACTTACGTGGTTTTAACGTTGGCGGGTGCAAGTTCCGCTTTACGGTTGTTCAGCGAGTTCGTGCGGGATGGGCATGTCGAGTACCTTGACGATCTACAATGCCCATTTCGGCTTGGCCGAGCGTCCCTTCACGCTCCTGCCCGATCCCGATTTCCTCTACTGGTCGGACAACCACACCCGCGCCTACGCGATGCTGGAATACGGCATGCTGACGCACGCCCCGATCACCGTGATCACTGGCGAGATCGGCGCCGGCAAGACGACGCTGCTGCGCCACCTGCTGCGCAGCTTGCCCGAGGACATCACCGTCGGGCTGATCTCGAACGCCCAGGGCAACCGGGGCGAGCTGCTGCACTGGGTGTTGATGGCGCTCGGCGTGCCCACCGACACCAACGCCTCCTACGTGCAGCTCTTCGCCCAGTTCCAGGACTTCCTGATCGCGGAATACGCCACCGGGCGGCGCACGATGCTGATCTTCGACGAGGCGCAGAACCTCTCGACCGAGACGCTCGAGGAACTGCGCATGTTCTCCAACATCAACGCCGACAAGGACGAACTGATCCAGCTCGTGCTCGTCGGCCAGCCGGAGCTGCGCGAGCTGATCTCGCAGCCGCGGCTGATGCAGTTCGCCCAGCGGGTCGCGGCCGAATATCATCTGTCGGGCATGTCGGCGGCGGCGGCGCGCGACTATATACATCACCGGCTGCGGGTCGCCGGGGCCGCACGGGAGATATTCACGCCCGCGGCCTGCGAATGCGTGCATGTCGCCGCGCGGGGGGTGCCGCGGCTGGTCAACCAGATCTGCGACTACGCGCTGGTCTACGCCTACACCGACGGGCTCAACACCGTTGACGCGGGCGTGATCGAACAGGTGGTGCTCGATCGGCGGATGCATGGCAATCTGAAGATGGTCGTCTGAGGTCGTCCGAATGGAAGAAGGCGAGGCGCTGTGCCAAATATCGATCTGAAGTTCTATTTCGCGGTCTTCCTGCGCAGGCTGCCGTATTTCGCGGTGATCGTCGCGCTGGTGGCCGCGGTCGGGGTCACGATCGCCGCGATCCTGCCGCCGACCTACCGCAGTTCGGCCAGCATGCTCGTCGAGCCGCAGCAGATCCCGGGCGAGCTCGCCCAGACCACCGTCGAGGTCAATCCCTACGAGCAGGCCCAGATCATCGAGCAGCGGATCATGACGGGCACGAACCTGCTCGAACTGGCCGAACGCATCGGCCTCTATGCCGACGCGCCCGAGATGACCAGCGGCGCGATGGTCGGCGACATCCGCGGCCGCATCGAGTTCATCGGCTTCGAGCCCGACGAGACCCAGATGCGCGGTCTGCCGGGGGCCACGATCATCGGGGTCGCCTTCGAGGCGCCGACCGCGGAATTCGCGGTCTTGGGCGCCAACGAGCTGGTCAATCTCGTGCTCGCCGAGAACGTCCGGCTGCGCACCGACCGCGCCGGCGACACCTCCGAGTTCTTTCAGGCCGAGGTGGATCGCCTCGCGGGCGAGATCGAGCGACAGGCGGCCCGCATCGCCGAGATGAAGACGGCCAATGTCGATGCGCTGCCCGACAGCCTCGCGGCCCGCCGCGCGCAGCAGCAGCGCGAGCAGGAGCGCCTGCTCGCGCTCGAGCGCGAGGAGGCCGCGCTCAGGAACCAGCGCGCCACCGTGCTGTGGGTGTTCGAGCGCACCGGCCGGGCGAGCGCGCTTGGCGCGCTCAGCCCCGAGGAGCAGGAGCTCGAGGGTCTCCAGAGCCAGTTGCGCCAGCAGCGGACGATCTATTCCGCGACGAGCCCCCAGGTGCGCATTCTCGAAACCAGGATCGCGGCGCTCGAGGACCTCGTGGCCGAGCAGCGCACCGCGCGCGCGGTTCCCGACGCGGACGGCAACGCCACGGCGCCGGCCTCCGAACTGGAGGTCGAACTGGCGCCGATCGACGCCCGGCTCGAGTTCATCGGCCAGGACAAGGCGCTGATCGAGCAGACCCTGGCCGAACTCGACGCCTCGGTCGCCGCCACCCCGACCAACGAGATGACGCTGTCGAGCCTCGAGCGGGGGCTCGCCAATCTCACCAGCCAATACCAGGCCGCGGTCGCCAATCTCGGCCAGGCGAGCATCGGCGAACGCATCGAGGTTCTCTCCAAGGGCGAGCGCTTCTCGCTGATCGAGCCGCCGACCGAGCCCGGCAGTCCGGCGAGCCCCAATCGCGTGCTGATCGCCAGCGCGGGCGTCGTGGGCGGGGTCGGCCTCGGGCTCGGGTTCGTGATGCTGCTCGAACTGCTCAACCGTTCGATCCGGCGGCCGGTCGAGATCGCCGACCGGATCGGCGCCCAGCCCTTCGCGACGATCCCCTACATCCGCACCCGGCGCGAGAAGCGCTGGAAGCGCGGCGTGATCACGACGACGCTTCTGGTGATCGCGATCGGGATCCCGCTGGCGCTGCTCGCCGTGCACACGCTCTACATGCCGCTCGACAGCCTGCTGATGGGTCTCGAAGAACAGCCCCCCGAACTCTGATCCGACCGAACTCTGATCCGACCCGGCGGCGCGGCGCCGCACCGACATCGCCGGCCGGACGCCGGATATTTTGAAAGACGACCGATGGAACGCATCCAAGCCGCCATCCAGAAGGCCAAGGAACAGCGCGAGGACGCCGGGCCCCCCGCCGCGCGGCCGGCGCCGGGCCCCGCCGCCCGCCCGCCCGGCCGTCCCGCGGCGGCGGCGGCCGGAACGGTCTGGGGCGAACTCGCGCCGTTCTTGCCCGACCCTGCGCGCATGGAGCGCAACCGGGTCGTGACCTTCGCCGACGCCGACCCCTCCCATGTCACCTTCGACATGATGCGCACCAAGCTGTTGCGCACGCTCAAGGCGAACGGCTGGACCTCGGTCGGGATCACGTCGCCGACTTCGGGCTGTGGCAAGACCACGGTGGCGCTCAACATCGCCTTCAGTCTCGCGCATCAGGCCGATCTGCGCACGGTGCTCGTCGACCTCGATCTGCGCCGGCCGGCCGTCGCGCGCATTCTCGACCTCGCCGGCGGGCGCTCGGTTGCGCGCATGCTGCAGGGCGCGGCGACGATCCCCGAAACCTTCGTGCGCTACGGCGACAATCTCGCCATCGGCGCCAACGCCGAGTCGATGCGCCATTCGGGCGACCTGTTGATGAGCGCCGCCACCGATCAGGCGGTCGCGGGGCTCAAGGCCGCCTTCGCGCCCGACGTGATCCTCTACGACCTGCCGCCGATGCTGATGAGCGACGACACGATGGCGTTCCTGCCGCATCTCGACGCCGTGCTGCTGGTCGCCGGCGCCGAAAAGAGCCGCCTCGACGAAGTGGACAAATGCGAGCAGGATCTCGCCGAAAACACCCAGTTGCTCGGCGTCGTGCTCAACAAGTGCCGCTACATGGGCGACGACTACGGCTATTACTGAACGGTCGGAGCGATCCGCCCGGACCGTGACGCCGCCCGTTGCGCACCCCGGCGACGGCGCGGATCGACGTTGCTTGACGCTTGGCGACACGGCGCTTAAGGGACGCGCGCGCGGCGGAGTAGCTCAGCTGGTTAGAGCAGCGGAATCATAATCCGCGTGTCGGGGGTTCAAGTCCCTCCTCCGCTACCAAATTTCCCTGATAAATCAAAGGGGCGGCCTTAACCGATCCGGCTCCTCCTCGCTGTTTTCCGGTCGGGACTGCGCTGGGACTGCACCCGACCGGCTGAACGGTATCAGGCAAAGGTCCGGCTGATAAGGCTACGCGTTAACTCTCTGCCTTTCTTCCGGGCAGGTGAAACATGATCAGGCAGGATCCGAACGAAGGGTTGCCGCGCTACTTCGTCGTCCAATAGCGACGTGGTGCCGAACCTCTTCGGATTTCATATAGGCTTGAAGCCTATCGGGCAAACGGGGACCCGGCCAACGGGCCGGGGTAAAATCGTCGTCCGGCCAACAGGCCGGTCCGTTCTGCTCTTGCGATCCTATCGCGTCAAAAATCATCTCATCCGGTTTCCGCGCTCCGACGAACGGTCCGACTTCTTCCGGGTCCGAAACACTTCCCGAGGAGAAGCCTATGTCCACTGCATCAGCCGCCCCCGATTTCGACGCGCTGGTCGATCTGAAAACCGTCTGCCACGCTCTGTCCCGCTCGCGCGCGAGCATCTATCGCGATATCGAGCGCGGCGGCTTTCCGGCGCCGGTCAAGGTCGGTCATTCCTCGCGCTGGCGCTCGTCGGAACTGCGCGCCTTCATCGCAGCCGCGAGTTCAAGCGTTGTGTGATCCGTGCCGGGCATCACATGCCGCTGTCGCGCGTGCGCGTTGCCATGGTCGATGCCAAGCCGGTCCGGTTTGCTACTGGAGCGTTCCCCCGCCGCAATGACGGCGCGGCACCACCCGTCCGCTGATCGTTGGAATGCGCGGGGGGCGATGACCTCGCTCCCCCGCGCAGCCTTGTTACGCCTCTCGGCGGCTTGGCAAACCCGTGCTCCATCGGATCATGTCCGCCAGGACTGGGAAGATGTCGTTGTGCTTGGCCCCAAAGCGCATGTAGCTACCTTGAAGCGAACCGATGTCGCGGTTGACGCCAGCGCCGTCGACCTCTTCAGGAAGGTAGCCGATCAGCGGAGTTAGGTTTGCGTCAAGCTTCTGCCCCTCGGTCAGATTATAGAAGTTCCACATCGGATTGGAGTGGTCGAAATTGACATCTGCCAGCCGCTCAAGGAACTGCACGAACAGTTGACCTCCGTTCTCGGGGCGCCGGTTACTGAAGTTCAGGTCATAGGTGATCTTTGCCAGCGCTTTGAGCAAGACCGGCTGCGCCGCAACGGTTTTCTCCTTAGCCCGGTTGTCACCGAAGTGCGGGATTTCGGCGATCCGCTGCCAAAGCTCCTGAACGACACCCTCGCGCGGCTCGATCACGGCGGGGGTAGCACCAGAGATGTTGCCCTTGTTAAGGAATGCGATCGCGTTGATCGCGACGACGTCCTTAAGCAGCAGCGCACCCGTGTCCTCAGACCAATCCTTGGCCTCCACCTCGGTGATGCTGAGACCAATATCGCCCGCAAGCTTGGCCTTTATGAAGTGCGTAATCGGGTTGGAGCCATCGAACTGGAAGGCGAGCGAAGCATCGACCTTCTTGCCGAGCCGATTCAGGTCGTGAAAGAGCTGCCGTTCTTGATCGGTGGTGAGGCCAAGATGCACCTCGACGGTAAGAGTGGCATACGAACGGGCCGCTTCGTAGGCCTCGTTCCATACCACCATCTCCGCCTCAGAGACGTCGCGGCCCTTGTCCGGAAACAGAACGGCCCCTTTGCCGGGATACCGGCCAGTCTGTCGAACTTGCTCCAGGAACTCCATACAAAGGTCCGCCGCATGGCGCCGGTGCTGCCCGTCGATCACCCAGAGAATGTGTCGCTCAGACAGGAACACTTTGAATGCAGCGGTTTCTCCCGACGTCGTCTCCAGGCGCATACCGCGAACGCCGCCCGCGCCCGTGCCGCCTTCGGGAATGTTACGGATGTTGCAGACGAGCGGCTGGAGCGAGAAGTAGGGCTGCTCGCCGAGAAGGCGTAACATGCCGTCGAACGCTTCCGGGATCGGCTTGCCGGCGATGTGACGCCGAATGCGCGCGGCGGAGATCAAGCCCTTCAGCATGTAAACGGACAGCCTCTTGGCGTGCGCCTCGTCCAGCGGTCTCTGCGCGACGGGGCCGGTATGGCGATCGTTGGCTACGTCGGAGATTTCCTTGAACTGCCGGAATGGCACCGACATCGTAAAGACGCGATGTCCAAGATTGTGGCCGATGAAGACCTTGTAGGGCTTTTCATTGACATCGCCGGAATCGGAAAGCGCATCGAGGCTGTCGAGGCCTTGAATGCTATTGTCGCTGATGAGAGGGGTGGGCAGGTTGCCGTTCTTGGGATACATATTGCACGTCCTTCTGATAGATCCACCTGCGAAGCGCGATTTCCAGGTCAGCTCCCAGGCGTGAAGGATGATTACCCCAGGGGGATTATTCTGTCAACGGATAATCTCCCTGGGGTATTGTTTTTGCCTCATGCTTTTCCGGAGCAGATAGGACCATCGAGCGCGGCCGCTTCCTGCGCCGGTCAAGGTCGGTCATTCCTCGCGGTGGCGGTCATCCGAGCTGCGCGCCTTCCTCGCGGCCGCGAGCCCGAGCGCGGCGTGATCCACGCCTGGCGCAGGTCCGCTGCGACGCAGGAACCGCGCCCGCAGCGTGTCACGCCACAAGATCAGCTCACGAAATACGCGCCGGATGCGATGCCGGCGGCGAAGACCGCCGCCATCGTCCAGAGCGAAGGCCAGACCGGCGGCCACCGGGCCGGGGGCGGAAGGCTCGCGAGGGTCGTCACGGGCGAAGGGCGGGGCTGCGGTCGGAGTGCGATCTCGGCGAGGCTCTGCTTGATCTCCGCCAGCTCCGAGGAATGGCGGCGTTGCGTCTCGATCACCTGCGCCACCCCGCCAATGCTCCGCTCCGTCAGGCGCGCGGCAGTCTTCGCGCTGCGCTCGGCGCTCGCCATCATCTCTTCCCAGTCGATCGTCTCCTTCATGCCTCTTCTCCCTGATCAGGTTGATTTCGCGGATGCCCCCGTCAACCGGAGGGGCGCCGTCGATCGCGCCCGCCAGGCCGAAAC
>JBBRUZ010000108.1:0-11116 GCA_038247355.1 Rhodobacterales bacterium
GATGTGGCGGCGCAACAAAAGCGGCTTCGTGGTGGGCTCGCTGGGAGAACCGACGCAGTGGCGTCGAGCGGATGGACCGCCGTTGCAATCGAGCCGCGACAAGGCCCCGAACGCTGCACGCCAGCCTGACCGACCGACGGCGCTTTCCCGCGCTTATTGGCGATCGACCGAACGATTGCGGCCCCGCGCCGTCAGAAACGCTTGACGGCTGTCACGCTGGCGTAACGCTGGTCGTGGTTATGATATCGTTAACGCCACCACAGAGAGCGAGACAGTCATGCGAGACGCCAACGACGCCTGCACCAAATCCCATCCAATTCTCGCCCCGGCCGCCGCTTCAGAGGCGTTCGCGGCGATCGCGGACCCCGAAAGCGACGCGGGATGCGACATCCTTCGTGCGATCGCCGGCAAGATCGGCGCCACCCGGCGGCCGGGCGTCCAGTCGTCGATCCCCGCGGGCTCGACGTATCTCGCGCAGTTCGTCACGCATGACATCGACTTTCGCAGCCCCGAGGACCCCTCCGGCGCGCCGCGCCTCGACCTCGCACTGATCTACGGCGACGGGCCGCGCCACGACGCGTTCGCGTATCAGGTTCCGAGCGGCGCGGGGGAGCAACGCAGCCTGTTGCGCCTCGGTCGCGCCCGGCCTTCGGACACCTCGCCCGCCTGGGGCGCCGCGCGCGACCTGCCGCGGGCCGCCTGCCCGCATCTCGACGCGCACGGCGTGGAGAGCAAATCCGAGGTGCTGGTGCCCAACACCCTCTCGGACTCGAACCTCGTCCTCGGCCAGGTCCAGACGCTCTGGGCGATGCTGCACAACGCCGTCCATTCCGGACTGAACGCCCACGCCACCGCGCCGGAAACCTTCGAGCGCGCGCGCCGCATCACCCGGCACATCTATCGCAACGCCGTCATCAACGACGTCCTGGGCGCCTGGATGCTCCGGCCGTTGCGCGCCCGATACGTGAGGCCGGAACCCGATCGGCTGTCGAAAGCGCCGCTCGACGCGCTGCCCGCCGCCTATATGTCGGGCGTCGCGCGGATCGGCCACGGCCTGGTGCGCGAGATCTACGCGCTCAATGCGCAGCGGCCGCTCGAAGGTCTGCGCGGCCTGCTGCGGCACACCAGCTCGGGCCGGCCCGACGACATGCCGCTCACCGAAGACTGGCTCCTCGATTTCGCACGTTTCTTCGACATCGGCGACAGGAAAGCGCAGCGGGCCCGCGGGATAGGACCCCATGTCGCCCGACCGTTCGCGCTCGGAGGCGGGGTCGGGCTCGACGCACCGTCGATGCGCGATGGCCTTGTCCTGCGCGATCTTGTCGCATGTACCCGCGGCGCCGCAGATATTCGTGGCGCAATGCCGACCGTCCGGACGCTCGTCGACCGGATCGAGAAGGCGTCGCCCGGGTTGCTCAAGGGGTGCTTCGCGCAGGACGAGAGCCGCTGGCGGAAAAAGGTCGCAAACTGGCTCGCCGACGTGACGCTGCCCGACGTCAGGATGTCGGGTGGCGCGGTGGTCAAGGGCGCCAGGCTGCCCGAGCACGTCGTGCGCAAGCTTGCGTCCGACCCGCCGCTGTCGCTTTTTCTGATGCTCGAGGGCGAGGCGGACGCCAACGGCGAGACGCTCGGCGGTCTCGGCTCGATCCTGCTCGCCGAAACGCTGACCGGCGCCTTGCCCGCGCCCGCGTCCGCCCAAGATCTCGAGATCGCCCGCACGTCGGTCTTTCGCGATCAGATCCCGACGCGCATGGCGGACGTCATCGTGTTCCTGCAACGACACTACCGGTTCGCCGACGGGGCGCGGTTGCACCCGACGGATATCGACCACGCTCAACCGGCTGTTCCTCCCAAGGCCAAATCATCGGAGATACCCATGCTCGACGACCAGACCTCGAAGAAACCCGCCGCCGGCCTCGTCGAAGTTGCCGACTACATCGAACTCGGCCGCCTCGTTGTCGACTGGACCAACAACGCGAGCGCCCGCCCGGCAAACGTCGACGAGCTGCGCACCCAGCTCGACGGCATCGCCAGCGTTCCCGACACCTTCACCGGCGTCGAGTTCGTCGAAGGCCGCGCCGAAGTGCTGGTGATCCGCCTGCCGGAAGCCGGCGTCACGCAGCAGACGATGGATCACATGCAAAGCCTCAGGCTCGGCGACCGCTACATGCTGCCGAAGTTCTACGACGATCTCTATCACAAGCACTTCGGCCCCGTCATGACCCCGCTCGACACCTTTCTCGCCCGTATCGGCGACTACACCATCGCCCAGTGCCGCTAACGGCATAGGGCTCCGCCGCAGACCGTTGCGTCCGGTTTGCTTCCTCCCTGACCAACTCGGGCGGCTGGCTCATCCCAGCCGCCGCTTTTTTTCCTCCAGCGCTTCGACGAGGCTGCGCTTCAGGTCGGCGCGAACCTCGGCCGAGCGGATCGGAAAGCACCCCATCAGCCAGTTCAGGACGTCCGCCTCGGACGGTTCGGGCGTGCCGGTCCAGTTCGCCAGCGCGAGCTTCATGAACCTGGCCATCGCCCGCGCGGCGCCCTCGGGATCGCTCGCCTTGATCTTGCCGGCGGCCTGCCAGGCGGGAAGGTTGATGATGGCGTCCCCAGCGACTTCCGCCGCATCGCTAGACCCCGCGTAGTCCCCGACCAGATACAGCGTCACCGCGATATAGCCCTGCGCGGCGCGGGAATAGCGCATCCCGAACGACGCCGCCTGGGCGACCAGTTCGCGCGCCCGCTCGAGGTCGCCGCCGAACGCGAAGCCCAGCGCCGCCGAAATGATCGTCCACGGATCGTTTTCGTTGAGGTCGAGTGCGAGATCCATGTGGCTGAGCGCCGCCGAATGCGACCCGGTCATCGCATGAGCCCAGGACCGCGACAGATGCGCCCGGCTGTCGAGCGGATCGAGCGCCACCGCGCGCGACGTCAGCTCGAGCGACTCCTCGAGCCGGTCGGCGCGGACCTGCCGGCCGGGGTAGACGATCGGACGGACGTTGTTGATCTGCGCGAGGGCCACCAGCGCCGGCGCGAAGTTCGGCGTCGTCGCGATCAGATCGCGCAGGATCTTCTCGGCGCGGTCTTCGGAGGCGGCGCGCCATTCGCCCATCAGCGCCTGCGACTGCATCCAAAGCTCGTACTTGCGCCCCATCGGGCTCGTCATGTCGCGCGCCGTCTGCAGCCGCGGCGCCGACAGATGCACGTTCAGCGCCACCGCGAGCAACCGCAACGCGGTCTGGTGCAGCGTCGACATGCCCTCCAGCGTCGCCCGATGCCGCTCGGCCCAGACGCAGCGCCCGTCCGACTGATCGAGCAGCATCATGCCGACGACGATCGCGTCGTCCTGACCGTGCAGCGTGATCCGCAGGAAATAGGCGCGATACGTCGGGGGCGCCGGCCCGCCCTGCTCGCCGTCGATGACCAGCCAGTCGCGGAACCGCGACAGCGCCGCGACCATCTCGTTGCGAAACACCGCGCCGAAATAGCGGAAGGCGTCCGGCATGTGCTGGGCGTTGGTCGGCTCGACGACGATGGCGATCGGCGCCGCGAAATCCTGATCGAGCGCGACCGGCGGCGCCGGCCGGACCTGGCCCTGCTTGATCGCGACATAGAGCGACTGCGTCCGCTCGGACGGTTCGACGTCGAGCTCCTCTTCGAGTGCGCGCCACAGCCGCTCGTAGGTGCGCATTGCCTGCGCCGTGTCGCCGAGCGCCAGATGCGCCTGCATCGCCGCCCGGCAGGCGCCCTCGTGCGTCGGGTCGGCACGGCTCAACGCCTCGGCCAGCTGTAGCCGTCGCAGATCGTCCGGCGCCGCCCCGAGCGCCGCTTCCAGCCGCGCCATCAGTTGTGCTGTCAGCCGCTCGCGCTGGACGGCGATCCACAGGTTGAAGTCCTGGTCGAGATCCTCGATGTCGACGAACAGCCGCCGCAGATCGGCCTCGTCCTGCACCAGCAGCGTCGGCGGCTCGCCCCGGACCACCGCCTCCGCCGCCTCGATGATGTCGACGCGAACCGGGACGGTCAGCCGCAGCATGCTGCGATCCGCGTCGATCAGGTACTCGGCCTCCCCGAGATCGGTCTTGAGCCGGCGCAGCGTCTGGCGGAGCGCGGCACGGCCATGCTCGCCGCCCGAATCGCTCCACAGCATCGCGGCGATGCGCTCGCGGCTCTCCGAGCGCGTCGGCTGAAGCGCGAGATAGGTCAGGATCGCCAGCGACTTCCGGCTCGACAGCACCACTTCGGCGTCGTCGATGGTCAGCCGCATCGATCCGGCGGTCGTGATCTCGACCGAAGTTGCGACAATCGCGTCCGTCACATCAACGCCGCCCATGCGCCGGGCGCATCCGGCCGGGGCGCGGGGCCCGGCCCCGGCAACGGGAGCAGCCTTGGCGCGAACGCCTTCGCGACCGCGAGCCCGCCGTCGAGACCGATGAGATCCGCGACGATCACCTCGACCCCCAGCTTTCCGAGGTGTGCGGTCAACGCGTCCAGGTCGGCGAGGCGCGGGCCGCACCCCACCGGCGGAAGCGGCGAAAACGCCTCGAACGCGTCGGGATCGAGCGCCGCGCGCGCCAGCGGCCCGGCGTCGCCCTGCGTCAGGCGCCGCTGCGTCTCGCGCATCCGGGCGATTTCAAGCGCGATCTCCATCTGAAGCAACTCGCACAGCGCGCCCCGCATCGCCGCATGCGGTTCGAGCGCCGCCTTCAAGCCGAAGGCGAGCCCCCTGCCCCCGGCGTCGCGTGACAGCGCGCAGATCACCGGCACGTCGCCGACGGCGGGCAACGCCAGCAGCGTCGTCAGCCGCTCCGGTGGGGCGGCGCCGGCGCGCAGTCCCGCGAGGTCGATCGCGGCGTCCGCGATGTCGGCCATGATGTCTGCCACGTCGAGCGCGCGCGCGCGCGAAGAGCCGTTCCACCACGCCGCCGCGGCGTCCCGTTCGATCAGTTCGAGCAGTCCCGCGAGCCGCGCGGCGGCGACGTCCGGTCCCGCGGCGAGGCCGAGGCTGCGCGGCGGCGCGGCGTCGGGAGCGGAAATCGTCGGAAAAACGGCGGCGAGCGGCGCGCCGACGCTCCGCCCGAACGTCAGGCTCGTCGCGCGCATCGTCGGACCGTCGCCCCATTGCGCGGCGAGGGCCGGGTGCGGCGGAGCCTTTGCGTGCGCGACCGGCTGGTCCTGCGCGAGCACTTCGCTCGCCTCGCCCGCGAGCCGCCCGGCCGCCTCCGCCAGATCGACGCCGCCCCCGCCCACCGCTCGCCCGCCGCAGGCCCCGGCGAGATAGACGAACCCCGGCGCCGCGCCGCTCGGCAGAACCATCGCCCAGTCGAGGCGTTCGAGCGCCGGCGCGAGGCGAGGCGCGCCGTCGCCGAGCGCCGCACGAACGCGCGCCACGCTTTCGGGAAACGGCGAATCGGCAACAGTCTTCAGGCTCATGCCCGTCCAATCGATCAGCCTGTTGTCAGAACCCGAATATTAACGGGTCCGGCCCGGATTTCACAGCCATTTTTGCGGCGAGACGCCACCTTCGCGCCGCGCTCCGCAGCGGGCGGGCGAACGGCCGCAAGTAACCGCGCCGGTGTCGCGCGGCGGCAGTCGCCGTTTTCATGCGATCGGGGTGTCGACATGCGTCTCGAACAACGGGTTCGACGCACCATTCCCGCAACCGTGGAAGGCGTCGGCTCGCCGCCCGACCGGCATCGCGGCGCTTGCGTCAGCTTGACAGTCGGCGGGCATGGGCGGAGAATCACTTCAAGAAATGCGTAGCGCCCGGATCGGGAGAGGATGTCGAATGAGCGTCAGGAACATCATCGGGGCCAAGCCCATCCAGCAGATCATCACCGTCAAGCCCGATGATGCGGTCAAGACCGCGGCCGAAATCCTCGCAAAGCACAGGATCGGCGCCGTCATCGTCAGCCGCGACGGCGCGACGGTCGACGGCATCCTGTCGGAGCGCGACATCGTCCGCGCGCTCGGAACCGTCGGCATCGCCTGCATGACGGGCACCGTCGAGGATCTCATGACCTCCTCGGTGATCGGCTGCCATCCTGACGACACGGCGAACTCGGTGATGGAGAAGATGTCCGACGGCCGCTTCCGCCACATGCCGGTGATCGAGGACAACCGGATGATCGGCGTCATCTCGATCGGCGACGTGGTCAAGGCCCGGATCTCCGAGATCCAGCATGAAAACGTCGCGCTCACCGACATGATCTCGAACTCCTGGTGACCGTTGCGGCCTTGACCGCCCGAGCGCAGTGATGTTGCCTTCCGCCCCAGGCGGGACGGTTCGGCGGGGGAATGCGATGCGCATCGGGCTCTATCCGGGGACGTTCGATCCGGTCACGCTCGGTCACACCGACATAATCCGCCGCGCGTGCACGCTCGTCGATCGGCTGGTGATCGGCATTGCGATAAATCGCGACAAGGGCCCGCTGTTCAGCCTCGAGGAGCGCGTTGCGATGGTCGAAGCGGAATGCGTGCCGCTCGGCGCGAGCTGCGGGGTGGAGATCGTCGCCCATCCGTTCGAGAACCTGCTGATCCACTGCGCCGCCGACGTAGCCGCGAACGTCATCATCCGCGGCCTGCGCGCGGTGTCGGATTTCGAGTACGAGTTCCAAATGGTCGGCATGAACCGCGCGATGAACGACAGCGTCGAGACGGTTTTCCTGATGGCGGACGCCCATCATCAGGCCATCGCGTCGCGGCTCGTCAAGGAGATCGCCCGGCTCGGCGGCGACATCTCCAATTTTGTACCCGAACGCGTGGCGGCGGCGCTGACCGCGAAGTTCGTCCCGAACTGACGGCGACCGCTCCATGATCATTGCGGTTGCAACCGAGCATCGATTTGCGCCAAATCAGAAGGCGATCGCACAAGCGGAAAGCGATCAGCACGGGGGAATCGAGCCTTGGGTCTGACCGGCATCCTGTTATCCCTGATCCTGCTGATGTATCTTGCCTATCGCGGCGTGAACGTGCTCATCCTCGCGCCGCTACTGTCTTTGCTGGCCGTTGTCTTCGCCGGTGGCCTGCCGATCCTCGCCACATACACTCAGGTGTTCATGAAGGCGCTCGGCGGCTATCTGACCACGTATTTCCCGCTCTTCATGCTCGGCGCGATCTTCGGGAAACTGATGGCCGACAGCGGCTCGGCCCGCCAGATCGCCCAGTGGATCGTGGCGAAACTCGGCGCCGACAACGCCGTGATGGCGATCGTGCTCGCCTGCGGCATCCTGACCTATGGCGGCGTTTCGCTGTTCGTCGTGGCGTTCGCGGTCTACCCCATCGCCGTCGCGCTTTTTCGTCGCGCCGACGTGCCCAAGCGCCTGATCCCCGCCACGATCGCGCTCGGGTCGTTCACCTTCACGATGACGGCGCTACCCGGCACTCCGGCCATCCAGAACGCCATTCCGATGCCGTTCTTCGGCACGACGCCATTCGCCGCGCCGATCCTCGGCACGCTCGCGGGGCTGATCATGTTCGGCGGCGGCGTGGCCTGGCTGCGCATGCGCGCGCGTCGGGCGTCGCGAAAGGGCGAGGGGTTCGGGAACCACCCCAACACCGACGCGGACGCGGCGCTGCCCGAGGACGCGCCGCTTCCGAACTTCCGCGTCGCCATCGCTCCGGTGGTCGCCGTGATCGCGCTCAATGCGATCCTGACCTACCTGATCATCCCGAATCTCGATACGGCCTACCTCGCCGAAGAGCGTTACGGAGCGACGACGCTCGACAGCGTGCGCGGCATCTGGGCGATCATATCCTCGCTCGTCGCAGCAATCGTCCTGACGATAGCCTTGAACCTGCGCCGCCTGAAGGACCTGAAGGACAGCGTCAACAAGGGCACGATGGGCTCGCTGCTGCCGGTGTTCAACACGTCTTCCGAAGTCGGCTACGGCGCCGTGATCGCTTCGCTTCCCGCGTTCGCGGTTATCCGGGACGCGGTGCTCAACATCGCTCCGGGAAACCCGCTTATCTCGATCGCTGTGGCGGTGAACGTTCTGGCGGGCATCACCGGTTCCGCATCGGGCGGCCTCTCGATCGCGCTCCAGGCGCTCGGACCCCAGTTCGCCGAGATGGCCCAGGCCGCAGGCATATCTCCGGGCCTGATGCACCGCGTGGCCGTGCTCTCTTCCGGCGGGTTCGATGCGCTCCCGCATAATGGCGCGGTCATCACCTTGCTCGCAATCTGCGGTCTCAACCACAAGCAGAGCTATCCGGACATCTTTGTCGTCGCGGTGCTGATCCCGGTAGTCGCCACGGTGGTGGTCGTGGCGCTCGGCTCCATCGGCCTTTGATCCTCAGAACCGCTCCGGCACGTAAAGCTCGTCCGGCAGGACGCGGCGTTCGTAGTCGGGGTTGAACACCCGATCCGGCAGCGTGATGTCCTCCTGCGGGACGTCGTCGTAGGGGATCTGGTAGAGCAGGTGGGCGATGCAGTTGAGGCGGGCGCGCTTCTTGTCGTTGCCTTCGACGATGTGCCAGGGCGCCTCGGGGATGTTGGTGCGGAAGAACATCTCCTCCTTGGCCTTGGTGTAGGCCTCCCAGCGCACACGGCTCTGCAGGTCCATCGGCGACAGCTTCCATTGTTTCATCGGATCGTGGATGCGCATCATGAAGCGGAGCTGCTGTTCCTCGTCGGTGATCGAGAACCAGTACTTGATCAGCGTCACGCCCGAGCGCGCGAGCATCCGCTCGAACTCGGGCACGTCGCGAAAGAAATCCTCGACCTGATCCTCGGTGGCGAAGCCCATCACCCGCTCCACCCCGGCGCGGTTGTACCAGGAGCGGTCGAACAGCACGATCTCGCCGCCCGCCGGCAGATGCGGCACGTAGCGCTGGAAGTACCATTGGGTCTTTTCGCGGTCGGAAGGCGCCGGCAACGCGACCACACGCGCGACCCGCGGGTTCAGACGCTGCGTGATGCGCTTGATGACGCCGCCCTTGCCGGCGCTGTCGCGACCTTCGAACAGCACGACGATCTTGGTCCGGGTGTGCTGAACCCAGCTCTGGAGCTTGATCAGCTCGGACTGCATCCGCAGCAGCTCCCGGAAATAGGTCTGCCGGTCGATCGAAGGCGGATGCGCCTTTCGATAGATCTTGCGGATCTCCTCGGAGAGGGCCGGCTCCGACAGCTCCAGCTCGTAATCCTCGTCTAGCGCGTCCATGAGTTCGGCCTCCAGCCAGTCCATGGCGGGGGTATTGGCATGCTCGTTCACGGTCGCTCTCCGGGTTGTCTATGGCAGAAGTGATATCTGCCCGGCCTACCGAGAAAAGTGAAGGTTTCTTGACAGCGGCTCTGGAACGCCGCCCGGATCGACGCGAGTTCCCACGCAAGCGAGCGGCGGGCGCCGCTTCAACCCGGATCGGGGGTGGCGGTCCGGGTGCTGATTTCGCCGTCGCGCATGATCGACAGCTCCACCGGATCGCCTGCGGACGTCCGGGCTAGGACGGCGCAATCCTGTTTCGCGGCGGCGACCGGGGCGCCGTCCTCGCCGACGATCACGTCGAGGCAGCGCGCCGGCTGCGATGGCGCCGGCCGCGAGCCGCAGGAAGAAGCGCGCCTCGGTCATGGGGATGCTCGAACTTCGGGCTGGCGCGCGCCGAAGAGGGCGGAACCGATGCGGACATGGGTGGCGCCTTCGGCGATCGCCGCCTCGAAATCGCCGCTCATGCCCATCGAGAGGCCGGCAAGTCCGTGTCGCGCCGCCATGTCGGCCAGTCGCGCGAAATGGGGGGAGGGATCGTCCTCCGCGGGCGGGATGCACATCAACCCGGCGATCGGCAGATCGTAGGTCGTCCGGCACGCGGTCAGGAAAGCGTCGAGGTTGTCCGGCAGGACGCCGGCCTTCTGCGGCTCGGCGCCGGTGTTGACCTCGACGAACAGGGTCGGGCATGCGCCGCGGGTCTGGACCGCGCCGGCGAGCTTGCGGGCGAGGGCGTCGCGGTCGAGGCTGTGGATCGCCTCGAAGAGATCGAGGGCGCGGGCGAGCTTGTTCGTCTGAAGCGGGCCGATCAGGTGGAGGCGGATGTCCGGACGCTCGGCGAGGAAGGGCGGCCAGCGGGTTCCGGCCTCCTGGACGCGGTTCTCGCCGAAGACGCGCTGGCCGGCGTCGAGCACGGCGCGGACGCGGTCCTCGGGCTGGACCTTGGAGACGGCGATCAGAGTGACGGCGTCGCGGGGGCGTCCCGCGCGGGCGCAAGCGACCGCGACGCGGTCTTCGATCTGGGACAGGGTCATGAGGGTCTCCGGAGGGGTGACGGCGACTCTAGCCGGCGCGGGACCCGGGGCAAGTCCGGAGTTCGGAAGTACGCGGCGCGCGGCCGGTCAGGGTCGAAACGGCGAGGGCGAGGTGGGGGGGGCGCGCGGACAGACAAAGCGATATCCGTCTGTTATCAGCGTAACTTATTGATTTGATAATACTTACCTGCAGAAAAAGCAAGCCGGGCCGCATGATTTCGAGCCCTTTCCCACGCTTTTCGGGGGTGTTCCGCCTGACCGCACGTGCCGGGCGGCGCGGTCAGAAAGCGACCCGGATACCGAATTCGGCCATCGTGATCGCGTCGGCTTCGGGCTCGTCTTGCGCATCGCCGGGGGTTCCGATCGCGCCGAGACTGAAGCTGCGGACGACGCCCATCGCGATCGCGGCGCCGCCGCCGAGGTTGTAGGCGGCCGAGGCGCCGAAGCTGTCGGCGCCGTCGAGACCGCCGCCGACGAGATCGGTCCCGTCGAGGACTGTCGCGTAATAGGCGAGCACGGTCCACTCGCCGAATTCGACGCCGCCGCCGAAGGTCAGCACGTGGATGGCCCCGGCGGGGCCGGCGTCGATCGCGGTGTAGGCGACGCCGCCCTGGAACGCGCCGTAAAGGCCGCTGAGGCTGCCCGCCCACTGATCGCCGCCGGCGACGTCGAGCTCGCCATATTCGTCGAACGTGCCGGTGAAGGCGGTGAAGTCGGAATATCCGATGCGGGCGGTCTCCGAGCCCTGGTCGAACTTCAACGTGTAGCTCGCGCCGACGGCGACGTCGCTCAGTTCCCGCTCGGTCGAGACCGACACGCCGAAGTTCGCAAAGTCGTTAGTCGAAGCGGACCGTCGGCAGCGCGTCGGGGTCGGTGATGAACTGC
>JBBRUZ010000109.1:0-11018 GCA_038247355.1 Rhodobacterales bacterium
CCTGCAGGACGACGGCGTCGGGCGCAGCTTCGGCCAGCCAGTCGAGCAGCGCGGGCAGGCGCGCCTTGACGCCGTTGATGTTGAACGTGGCGATCTTCACCGGGGCGGCTCCTTTCGGCTTGAGCGTCAGGTTATGGGCCGCACGACGGCCCGGCAAGGGCGGCCGCATGGGCGGATCGCGGTGCAGCCCGTCCGGCGCCGGGCGCTCCGCAGAGCGACCGATGCGCGGCGGACGGTGACGGGGTCACCGAGCCTCGGGCGGATCACAGGCGCGGGTCACGGCGTCGCGGAGCCAGGCGGCGGCGCGGTCCGAGCGGGCGAGGGGGTTCTACATCATCTCGAACCGCCACGGGGCGAGGTCGAGCGGGATCGAGTACGTCGCGAGCCGCGGGTTGCGGAATGCGTCGGCGAGGCGCAACGGGATCGCGGTGACGAGATCGCTGGCGGCGAGCGTCGGGGCGAGCGCGAGGACATGCGGCAGGGTCAGCGCGACGCGCCGCGCGAGGCCAAGTTCGGCCAGCGCCCGGTCGATCGCCCCGGCCGCTTCACGCCGGACGGTGAACAGCGCGTGGTCGAGCGCGGCGAAGGTCGCGGGCGTCAGCGGGGCTGCGAGCGCCGGATGGTCGGCCCGGGCGACGCCGGTGAAGCGTTCCTCGAACAAGGGCCGGATCACGACGCCGCCCGGCGCGTCGGGAAAGACGCCGAACGCGAGATCGACGGCGCCGGTCAGCACCAGCGCCGCCGCATCGGCCTTTTCGTAGCCGACTACGCGCAGATCGACCCGCGGGGCCTCGGCGCGCAGCAGCGCCGCGAGGCCGGGCAGCAGCACGGCGGCGCCGTAGTCGGTGAGGGCGAGCGTGAAGACCGCCGGCGCCGTCGACGGGTCGAAGGCCGTCTCCTCGCCCAGGGTCCCGCGCAGCTGCGCCAGCGCGCCCAGAACCCCCGGCGCGACGCGCATCGCCTTGGGCGACGGCGACATAGTACCTCCGATCCGGGTGAACAGCTCGTCGCCGAACACCCGGCGCAGCCGCGCAAGGGCGGCGCTCATCGCGGGCTGGCGCAGACCGGGTCGGGCCTCGGCGCGGCTGACGCTGCGGGTCTCGAACACCGCCTCGAAGGCCAGCAGCAGGTTCAGATCGATCCGGATGAGGTCCATCGATGAAGACGATCGCGGCTATTGCGTTCGGCGGATAGGCGGCGACGCTCGGCGCGTCTATCTGCTGGACCGGGCCGGGGTAACGACTGCGAGGGGAAGGGAGTTGGGGGTATGCCGGACTTAGGGGTCTGTGTGGTGGCGGGAGTCGGCCCCGGGGTCGGCGCCGCGGTCGCCCGGCGGTTCGCGGCGGAAAGCTTCACCGTGGCGTTGCTGGCGCGGAGCAGCGCGGCGCTCGCTGCGGTCGCGGCGGAGATCGGCGCCGCGGGCGGAACGGCGCGAAGCTTTCCGGTGGATATGACCGATCTCGACGCGTTGGCCGCCGTTATGGCCCTGGTCGCGGACGAGATCGGGCCGCCGGGCGTGCTGGTCTACAGCGCCGGGCGCTGGGTCGAGACGCCGGCGATGACGCTCGCGCCAGCGGCGCTGGAGGCCGATCTGCGGCTGACGGTGACGGCGGCGCTGGCGGCGACGCAGGCGGTCTGGCCGGCGATGCGGGCGGCGGGGCGCGGCACGGTGATCTGGACCGGCGGCGGGCTGGCGCTGGCGCCGCAGTACGGGACCGCCGTGCCGGCGCTGACGGCGGGAAAATCCGCGTTGCGGGGCCTCGCGCTCGCCGCGGCGCCGGAACTGCCGGCGGGCGGCGTGCGGCTGGCGACGGTGACGATCGCCGGGATGGTGGCGCCGGGGGGGCCGTTCGATCCCGACCGCATCGCCGGGGCCTTCTGGGCGGCCCATGCGGCGGCTGACGGCGCGCCGGTGGAGACGGTGTTCTCCGGCGCGTGAACGAAACTTTGCAAGACAGGGTGATGCGATGATGACCAAGACGCAGACGACGCTCGCGGCGCTGGTTTTCGGCGCGCTCGGCGCGCCGGCGTTCGCACAGGTTGCGGCCGCTCCGGCCCTGCAAACCGAGTCGGCCGTTTCTGCCTCGGCTCGGCTGGCGTCGCCCGGCGACGAGCACGTCTGGCTCGATCCGCTGGTCGGTCGAGAAGCTGGTCTTCGCGGGGCCGGGGGCCGAGCCTTACGTCACGCAGGGCCTGTCGGCGAGCCGGGAGTGGGTGCTCGGGGGGCGTTATGTCCGCGAGGTGCTGCGTGGCGGGGCCGAGCCGCTGCGCGAGGGCATGATCGGGTTCAATCGCCTCGACGGGCGGTTCGTGCTGGTGACCGCGGATGCGTTCGAGCCGGGGCAGATGGCCTACTACGGGCGCGACGCCGCGACGCCCGGCCTGTTCTCGCTCTACGGGGAGAGCACGGAGGCCGGGATGGGGGCCGAACCGACCGGGCGGGCGCGCGGCCTGCGGTTCGAGGTCGAGATCGCGGGACCGGACGCGAACGTGCAGCGCATTTTCGTCACCTATCCGGGCGCCGACGAGTATCTGTTCGTCGAGCAGCGGTTCACCCGGGTGAAGTGACGGTCAGAAGAAGCTCTGGGGGTCCACGTCGATCGTGACGCGGACGTTGCCGGGGACGGGGACGGCGGCGAGCCAGGCGCGGAGGGCGGGCTGGAGGGCGGCGGATTTCGCGGCGCGGACCAGCAGACGCACGCGGTGGCGGCCCCTGACGCGGGCGATCGGCGCCGGGGCGGGGCCGAAGAGATCGGCGCCGCTGACGCGCAACGTTTCGGCGGCGCGGCCGAGCGCGCGGGCGGTGTCCCAGGTGCGCACCTCGTCGACGCCGCTGACGATGACGCCCGCCATCCGACCGTAGGGCGGCGCGCCGGCGGCGCGGCGCATCGCGGCCTCGGCGCGCCAGAAGCCTTCGTCGTCGCCCGAGAGGATCGCGCGCAGGCACGGGTGTTCGGGCTGGTGGGTCTGGATCAGCGCGAGGCCGGGCGCCTCGACCCGCCCGGCGCGGCCCGCCACCTGCCGGATCAGCTGGAACGTCTTTTCGGCGGCGCGCAGGTCGCCGCCCTGCAGGCCGAGGTCGGCGTCGATGACGCCGACCAGCGTCAGGTGCGGGAAGTTGTGGCCCTTGGACACCAGTTGCGTGCCGATGACGATGTCGGCGGCGCCATTGGCGATTTCCTCGATGCGGGCCTTTAGCGCGCCCGCACTTTCGGCGAGGTCCGAGGAGAGGATGGCGGTGCGGGCCTCGGGCCAGAGGGCGGCGGCTTCTTCGGCGAGGCGCTCGACGCCGGGGCCGAGCGCCGTCATGCGGCCGACCGCGCCGCAAGCCGGGCAAGTGATGGGAACGGGTTTGGTCGCGCCGCACTGATGGCAGACAAGGCGCCCGCGAAAGCGGTGTTCGACCATGCGCGCGTCGCAGGCGTCGCAGCCGATCTGCTGGCCGCAGGTCCGGCAGAGCGTGAGCGGCGCATAGCCGCGGCGGTTGAGAAACAGCAGCGACTGCTCGCCGAGCGCGAGGCGTTCGGAGACGGCGGTTCGTAACGGTTCGGAGATCCAGCGGCCTTGCGGGGGTTCGTTCACGCGCAGGTCGATGGCGCGCATCGCCGGCAGCACGGCTGCGCCGTAACGCTCGGGCAGGTCGAGCCGGGCGTACTTGCCGCTCGCGGCGTTGGCCCAGGTCTCGAGGCTCGGCGTGGCGGAGGCGAGGATGACGGCGGCGTTCTCGATCGAGGCGCGCAGCACCGCCATGTCGCGCGCGTGATAGAGCGCGCCGTCCTCCTGCTTGTAGGAGCCGTCGTGTTCCTCGTCGACGACGACGAGGCCGAGGTTCCGGAACGGCAGGAACAGCGCCGAGCGGGCGCCGACGACGAGTTGGGCCGAGCCGTCGGCGGCCGCGCGCCAGGCCCGCCTGCGGCCGGTCCCGGTGACGCCCGAGTGCCATTCGGCCGGCCGGGCGCCGAAGCGCGCTTCGACCCGGTCGAGGAACTCGACCGACAGCGCGATCTCGGGAAGCAGGACCAGCGCCTGGCGGCCGCGGGCGAGGGTTTCGGCGACGGCTTCGAGATAGACCTCGGTCTTGCCCGAGCCGGTGACGCCCTTCAGCAGCGTCGTGGAAAAGGAGCCCATGGCGACCGCGTCGCGCAGCGTGGCGGCGGCGGCGATCTGGTCGGGCGACAGCGCGCGGGGCGGCGCCGCCGCGTCGAGCGCGGGGAAGGGCGCATCGCGGGCGACGGTTTCGCGGATCAGCACGCCCTGCGCCTCCAGCGGCTTCAGGACGGCGGCGCTGACGCCGGCGACCGCGGCGAGCTCGGACGGGGCGAAGCCGAGGTTGCCGAACTGGGCGAAGGCGTCGAGGACGCGGGCGCGCGCCGGCGTCATCCGGTCGGGAGCCTGTCCGGTCAGGCGCAGCAGAGGGCGCGGCGCCGGAGGATCGCCGAGCCCCGGCGCGCGGGTGGCGAGGCGCAGCATGATGGTGAGCGGGGTCAGCGTGTAGTCCGATGCGCGCGCGAGGAAGAGGCGCATCGGCGCCCGCATCGCCGGGATGTCGAGGCGGCCGGCGATGTCGCGCAGTTTGGCGGGGTCGTAGCCGCCCTGCCCCGGCCCCCAGACGACGCCGAGCACGCGCCTGGGTCCGAGCGGGACGGCGACAAAATCGCCCGCTTCCACGCCGCCGTCGGGCGCGCGGTAGTCGAGGACGCGGTCGAGACCCTCGGCGGTCACGACCGCCACGGCGCAACCCCGATCGCAGCGGGCCTGAGTCGGCTGTTCCATCGCGCCCGACCGTGGGATAAGATCGCGTGAAATCACAAGGGCCGAGGCCCGGAGAAGGAGACTCTTTCCATGAAATTCTTCGTGGACACAGCAGTGATCGCCGAGATCTTGGAGCTGGCCGACCTCGGCATGCTGGACGGGGTGACGACCAACCCCAGCCTGATCCTGAAGTCCGGGCGGGACTTCATCGAGACGGTGGCCGAGATTTGCGCGCTGGTCGAGGGGCCGGTGAGCGCCGAGGTGGTCTCGCTCGAGGCTGATGCGATGATCGCCGAGGGGCGCAAGCTCGCGGCCGTCGCGTCGAACATCGCGGTCAAGGTTCCGCTGACCTGGGACGGCCTGAAGGCGTGCAAGGTGCTGTCCGGCGAGGGGCGGATGGTCAACGTCACGCTGTGTTTCTCGGCGAATCAGGCGCTGCTGGCGGCCAAGGCGGGGGCGACGTTCATAAGCCCGTTCGTCGGGCGGATGGACGACATCAACCTCGACGGGATGGAGCTGATCCGCGACATCCGGACGATCTACGACAATTATGGCTTTGGCACGCAGATCCTCGCGGCCTCGATTCGCACCGCTAACCACGTCAAGGACGCGGCGCTGGCCGGGGCGGACGTGGTGACCGCGCCGGCGAGCGTGCTGAAGGCGCTGGTCAGTCATCCGCTGACCGACAAGGGTCTGGCGCAGTTCGTCAAGGACTGGGCGGCCACGGGGCAGAAGATCCTGTAGGACGGATGCGATCACCGCGCCGACGAGCGTGTCGAAGGCGTGGGTCGGCCATCTGCTGACCGACCGACCTCACACGGGGCGGCTCGCGCGGTCCGGAGGCTTGACGTGCGGCGATTTGGCGGCTTGCGGGCGCTGGCTCCGCAATCGCGCTGGAGGGAGGCTGCGATGACCGACGAGGCCCTGGCCGATCTTCGCGAACGGATCCTGTCCGATCCGGCCGTGATCCTCGAGGATCACCAGCTGATGCGCGCGCTGCTGGCGGCGGACCGGCGGGCGGCGGGGCGCAACGTCGTCGATCTGCGCGGCGTGCTGGTCGAGCGGCTGGAGGAGCGGCTGGACCGGCTCGAGGACACGCACCGCGAGGTGCTGGCTGCGGCCTACGACAACGTCGCCGGGACGAACCAGGTGCATCGCGCCTGTCTCGCGCTGCTCGAGCCGACCGATTTCGCCGCGTTCCTGCAGGTGTTGACCCGCGACGTGGCGATGATCCTCGGCGTCGAGATGATCCGGCTCGGGCTCGAAGCCCCCGCCGCCGCGCCGGGACAGCCGCTGGGGCCGGCGGGTCCGTCGTGCGGCGTGATCGTGGCGCTGCCGGCGGGCGGAGCGGACGCCTATGTCACCGGCGGCCGAGGCCTGGGGCCGCGCAAGGTGACGCTTCGGCGGCTCGATCCCGCACCCGCCGATCTTTATGGCGACGCGGCCGGATCGATCCGCTCGGAGGCCGCGCTGCGGCTCGATCTGGGGGAGGGCAGTCTCCGGGGGGTGCTGGTCTTCGGCGCCGTCGACGGACATCGGTTCCATCCCGATCAGGGCGTCGATCTGCTGATGTTCTTCGCCGGCGTCTTCGAGCGCTACCTGCTCCGCTGGCTGTCGTGACCGAGGCGGCCGCGGGCGCCGAGGCGCTGCTGGCGCTGTGGCTCGCGCAGCTCGCGGCGGTGCGGGGCGCGAGCCCGCGCACCATCACCGCCTACCAGCGCGACGTGTCGGGGTTCCTCGGGTTTCTCAGCCTGCACTGGGGCGGGCCCGCCGGTCGTGCGCGACTGAGTGAGGTCGGCGTGACCGACATCCGGGCCTGGATGGCGCGCGAACGCGAACGGGGCCTTTCGGCCCGCTCGCTCGCGCGCAGCCTGTCGGCGGTCAAGAGTTTCTACGCGTGGCTCGCGGAGGCGCATGGCGTCGAGGCGCCGGCGGTGACGGCCACGCGCGGACCGCGCCGCAAAGCGCGCCTGCCGCGCCCAGTGTCGGCGGAGGCGGCCAAGGATCTGATCGCGACGATCGAGCTCCAGAGCCTGAAGTCCTGGGTCGGGGCGCGCGACATGGCGGTAGCGACGGTGCTCTACGGCTGCGGGCTGCGGATATCGGAGGCGCTGGGGCTTACCCAAGGGGATGCGCCGCTGGGCGAGGCGCTGCGCATCACGGGCAAGGGCGGTCGCGAGCGGATCGTGCCGGTGCTGCCGGTGGCGCGGCGGGCGGTGGAGACCTATCGCAGCCTGTGCCCCTATGCGCCGGGGCCGGAGGCGCCGCTGTTTCTGGGAGCGCGGGGCGGGCCGCTGAACCCGAGGTTGGTGCAGGGCGCGATGGCGGGGGCGCGGCGGCAGCTCGGGCTGCCGGCGACGGCGACGCCGCACGCGCTGCGCCATTCGTTCGCCACGCATCTGCTGGAGGCGGGCGGCGACCTGCGGACGATCCAGGAGTTGCTGGGCCACGCGTCGCTGGCGACGACGCAGGTCTACACCGGAGTCGATCAGGTTCGACTGATGGCGAGCTACATGGCCGCGCATCCGAAGGCGCGGGGATGAGCGCGCCGTTCTCGCCGGGGCTCGGTGCGGCGCAATTCCGAGCTTTCGCCGAATGTGACGACGGGGGCGCGTGATCGCATGATGAACGCGCGCGATCCCTCTGCGGCGGGGGGTTGGCTCGGTCTGGTTCGGCCAACAGGTCTGGTGCTGGCGGCGGTGTTCTTCGCCGCCGCGCTGACGCCGTCGCTGGCGCCGCGGGCGCCGCTGCTCCAGGGGATGCTTGGCGGGGTGGTGGCGGCCATCGGCTACGAGATCGGCGGGCTGATCGTCTGGCTCTGGCGGTTCCTCGAACTTCCGGCGCCGAAGGCGCGCTGGGACGGGCGGCTGCGGCGCGCGAGCGTTGCGGCGGCGCTCGGCGTCGTCGGCTTCGCGCTGATCCGGGCGGAGGACTGGCAAAACGCGACGCGGCGGGTGTTTGGCGTAGCACTGGTCGAGACGACCGACCGGGCGACGATCGCGGGCGTCGCGCTGACGGTGTTCGCGACGCTGTGGCTGGCGTTCCGGCTGTTTGGCCTGGCGCGTCTCCGGCTCGGCGATTGGATTTCGCGGCTCGTGCCACCGCGTATCGCGCAGGCGATCGGCTTCGCCCTGGCGCTGTGGCTGTTCTGGGCGCTGATCGACGGCGTGCTGGTGCAGCGGGCGTTTCGCGCGGCGGACCTGTCGTTCGAGGCGGCCGACGCCTTCGTCGCCCCCGACATTCCGCCGCCTTCCGATCCGGGCAAGACCGGCAGCGCCGCGTCGCTGGTAGACTGGGCGGAGATGGGGCGATGGGGGCGCGCCTTCGTCGCGACGGCGCCGCCGGCCGCCGAGATCGCTGTCTTCGCGGGACCGGTAGCCATCGAGCCGGTGCGGGTGTATGTCGGCAGGCGAGCCGGCGAGACGGCCGAGGCGCGGGCGGAACTGGCGCTGGCCGAGCTGATCCGCGCTGGCGGGTTCGAGCGTGGGGCGCTCGTGGTGGTCGTTCCCGTGGGCACCGGCTGGATGGACCCCGGCGCCCATGACACGCTCGATTTCATGCTCGGGGGCGACGTTGCCACGGTGGCGGTGCAATACTCGTACCTGACCAGCGTGCTGTCGCTATGGGCGCATCCCGAGTACGGGGTCGACCAGTCGCGCGCGCTGTTCGAGGCGGTCTACGGCTACTGGACCCGGCTTCCGGTCGACGCGCGGCCGAAGCTCTATGTGCACGGGCTGAGCCAGGGCGCGTTCAGCTCGCAGGCGACGCTGGCGATCCTCGATCTTCTCGGCGATCCGCTGGACGGGGCGATGTGGGCAGGCTCGCCGTTCTTCAGCGCCTATTGGCGGCTGGTCCGCGAAGGCCGCGCGCCCGGCAGTCCGGCCTGGAGGCCGGCGTTCGGCAACGGCTCGCTGGTGCGGACGCTGAACCAGTTCGGCGGGCTGGACGGCGATTTCGCCCCGTGGGGGCCGATCCGGCTGGTGTTCCTGAACTACGGCAGCGATCCGATCGTGGTCTTCAACGCGGGCTCGGCCTGGCGTCCGCCCGACTGGATGGCGGCGCCGCGTGCGCCGGACGTCGCGCCCGAGCTGCGCTGGTTTCCGGTGGTGACGACGTTCCAGCTGGCGGTCGACATGGCCATTTCGCTCGACGTGGCGGGATTTGGCCACGCCTACATCGCGCGGGACTACATCGACGCCTGGGCCGCGACACTGGAGCCGGAGGGCTGGAGCGAGGCGCGGGCAGTGGCGTTGAAGGCGATCTTCGAGTCGCGACCGGGACCTTTCGTCCCCGAATAGGCTGCGTGCGGGCGTCGGAACCGCAGGGCGGCCTTTGCCGCCGCCAAGTAGCGAGCGGTGGGAGCGAGTCTTTTTTCTGCTCTACAGGTAAGCAGACCTGTACGATATCAGAAGTTTGTGGAGCCGTTTTGCGCTCCTGTCTTGCGGCGGCCGGTGGGTGTTCGAAAGGGTCGGCGTCGGGGCGCGATGATGGTCGCGGTCACGCGGCCGGGCCGGGTTTCGCTTCGCGTTTGAAAGGGTTCTCGTCGGGCACCTCGAAGTCGAGGGCGATGACGCCCTTGGCGTGGGCGTCGGCCATGTAGCGGAACGCCTTGACGGTCATCCGCATCAGGTGGTCGCCCGCCTTGATCGGCGGGTACTTCGCCAGTGTCTCGGGGGTGCTGAACTGCGGCAGCGGCGCGACCACGGCGTGATAGTCGAGCCCGAAGAACAGCGGGAACGAGTACCGCTCGCGACCGATGTTGGCGACGCGGTGCTGGGTGGACTTGAAACGCCCGCCTGACCAGGTCTCGAAGATGTCGCCGATGTTGACGATAAAGGCGCCGGGTATCGGCGGGGCCTCGATCCAGACGTCCGCGGCGTTCATCACCTGCAGGCCCGGACTGCCCTGCAGCAGGATCGTGAAGCATTCGAAATCGGAATGGGCGGAGATGCCGACGATATCCGTGGTCGCGGGAAGGGCGTTCTCGATGTATTTCACCAGCCGGAGCTGCGAGGTGGGGCAAGTGATCTGGCGCCGCAGGTCGGCGACGTCGACGCCGAGTTCGAGCGCCAGCGCGTCGAGCAGCCGCAGGCCCAGCGCAAACACGGCGTCGTAGTAGCCCGAGACCGCGGCGCGCCAGCCGGGCAGGTCGGGCCAGACGTTGGGCCCGGTCATCCGCCACCCGGCGACGTGGTCGGGATGCCCGGCCGGCGCCTCCCAGGACATATCCCAGGCGTCGTTGAAGTTGATGCTGGCGGGAAAATCTGCGCCGTTCTCCTCGAACGGGACATAGCCGCGGTGGTGGGTGGTGAAGCCGCACCAGTTCCGCATCTTCGTGCTGCGCGGCAGGTCGTGAAACGCCTTGGACGCGGCGAAGACGCCGTCGATCAACGCCTGTGGCACGCCGTGATTGACGATGTAGAAAAAGCCGGAAGTCCGGGCGGCTTCTCCCAGTCGTGTCGCGACCTCGGCCAGCGCCGTCTCGCCTCCGCCGAAGAGGCCCGAGAGGTCGATGACCGGCAGGGTGGCGTCATCGACGGTCAGGGCGCGGTGATCCGCGCTTGGAATCTGGGGCATGGCCGGGCTTCCTCGGTAAACGACTTGCTGAGGATGGAGGGGGTGCAAATGTTCGTCAATACCGAAGATCAGCACACTAAATAAGCAATTTTGTCGTCACCGCGCGACCTGGGCGCAAAAATAGTGGACAGCGCTGCGATCTGATCGATCATCGTCGGTATGCGGGTCTTGCCGTGGGGGCGTCACGAACGCCCTTACGTCCGGGACCGGATATTCGCGAAATCGACGAACGAGGACCTGATGACCATCGAGACACCCTTTCTCCGCACCGGCATCAATCGTCGCAGGCTGCTCGGCACGGCAGCCGGTGCGGGACTGGTGGCGGCGGCCGGCGGCCTTCCTGCTCCGGCGCGCGCGCAAGGTCGCAGCCTGAAGATCGGCAGCTACGGCGGTTACTTCGAGGACAGCTTCAAGAAGCACGTCTACCCTGCCTTCACGGCCGCTACGGGTATAACGGTCGACAGCGTGACCCAGCCCAATTCGTCGGACTGGCTGGTGACGATGCAGCAGGCGGCGGCGTCGCGTAGCGTGCCGACGGACTTGTCGCTCTATGCGCGCGACACGATGATCAAGGCTTCGCGGATCGGTGGATTGCTCACGCCGCTCGACCTCGCTAGCGCGTCGTCCGCCGCGAATCTCGAAACCTACTACGTGTTCGAGGATGGCTCCGGTCCGATCGGGGTGGGCGC
>JBBRUZ010000110.1:0-10994 GCA_038247355.1 Rhodobacterales bacterium
CGGCGAAGAGGACTTCGATGGGGCCCGCGCCGGCGTCGCGCCAGAGGTAGCGGCGGGTGGCGGCGACGGGGGGGGGGCGCCCGCGAGGGTCAGGGCGCCTTGCTTGGGGTGCGGACCGATGATGTCGGGGTGAGGCGGCGGCGCCACGCCCGTCGGTCTGTTGTTGTGGTGTGGCTGACGCCGCGACACCGAATGCCGTCAGCCGTTCGCGGGGCGCCAGAAAAAAGATTTTGCACGCGCGCGGGGCCGGCCTAGAATAATGGTTGCCGAACGCAGGCGACAGAAGAAGTGAAAAAATACTTGGGAGGACCTTCATGACACGACACCCGACTCCGGGGTTGTTCTGCGCAGTCGTGGCCGCTGGCATGGCCTGCGGCCTGCCGGCCGCTGCGCAGGACGGCGACGTCCCCAGCCTGACCGCCACCACGGTGCTGTCCGGACTGGACCTGCCCTGGGACATGGCTTTTCTGCCCGACGGCGCGATGTTCTTCACCGAGAAATGCCTGGGCATGTCGGTGCGTCTTCCCGACGGGACCGTCAACAAGCTCCTGGGGATGGAGGACACCGAAGACTACGCCAGCACGGCGGATGACCTCTTCTGCAATGGTCAGGCCGGGATGAACGGCGTCGCGGTCGATCCCGACTTCGCCGAGAACCGGCTCATCTACGTCTACTCGGCGTCCAGCATGTCCGACCCGCCCACCAACCGCGTGATGCGGTTCACGGTGAACGAGGATCTCACCGAAGTGGCGGACCGCACCGATCTGATCGACGACATCCCCTACAAGCTCCGCGACAGCGATCATCCGTTCGGCGGCCCCGGCGCGCACAACGGCGGACGCCTGCGCTTCGGGCCCGGGGACGGCTATCTCTATGTGACCACCGGCGACACCCACAACAGCGAGGTGCCGCAAAGCCCCACGTTGCTCGGCGGCAAGGTTCTCCGGATCGACGGGGACGGCGACGCCGCGGAAGGCAACAACGCGCCGGAGGGGTTCGATCCGCGCATCTTCACCTATGGCCACCGCAACGTGCAGGGGATCACCTTCCGGCCGGGCACCGATCAGCCGATCACGGCCGAGCACGGGCCGTGGCACTCCGACGAGATCACCGCGCTGGTGGCCGGCGGCAACGCCGGCTGGGACCCGCGTCCCAACATGGCCGGACGCGGTGACTGCCCGGGCAATTACTGCGGCTATTCACCGAACCAGAACGATGGCATGGACCCGGCCGAGCGGGCGAAGTTCATGCCCATGACGGACACCGCCACCTACCCTGACGCCATGCCGCCGGCCGCGAACAACGGCGGCCTGTCGCAGGGGACGTCCTCCGCCGAGTTCCTCACCGGCGAACAATGGGGCGCCTGGGACGGCCGCATGGTCGTCGGCATCATGGGGATCGCCTTCGGAGGAACGCCGGCCGGACTGCGGATCGACGTGATCGACCTCGCCGAAGATGGGCTGTCCGTGACCGACGTGACGACAATGCCCCTGACCGTGCCCGCCGGGCGCTTCCGGTCGGTGGTGCAGGGGCCGGACGGCAGCCTGTACGCAGCCGTGGATGAAGGCGAGATCTACCAGATCACTCCGGATTGAACCCGGGGTCAGCCGCACTGCCTGTCGGCGGTGCGGCGGACCGACGAGCTTGCCGGTACGCGGATTACCGGCAAGCTCGGCGTTCGGGTTGTTCCGGACGTCCAAACCACACTACCGACCCGCAAGTGGCCGCGCGCCACGGCGGACAGATTTCTCGACATGTGTCGGCGCCCCATTCATTCCACGCAATGCAACAATGGCTGGTAGCGCGTGAGCATCGCGTAGTCCTTCCTCGGCCCCCGGACGCGCCATTCGGCTTGCCAGCGGGGCCAGCGGGCGAAGTCGTAGCGGACGCGATACTGGTCGGGCGGGCAGTCGTGGACGGCTGAGGGGGCGTCCTCGTCGGCGCAGAAGCGGTGGAAGAAGCCGCCGTCGGCGAAGGTCACCTCGATCGAACTCGCCCCGCCGTCGCGCCAGATGTAGCGGCGCGTCGCGGCCACCGCCGGCGCTTCGCCGAGCGTCAGCAGCCCCTCCTCGGCGTAGAGGAGCCCGGCGTCGGTCGGCGTGAAACGCGCGACGCCTTCGAGCAGGCCGGGGCGGCCGGTCAGCACGTCCTCGATGCTGCGGGTCAGCGTCCAGGCGCCCTCGAAGGCCGACAGTCGCATCCGCCGATCCTTGTGGTGGCTCCGGGGCCAGTCTATCAGACGCGTCGAGCCCCGACAGCCCACGAAAGGCCGCGCCATGATCCCGCGCTACTCCCGGCCCGAGATGGTCGCGATCTGGTCGCCCGAGGCGAAGTTCCGCATCTGGTTCGAGATCGAGGCGCATGCGGCGGACGCCCAGGCCGCGCTCGGGGTGATCCCGCAGGCCGCCGCCGAAGCGATCTGGACCGCGCGCGACGTGGAATTCGATGTCGCGCGCGTCGACGCGATCGAGGCGACGACGCATCATGACGTGATCGCGTTCCTGACGCATCTCGCCGAGCATGTCGGCGAGGAGGCGCGGTTCGTCCATCAGGGCATGACGTCGTCGGACGTGCTCGACACCTGTCTCGCGGTCCAGTTGACTCGCGCCGCCGACCTGCTCATCTCGGACATCGACGCGCTGCTCGCGGCGCTGAAGCGGCGGGCGTATCAGCACAGGGACACGCTGACGATCGGGCGGAGCCACGGCGTTCATGCCGAGCCTACGACCTTCGGGCTGAAGCTCGCGCAGGCCTACGCCGAGTTCGACCGCGGGCGGGCGCGGCTGAAGGCTGCGCGGGCGGAGGTTGCGACCTGCGCGATCTCGGGCGCGGTCGGGACCTTCGCCAACATCGATCCGTCGGTCGAGGCGCATGTGGCCGCGAAGCTCGGCCTCGCCGTCGAGCCGGTCTCGACGCAAGTCATCCCGCGCGACCGGCATGCGATGTTCTTCGCCGTGCTCGGGGTCATCGCGAGTTCCATCGAGCGGCTGGCGGTGGAGATCCGCCATCTGCAACGCACCGAGGTGCTGGAGGTCGAGGAGTACTTCGCGCCCGGCCAGAAGGGCTCGTCCGCGATGCCGCACAAGCGCAACCCGGTGCTGAGCGAGAACCTGACCGGGCTCGCGCGGCTGGTGCGGATGGCGGTGATCCCGGCGATGGAGAACGTGGCGCTGTGGCACGAGCGCGACATCAGCCATTCGAGCGTCGAGCGGATGATCGGCCCGGACGCGACCGTGACGCTCGACTTTGCGCTGGCGCGGCTGACCGGATTGATCGACCAGCTGGTGATTTACCCTGCGAACATGACGCGCAACATGAACCGGTTCGGCGGGCTGATCCACTCGCAGCGAGTGCTGCTGGCGCTGACCCAGAAGGGCGTAAGCCGCGAGGACGCCTACGCCCTCGTCCAGCGCAACGCAATGAAGGTCTGGGAGGCGGGGGCCGATTTCGAGGCCGAACTGAAGGCGGACCCCGAAGTGCGCGCGGCGCTGAGCGACGCGGAGATCGCGGCGAATTTCGACATCACCCATCACACCCGGCACGTGGACGCGATCTTTGACCGGGTGTTCGGGGAGCGCTGAACCGGACCGGTCGACGGCGTTCGCGCCGGTCGGCGACACGCGCGCCCGCGTGCTGATCCTCGGCAGCCTGCCTGGCGCCGCGTCGTTGGCGGCGCGGGAATACTACGCCCATCCGCGCAACGCCTTCTGGCGGCTGGTCGGGACGGTGATCGGCACGGATCTCGCCGCGCTGCCCTATGGCGCACGGCTCGCGCGGCTGGTCGACGCGCGGATAGCGCTTGGCGACGTGATCGCGTCGGCGGCCCGCAAGGGCAGTCTCGACGCCGCGATCCGGGATGCGACACACGCCGATCTCGCGGCGCTGGTCGCCGGGTTCCCGGAGCTTCGGGCGGTCGGGTTCAACGGCCGCACGGCGGCGAAGCACGGTCGTGCGTCGCTTCGCGCCGCCACCGGGCTCGACTTCGTCGATCTGCCGTCGTCGAGCCCGGCGCATGCGGCGATGCCGTTCGCCGCAAAACTTCGCCGCTGGTCCGTGCTGTCGGGTCATCTGCGGTGATCCGCCGCAGCGGCCGCGCGGGGCGCAGCTCCCCGACGGTTGAACGTTGCCGGAATGGCGCTAAGACTGGACTTGCGAAGACTTGGGAGGTTGTGATGCTGCGTCGAATGCTGATGGGCCTGGGATTTGCGGCCGCGGTGTCGGGCGCGTCGCTCGCCGGATCGTCGCCGCAGTTCAGCTTCGGCTCGATCGACGGCGGCGTCATCGACCTCGCCGCGTTCGCGGGCAAGCCGGTGCTGGTGGTCAACACCGCGTCGCGCTGCGGTTTCGTCGGCCAGTTCGACGGCCTGCAGGCGCTGCAGGACCGGTTCGGGCCGCGTGGCCTGACAGTGATCGGGGTTCCCTCGAACAGCTTTCGGCAGGAGCTCGGCTCGGGTGGCGCGGTCAAGGAATTCTGCGAGATGAATTTCGGGATCGATTTCCCGATGACCGAGATCGTCGACGTCATCGGCCGCGATGCGCACCCGTTCTATTCCTGGGCCCGCGAGCAGGGTGTCGCGCCGAGATGGAACTTCTACAAGATCCTGCTCGACGGCGAGGGCAGGATTGCGGAATCGTTCGGAACGACCGTCAGCCCGCAGTCGCCAAAGGTGATCGCCGCGATCGAGGCGCTTCTGCCCGCGCCCGAATAGCGGCGGGCGCTTTCGCGACAGCGGCGCACGTCACGCGGCGCCGTAAACCCCGGATCGCGCGCCCTCCAGCCGTTCCTCGATCATCGCGAGCAGGCCGGGACCGTCGATCGACGCGCGCCGGGCGGCAGCGAACTGCGCGTCGCCGAGCATTTCGGCGACCGAACCGATGAACTGCGCGCAATAGCCGACCGTCTCGGCGTCGCCTTGGGCGACCGCATCGACCAGCAGGCTGCGGGCGCGGCGCAGGTCTTCGTCGAAGGCCGCAAGCACCGAAGCCCGCCCCGCGACGGCGAGATCGCGGCCGTTCGGTTGGCGCGCGTCGGCGTCGGGCAGCACGCTGAGGATCACGTCCTGAAAGGCGCGAAGGCTGGGGATCGGCTTCTCGAGACAGGCGGCGGCTCCGGAGGCGAGCGCTTCGGCCTGCCAGTCGGCGCGCTCGCGCCCGCTCATGGCGATGACGCCGCCGATCGGCGGTTTCGCCGCCGCAAGGTGCCGGATCAGCTCCATGCCGTCGCCGTCGGGCAGTCCGAGGTCGACCAGCACCACGTTGGGCCGGTAGATGGCGAGATGTCGGCTGGCGGAATGCAGGCTGTCGGCGCGCCGGACGCGCGCCCCGCTTTCGGCGGCCATCAGCCTTATCGCCTCCGACGCGCTGCGGCTGTCCTCGATCAGCAGGATGGTGACGGCGAACAGGCATTGCCGGCGATATCCGGCCTGCAGGCGGGGCTCCGTCTCGATCGGGATCTTGCTCATGGACCTGCGCTCCTCGTGTTCTCGGTTCGCAAGACAAGAGCCTGGCTTTCCTTAACAGCCGCTTAACCACGCAAGTCGGCAGGGCGCACCGCTCAGAGCCGCGCCGCGTCCGGCGAAGACGCGCAGGCGCTCAAGCCGGCGCCGCTCACAGGAAGCGACGAGCAGCAGCGCGCCGGCGGCAGCCAGCCCGCCGACGGCGTCCAGCGGCCGCCGTCGCCGCGCCGGTCCAACCTGACCGGCGCCGTGACGGGGCGAAGCCTCAGGCGGCGGCGGCCACGGCGCGCGCCGTCATGACGCCGATCAGATGCGCGCGGTACGCGGGCGTGCCATGCAGATCGCCGATCAGACCGTCGGCATCCGCCGCGAGCCCCTTGAGCGCATCCGGCGCGAACGACGCCGACAGCGCGGTTTCGGCCTCGGTCCAGCGGAACACCCCGCTCTCGGACGCGCCGGTGATCGCGACGCGCACGCCGTCGGCGTACTTCGCGACAAAGACGCCGACGAGCGGGAAGCGCGAGGCGGGCTGGACGAACTTCTGATAGTTCGCCGCCTGCGGGATCGGGAAGCGGATTTTGGTGATGACCTCGCCCGGCTCCAGCGCCGTGGTGAACATGCCCTGAAAGTAATCTCCGGCGGCGATCTCGCGCGCGTTCGTGACGATTGTCGCCCCCGAGGCGAGCGCCGCCGCGGGATAGCAGGCGGAGGGGTCGTTGTTGGCGAGGCTGCCGCCCATCGTGCCGAGGTTGCGCACCGCCGGGTCGCCGATGATGCTCGCCATGTGGGCGAGCGCCGGGTAATGCGCCGCCGCCCCGCGCACGATCGCGGCGTGGGTCGCGCCGCCGCCGATGGCGAGCTCGCCTGCGCCATTCATCGCCACGCCCTTGATCTCGGCGATGCCGTTCAGGCTGACCAGAACGGCGGGGCTCGCGAGGCGGGCCTTCAGCGTCGGGATCAGCGTCTGGCCGCCGCCCAGCGCCTGCGCGTCTTCGACGGCGAGCGCCGCCACCGCGTCAGCGACGGTGGCGGGTTTGACGAAGTTGAATGCGTACATTAGTGGCGTCCTCCCTTTTGGTCCGACCTGTCCGGCGCGTGATCCGGCCCGCCCCTGGCGTGATCCGGCCCGCCCCTGGCGTGATCCGGCCCGCCCCTGGCTTGATCCGGCTTGTCATGCCCGCGGCCGCGCCCGGGTGCGTCGGACTGCCCTTCGGCGTCGATCGACGATGGCGCCGCCTGGATCGCCGCCCAGACGCGGGCGGGCGAGACCGGCATGTCGATGTGCTCGACGTTGTGGCCGCCCGATTGCAGCGCGTCGATCACCGCATTGACCAGTGCCGGCGGCGAGCCGATCGCCCCGGCTTCGCCGCAGCCCTTGACCCCCAGCGGATTGTGCGTGCAGGGCGTGGCGCACGAATGGTCGACGACGATCATCGGCACGTCTTCGGCCCGCGGCATCGCGTAGTCCATGAACGAGCCGGTCTGCAGCTGGCCGTTGTCGTCATAGACCGCGAACTCGAGCAGCGCCTGGCCGATGCCCTGGACGACGCCGCCATGCACCTGGCCTGCGACGATCATCGGGTTGATGACGTTGCCGAAATCATCGGCGCAGGTGAATTGCACCACCGTGACGAAGCCGGTGTCGGGGTCGACCTCGACCTCGCAGACGTAGGCCCCCGCCGGATACGTGAAGTTCGCCGGATCGTAGAAAGCGGTCTCCTCCAGCCCCGGCTCGATCTGATCGAGCGGATAGTTGTGCGGAACGTAGGCCGCCAGCGTCACGTCGGTCCAGGCGACGGATTTGTCGGTGCCCTTGACGCTGAACCGACCGTTCGCCAGCTCGATGTCGGTGTCGGCCGCCTCCATCATGTGGGCCGCGATCTTCTTCGCCTTGGCGATGATCTTCTCGGTCGCCTTGTACATCGCCGAGCCCCCGACCGCGATCGAGCGCGAGCCGTAGGTGCCCATGCCGAACGGGATCTTCGACGTGTCGCCGTGGACGATGTCGATCTGGTTCTCGTCGATGCCGAGCATCGTGGCGATGACCTGCGGGAACGTGGTCTCGTGGCCCTGGCCGTGGCTGTGGCTGCCGGTGAAGACCGAGATCGAGCCGGTGGCGTTAACCCGCACCGTCGCGCTCTCGTAGAGGCCGGCCCGCGCGCCGAGCTGGCCGACGAGACTGGACGGCGCAATGCCGCAGGCCTCGATCCACGTCGACAGCCCCCAGCCGCGCAGCTTGCCGCGCGCGGCGCTTTCGGCCCGGCGCGCCGGATAGCCGGCGTGGTCGGACAGCTCCAGCACCTTGTCGAGCGTCGCCCCGTAGTCGCCGCTGTCATAGACCACCGCGACCGGCGTCTGGTACGGGTACTGGTCGGGCCTGATGAAGTTGCGCCGCCGGATCTCGATCTGGTCGATCCCCATTTCGCGCGCCGCCTTGTCGATCACGCGTTCGAGCTGGAACGTGGCCTCGGGTCGGCCCGCGCCGCGATAGGCGTCGACGGGTACGGTGTTGGTGAATACCGCCTTGACGTTCACATAGACGAGAGGCGTCGTGTAGGGGCCGGCCATCAGCGTGCCGTGCAGCCAGGTCGGGATGCAGGGCGCGAAGGTCGACAGATACGCGCCCATGTTGGCGTGGGTGTCGGTCCGGACGGCGAGGAACTTGCCGTCCGCGTCGAGCGCCAGCTCGATCTTCGTCACGTGGTCGCGGCCATGCGCGTCCGAGATGAAGGCCTCGGACCGGCTCGACGTCCATTTGACCGGGCGGCCGACGGCCTTCGCGGCCCAGGTGCAGAACGCCTCCTCGGCGTAGTGATAGATCTTCGAGCCGAAGCCGCCGCCGACGTCGGGCGCCACCACGCGAAGCTTGTGCTCGGGGATGCCGAGCACGAAGGCCCCCATCAGCAGCCGGATCACGTGCGGGTTCTGCGACGTCGTCCACAGCGTGTACATTTCGTCGGCGGCGTCGTATTCGCCGATCGCGACGCGCGGCTCCATCGGGTTGGCGACGAGGCGGTTGTTCACCAGCTCCAGCGTGGTGACGTGATGCGCGGAGGCGAACGCCGCCTCCACCGCGCCCTTGTTCTCCTCGACGAAACCCCAGTCAAAGCACAGGTTCGACGTCAGGTCGTCGTGGACCTTCGTCGCGCCGTCCGCCAGCGCCGCCTTCATGTCGATGACGGCGGGCAGCTCCTCGATGTCGAGCACGATGGCCTCGGCCGCGTCGCGCGCCTGCGCGTAGGTCTCGGCGACGACGGCGGCGACCGGATCGCCGACGTGGCGCACCTTGCCATGTGCGAGCACCGGGTGCTTCGGCTCCTGCATAGGGGCGCCGAAACGGTCGGTCACCAGCCAGCCGCAGGGAATGCCGCCGATGGCCGCGAAATCCTCGCCGGTGAAGATGCGGATGACGCCCGGCATCGCCGACGCGTCGCCGATGTCGACCGCCTTCAGGTGGCCGTGGGCCACATCCGATCGCAGGAAAAACACGAACGCCTGGCCGGGCCGGTTCATGTCGTCGGTGTAGCGGCCCTTTCCGGTCAGGAACCGCACGTCCTCACGGCGCTTCGAACTCGCGCCGATACCACCATCCATAGGCATTCGTCTCTCCCTGGCTTTTTTCGCCGCATCAAGCGGCGTCGATTCGATAGGCTAGGGCCGCGGCCCTCGTCTGTCGCCGCGCTATTCCGCCGCGACCGGACGGGCCGACATTTCGGCCGCCGCCGCCTGGATCGCCTTGACGATGTTGTGGTAGCCGGTGCAGCGGCAGATGTTGCCCTCGAGATAGACCCGGATCTCGTGCTCGGACGGATCGGCTGTCTCGGCGAGCAACGCCGCGGCGCACATCACCATTCCCGGCGTGCAGAAGCCGCATTGCAGCCCGTGATGCTCCTGGAACGCCGCCTGGATGACGCTCAGGCTCCCGTCGGGATTGGCCATCCCCTCGATCGTGCGCACGTCCGCGCCCTCCAGATCGGCGGCGAAGATCGTGCAGGCCTTTACCGGCCCGCCGTCCACATGCACGAGGCACGCTCCGCATTGCGACGTGTCGCAGCCGACATGGGTGCCCGTCAGGCCCAAGCCCTCGCGCAGCAACTCGACGAGCAGCGTGCGCCCCTCGACGTCCTTGCTCACCGCGCGACCGTTCACGGTCATGCTCACCATCGTCATGCAGTCCTCCCCAGATCCGTCGTTCCGACGTTTCGCCTCGGCGCGAAGTTAGGCTCGGTTCCCCGAGCGCGCCATTCGACGATAGGTGTAGATCACCTGCGCGCCGGAGGGAAGCGCAGCGCGCAGCGACCGGCAGCGACTAATCGACTGGGCCGGGAAACGGCAGGCGAGGGAGCGCCGAAGCGCGGTCGACCGGGCGATATGCACTTTCCTCGCAGGTTTGATCCATATCATGGCGGCGCGCTCGATGCGGATGCTTGCTAACTGGTACAGAGCTCTTGAGGGAAAAATCATGACCTTGATCACAGGCACGGTTCTCGACGACATTCTGGTCGGCACGCCGACCTACGACACCATTCTCGGCCTGGCCGGGGACGACAACCTCAGCGGCGATCCGACGATCGTGTCTGGCGCGGCCTATGTAACCGGGCGACCTGATTTGATCCGTGGCGGTCTCGGCGCCGACACGATCTACGGCGACGGGGTCGCCGGTGTCGATCTCTACTACGGCAGCGCCTTCCTCATCGGCGGAGCGGACCATGTCGCCGGCGGGCTCGGGAACGACTATCTGTTCGGCGACGGCACGGCTGCAGCCAGTAACGCGGAGTTGACGGGCGGCGCCGACGTCCTTTGTGGCGGCGCTGGGAATGATCGTCTCTACGGTGAGGGCATCATGAATGCCATTGGCCTGGATGATACACCGAAGATTTCCGGCGCGGCCGATCGGCTTTACGGCGGTTCGGGCAGCGATTGGGTCTGGGGCGACGGCAGTATCTGGGTTTACGCGAGCGCGCTGTTGGCCGGTGGCGACGATCGGCTGTATGGCGGCGCAGATAACGACGACATGTGGGGTGACGGTAGTGTGCGCGCGGGATACGAGTACTCGGCGAGACTCGACGGCGGAGACGACACGCTTTTCGGAGGGCGCGGCGACGACTCGCTTCGCGGCGACGGAAACGCGGATGGGGGTGGATGGGTCAACGGCGGTGACGATCGCCTCATGGGGGGGGCGGCGACGACCAGATTTATGGCGACGGCGACGCCTCCGGGAGAAATGGATCGGCGGTGGTCGGCGGCGACGACTGGATCGTCGGAGGCCGGGGTAATGACGTTCTCACCGGTGATGGCGATACCGACACGTGGGGCCCCCCCGGATGGTCCTACCTGAACGGCGGAGCCGACACTTTCGTGTTCGGCGCCGACTTCGGCAGTGACCTGATTACAGATTTCCGGCGGTCCGACGGTGACCTGATCAAGTTCACCGTGGCCTGCCTTGACTGGAGCGGTCTGGACAGCGACGGCGACGGAATGCTGAGCGACGCCGACGACGCGGTCAGCATCGCGGGCGAGGAGACCGTTCTCGACATC
>JBBRUZ010000111.1:0-10922 GCA_038247355.1 Rhodobacterales bacterium
AGGTCTGCATCAGCTGTTTGAAGCCCTGGCCTTCGACGCCGCCGAGCAGGTTCACGGTCTTGACGCGAAAGCCGTCGAAAGCGAGTTCGTACTCCTTCATGCCGCGGTAGCCGAGCACCTCGATCTCGCCGCCCGTCATCCCTTCCGCCGGGAACGGGTTCGCATCGTCGCCGCGCGGCTTTTCCGCCAGCAGCATCGACAGGCCCGAATAGTCGGTGGTCGCTGGATCGGTGCGCACGAGCATCGTCATCACGTCGGTGCGCGCGGCGTGGGTGATCCAGGTCTTCGCACCGGTGATCACGTAGTCCTCGCCGTCGCGGACGCCGCGCGTCCGAAGGCTTCCGAGGTCAGAGCCGGTGTTGGGCTCGGTGAAGACCGCCGTGGGCAGGATCTCCGCCGTGGCGATCTTTGGCAACCATTCGCGCTTCTGCGCCTCGGTCCCGCCGCACAGGATCAGTTCGGCGGCGATCTCGGAGCGGGTGCCGAGCGAGCCGACGCCGATATAGCCGCGCGACAACTCCTCGGAGACGACGCACATCGCGGTCTTGGACATGCCGAAGCCGCCGTATTCCTCCGGGATCGTCAGGCCGAACACGCCGAGTTCGCCCATCTCCTCGATGATCGCCATCGGGATCAGCTCGTCCTTCAGGTGCCATTCATGCGCGTGCGGCACGACCTTGTCCTCGGCGAAGCGGCGGAACTGGTCGCGGATCATCTCGTATTCGCTGTCGAGGCCGGTGGCGCCGAAGGTCGCGGACGCGCCCTGCTCGATCATCAGCTCGACAAGCCGGGCGCGCCCGGCGTCGGTGTTGCCCTCGCGCGCCAGCGTGACCACCGCCGGGACCATCAGCGCCCGCGCCTCGTCGGGCGTGAGGCCCACGTCCTGTGGCCGGACGATCTCGCCTTGGGACATCGGAATGCCGCCCGTCAGCTGCGACAGGTACTCGCCGAACGCGATCTGAAGGATCAGCCCCTCGAGTTCGCCGAACTTGCCCTCCGTTCCCAGCCGTTCGGCCCAGGCCCGCATTTCGCGCAGCGCGTCGACATAGGTCGCCATCCACGCGAGCCCGTGGGCGGCCACCTGATCGACCTCAAGCGCCTTGTTCGAGATGCGCCCGCCGGTGGAGACGCGCTGCGCCAAACGGTCCTTCGCCTTGCCGAGCAGCGTCTCCGCCGCCGTGACCGCTTCGGCGGCAAGCGGCATCAGGTCTGTGAGCAGGATCGGGGCGGCCGGCAGGACGCGGGCGGGTTCGGTCATCGGATCGGTCCTTGCGTTCGGGCATGACGTGAAGACGGCATGTTGCGGTGCGGAATCGGCATTGCAGTTGCAATGCAATTTAGGTCGCTTCGCCCGTGACGTCAATTGATGCGAAAGATTAATCCACGACTACGGTTAGCGATGAACTTTTCTTAGCTTGCCGTTTGCCGGACGCGTCACGGCGGCCCTCGGCCACTTATGGTTTCACGCGGCCGCCGACAGCCGCCGCAATCTGCCGATCGGCGCGTAGATCGCGGTGGACATCGCCCGTTCGGCATTGTTCCCTGCATCCGGTCGTCCGCGCGGCGGCAACGATCGAGCGAGCCGATACGCCTGCGCCGGAACCCGGGGAGCCCGGGAACACCAGCCCTCAATAATAAATTCCCGAGGAGGAGACCCCATGCGCACGACCTCGAGACGCGCCATCATGGCGCCGACCGCAACTTGCGCCGCGGCGCAGGACAAGCCACGGCTGGCCATCTTCACCGACGCTTCGGCCGGTTTCTCGACCATCGCGCGCCGCGGCGCGGAAAACGCCGACGCAGACAACCAGGTGGAGTTCATCGGGCCCGCCGTATCGACCCCCGCCGAGCAGCGCCGCATCATCGACGACCTGCTGGCGCGCGGCGTCGCCGGCGTGGCGATCAGCCCGCTGAGCACCGAGAACGCCCCGAAACCGCTGGACCGCGTCGCGGCAGGGGCCGTGCTGTTCACCTCCGACAGCGACGCGCCCGAAAGCGACCGTATGGTCTGTATCGGCGCCGACAACGTCCCCGCCGGCGTCCAGGTCGCGAGACGATGAAGGAGGCGATGCCCGAGGGCGGCGAGGCGATGCTGTTCGTCGGCTCGATGGAAAACGCCAACGCCCGGGAGCGCGTCCAGAGCATCAAATCCGCACTCGAGGGCTCGAACATCGCCATCGTCGACGTGCGGAATGACGAGATCGAATTCGTCAAGGCCCGGCGCAACGTCGAGGACACGCTGACCGACTATCGCGACATCGACATGCTGTTCGGACTCTACCGCTGTGGGGCCGGCATCGCTGGCGCGGGCGCCGCATCGACGGCCATCCCGGCCAGTCCGGCTCGCCGGGGGCGCGCGCAGATTTCTTACACCGGCAAGGGGCTGAACGCGCGATGTTAGACAAGCTCTTCGATTTCGACCATCCGTTTTTCCGCCCGGCGTGGCTGAGGATCGCGATCGTCGTCGTCTGCCTCGGCTGGGCGGCGCTCGAGATCGCCACCGGCGCGCCGGGCTGGGCCATGCTCTTCGGCGGGGTCGGGGTTTACGCAGGATACCGTTTCTTCTTCGCCTTCAACCCGCGCGACGAGCCGTGACCGCCGTCCCGCGCCCGCTGAGAACGACGCGCACAGCCCAAGGCTGCACGACGCCGTGACGCCGCCGCCGCGCGTCCGGTCCCGTCCGGTGCGGGAGCGTGACGCGACCGCGGCGCGGATCGTCACGTCCGCGTCACGCGACGAATGGCAAACCTCACGGGCCGGACGAATCGTCGATCAGCCGATCCTCCCGACCGCGGGCCTCACAAGACGCCCGATCGCAGCACACCGGATGACCAGAAGGGTCCACATCACGAACGCTCGTTTCAACGCTGTTTCCGCTTGCGTCTTGGCGCTCGCCGCCGCCACCGCCGCCACCGGCGACACCCGCCAGATCGCGGCCTCCGCCGGCCTCGACGCGTCGGAGGCCGCCAGCCTCTCGCTGTCCGAGATCGTGGCGGCGAAGATCAACACCGAAGCCCGCCGCGATGATCGATTTGCGATCGTCGCCCGGGCGGCGCCTCCATCTTCGGCTCCCGCTCCCAGTTGGCCGCCGAAGCCGGCGTCAGTCAGGCCGAAGCCGCGACGATGACGGTCGCCGAACTCGCCACCGCCAAGATCAACCGCGAAGCCCGCGGCCAGGATCGCCGGATGGTGGTCGATGGCGGCGAAGTCGACGGCGGCGCCGGTCGCGCGCAGATCATCGCCTCGATCGGTCTCGATCCCGAAGTCGGCCGCAGCATGACGCTGCACGAAATCTATCTCGAGAAGTTCGTACGCGAGAGCGACCAGAACTGAAACCACGTCCGCCCGGACCCCCGCCATGCGGGGCCCGGGCGCGATCCGTCACGCGACGCAGCCCGTCCCTTGCGCCGACCGGTCGAACCGCAGCCTGACGTACGAGCCGGGCGCCGGCTCGATCGCGCCGGTCCGGGCGCCGGGCGCACGCGGTGCGACGAGCCGCCCGGAGCGCGTCTTCAACCAGGCGTCCCAATCGACCCACCAGCTTCCAGGCGTCTCCTCGGCGCCGGCCAGCCAGTCTTCGAGCCGCTCGGGCGACTTGTCGGGGTTGCTCCAGAACTGATACTTCTGGAGCGTCGGCGGATTGACCACGCCGGCGATATGGCCCGAACCCGACAGCACGAACCGCACGTCTGCCGAGGTCATCGCCCGGGCGCCGCGATAGACCGAATTCGCCGGGGCGATGTGGTCCTCCTTGGTGGCGAGGTGATAGACCGGAAGCTTGATGTCGCCGAGCGTCACCCGCACGCCGCCGATGTCGAGTTCGCCCTTCGCGAACGCGTTGTCGACATAGAACCGCTCGAGATAGAATCGGTGAACGCGCGCCGGCATCGCCGTCGAATCGGCGTTCCAGTACAGCAGGTCGAACGGGAACGGCTCCTTGCCGAGCATGTAGTTCGAAACGATGTAGCTCCAGATCAGATCGTTCGCGCGGAGCATGTTGAACGCGTTCGCCATGCGCTCGGCCGGCATGTATCCCTTGTCCATTTCCTCGCCGATGACGTCGAGCGTGTGATCGTCGACGAAGATCTGCAATTCCCCGGCATCCTCGAAGTCGAGCTGGGCCGTGAAGAATGTCGCGGAGGCGACCCGCTTGTCGCCCGCCTTGCACATCTTCGCGAGCATCGTCCCCATCAGCGTGCCGCCGATGCAATATGAGGCGACGTGGAGGCTGCGTTGCCCGGTTTCCTTCAGCGCCGCGTCGATCGCGTCGCTGGCGGCGGCCATGTAGCTATCCCAGGTCTCGCCCGCCTGGCGCTCGTCGGGGTTGACCCACGAGATTATGAACACGGTGTAGCCTTGGTCGACCAGCCATTTCACCATCGATTTCTTGGGGTTGAGATCGAGAACATAGTACTTGTTGATCCAGGGCGGGATGATCATCAGCGGCTTGGCGTGCACTTTCTCGGTACTGGGCGCATATTGGATCAGTTGCAGGACGTTGCTCTGCCAGATCACCGCACCCGGCGAAACGGCGGTGTTGCGCCCCACCTCGAAGGCGTCCATGTCGGTCTGGCGGATCAGCAGCTTGCCTTTGCCGCGCTCCAGATCCTGCAGCAGCATCTTCAGGCCGCGCACCAGATTGTCGCCCTTCTGGTCCATCGTGGCCTGGAGCACCTCGGGGTTCAGCGCGAAGAAGTTGGCCGGGTTCATCGCCTCGACGAAGTTGCGTGTGAGGAACGCGGCCTTCTTGCGCTCCTTCGGGTCCATCTCGCCGACCGAATTCACCGTATCCTGCACGAAGCCGCTGGTCAGCAGGTAGGATTGCTTGATGTAGTCGAAGACCGCGTTCTCGGACCATTCCTTGTGCGCGAAACGCTTGTCGGCCTTCATCATGTGCGGCAGTTGCAGCGGCTCGCCGTTCTCCTTCGCGCCGAGCCATTTCAGCATCGACGCCTGCCACAGCGCGTTCTGCGCCGCCCAGAATTCCAGCGTGATGTCCGCGACCTGCTTGGGGTTGTCCCACATCGTGCGATAGAGTTCGGTGAACGTCGGCAAGGCGTTCAGAGGGTCGGGGTTCGGCGACCCGGCGGCGGCGCGGTTCTCGATCTGCGCCGCCATGAACCGCTGCCAGATCGCGTTCGAGATGTCGAAGACTTCGGCCATGTTGTGCGCGACATGATGGCCCTGCTCGGCCAGCGTCCCGATCTCCTTCGTGTCGCTCATCGTGTTCCTCCGAAAACGTACGGACTGCTTCGCAGCCCTTGAAAACATGATACGGGATCGCGGGTCGGTTTTACACCGGCGAATGCACGTGGCGGCGGGAAGATGGGGATCATGCGATATTTCCTGGCCTGCGCGCTGGTCCTGAGCATGACCGGCGCGGCGGCGCAGACCACGACGATCGACATCGGCGAAACGCTCCTCGCCGCCCGGCTGAAGGGCGTTTCGGGACCGGTCGTGGTTTTCCTGTCCGGAACTGACGACGGCGTCGCCGCATGGGATGGTGTCGCGCCCGCGCTCGTCGCATGTGCGCGGACGCTGCGTTATGACCGTGCGGGCATCGGCGCCGGCCCGCCCGGTCCTGCGGGCCCGGTGCTGGCCGCGGACGCGGCATCGGACCTCGCGGCGTTGCTCGACGCTCTGGCGCTGCCGTCGCCGTTCTTGATCGTCGGGCGTTCGCTGGGCGGGCTCCACGCGCAGGCCTTCGCGCGGAACTTCCCCGACCGGACCGCCGGCGTCGTGCTGGTCGACGCCGCGAACCCGCTGGAGCCGCCGGGCGCCTTTGCGCCGACCGTCCCGCCGCCGCCCGGAACGGTCGCCGCCCGCGAGGAGGCCGGCGTTGCGCCCAGCGTGGCGGCCCTGAACGCGGGCCCGGCCTTTCCGCCCGTTCCACTCGTCGTCGTGGCGGCCACCGATCACCGCGACAGCCCGGAACGCGAGGCGCTGTGGCGCGACGTGCAGGCGGCCACTGCGGCCCAGTCGCCGCAGGGCAGGCTGGTCGAGGCCGAGGGCAGCGGTCCCTACGTCCAGCACGACCGTCCCGACGTCGTGATCGCGGCGATCCGCGACGTGATCGCCCGGTCGGGCGGCGAGGCGACCCAATGCGACCCGACGTGACCGCCGTCTCGTCCCGCCGACTGCTCGCGCTGCTGACCCTCGCACTCGCGGCCTGCGCCCCCCCGGAGGCCGACTACGCGCTGTCCGAGCGCGCGCGAACGGCGCCGGCCCCGGTGCTGGCCCCGACGGCGAGCTTCTCGGGTCCGCTGCAGGGCGGGATCGAAACGGCGGCTCGGCTGGGCGCCGAAACCGACGCGCTCGCCGCCCGGGCCGCCGACCTCCGTGCGCGCGGCGCAGCGCTTTCCGCGGCCGACGTGGTCGCGCCCGACATGCGCGACCGCCTCGAAACTGCTGCCGGCGCGCGCGAAATCGGACCGGCGCCGTAACATATCGCGCCCCACGCCCGAACGGCTGACAGACCCCGATCCCGGAGACCCGCGAATGTTTCGAAACCTGACGCGCTTGACCCCTGCGCTCGCCCTGATGCTGATGGCCGCTGGCCCCGCCCCGGCGCAGGACGCGCCCCGACGCATCGAGGTGACCGGCGAGATGATCGACACCTGGTGCTATTTCTCCGGCGTGATGGGCGGCTATGACGCGGTCGTGGGCTCGGCGCACCACACCTGCGCGCTCTGGTGCGCAGCGGGCGGCATCCCGGTCGGCCTGCGCGCCGACGACGGCACCGTCTACATGGTGTTGAAGCTCGAAGGCGACGATCCCCTCGCCGAGCCCGAAACGCTGCTGACCGTCGCCTCGGACCGCCTGACCGCGGACGGCCTCCACTACGTCCGGGACGGCGTGAATTATCTGGTCGTCGAGGCGGTCACGGCGAACGACGGCATCGTGAACCTCACCCACGAGACGTTCGGCCCCGTTCCGGGCTTCGCAATTCCCGAGCCCGCGCAGTGAGCCGCGCGCGTTTCGCCCTCGCGCTGTCGCTCCTCGCCCTTCCGGCCGCGGCGCAGGACTTCTCCGCCGGCAGCGAAGCCGCCTCGTGGGGACTGCTCGGGGAAAGCCCGGCCCGGTTCTCGGCCGAGGTGGTCGACGTCTTGTGCCAGATCACCGGCGACTGCTCGCCCGATTGCGGCGGCGGCGCGCGCCAGCTCGGCTTGCTGCGCACCGCCGACGGCGTGCTGGTGCTGCCGATGAAGAACGGTCAGCCGGTGTTCTCGGGCGCCGTCGCCGATCTCGCGCCGTTCTGCGGCCAGACCGTCGAGGTCGACGGCCTGCTTGTCGGCGAACCGGAGGCGACGCCGGCGCAGTTCTACATGGTCCAGCGCATCCGCCCCGAGGGCGTCGCCGACTTCGTGCCGGCCGACCGCTTCACCGCCACCTGGGCTGTCGCCAACCCCGAAGCGGCCGCCGCCGGAGGCGACTGGTTCCGTGCCGATCCGGCCGTCCGCGGCTTCATCGCGCGCGAAGGCTATCTCGGGCTCGGCCTCGAAACCGACCGCGTGTTCATCGAGGACTGGTTCTGATGCGCGGCGCGGCGCTCGCCCTCGTCGCCGTGCTCGCCGCCGGCCCGGCCCTCGGCCATGACGGCGAAACCCACGCCGTCGGGCCGCCCGCCCCGGCTGCGGCCTCGCTGGCCTTCCCGACCGCGACGGCCTTCCCGAGCGCGATCGGCGGCTCTTACCAGCTCATCGACCAGACCGGGGCAACACGCAGCCAGGCCGACCCCGCGGGCCGACCCCAACTCGTGTTTTTCGGATACGCCGGTTGCCCCGGCATCTGCTCGGCAGTGTTCCCGACCCTCGCGGCGTTGACCGACCGGCTCCGGGCCGCCGGCACACCGGTGACGCCGATCCTGATCACCGTCGATCAGGCCATCGACACCGTCGAAAGCCTGGGGCCCGCCGCGGCCCGAATCCATCCCGACCTCGTGGCCCTCACCGGGTCGTCCGAAGCGCTGGCCGCCGCGCGCGCCGCGTTCCAGGTCGAGGCGAAACTGCTGTTCGTCAGTCCCGAGCACGGCCCGATCTACAGCCACGGGGCCTTTGTCTATCTGCTCGACGCGCAGGGCGCGTTCCTCACGCTGCTGCCGCCGATCCTGTCGCCGGGGCGCATGGCCGAGATCGCGCTGACCTACCTCCGGGCCCCGGAGTGACGCGCGTCGTCACCCGCCGGCCTTGACCGTGTCCGCCACGCCGCGCGCGAAGGCGCGCACGACCGCCGCATAGAATTCCGCGCTGGTGGGCGAGATCATCACCACGTCCGCGCCCGCCGGCAGATAGCTCGCCGCCTGATTGGCCGTGGCGCTGACGGTGAAAACGCGCAGCACCTCCTCGTTCGCAGCGTTGATCAGCCCGACGTCGCCGGTCAGCCGCGCGTCGTCGGCGCCGGCCGTCGCATCGAAGAAGCTCGCCAGCGCGATCTCGTCGATGTCGATGGCGACCACCACGCCGCCCGGCGCCGTCCGCCCGACGAACTCCGCCGCGACCGCCGACGCGAGATCACCCTCGAGCGTCCCCCAGTACGTCGCCGCCAGTTCGCTCGTCACCGCGGTCAGATCGGCGCTGACCCGGACGTCCGAGACGGTGACGGGCGCGTCCTGCGCGTGGGCGTTGGCGGCGATCGCGAGCGCCGCGCCCGCGAGCCATGTGCAGAGTTTCATCGCTTGCCTCCTTGCCTCGCGTCCGGACCCGCTCCGACCGCGCCATGGGTCCTGAACGCGCGGCGCGCGCCGCCGGTTCCCCGCGCCACGCGGTCGCAATCGCGCCGCCGTGCGTCGGCGGCTTCCCTTGCCCCGTCGCAGTCTGCGCTAGAAGGTGCGAACCAGACAGGGGAGCGAGCGATGAAGACCGGAGCGCGGGCGGTGGTGATCGGCGGCGGGGCCGTCGGATGCGGCGTCGCCTATCATCTCGCCAGGGCCGGCTGGGACACGGTGCTGCTCGAACGCGACGAACTGACCTCCGGGTCGACATGGCACGCCGCCGGCCTGCTGCCGCTCTTCAACATGAGCTACGCGGCCAGTCACATCCACGACTACTCCGTTCGCTTCTACAAGACGCTCGAGGCGGAAACCGGCCTGAACGCCGGTTTCTCGGTGGTCGGAAACCTGCGCATGGCGCAATCGCGCGCGCGGATGGACGAATACGAGCTCTACGCCGCCACTGCCGAAAGCGTCGGCATCGCGCACGAGTTCCTCACCCCGGCCGCGATCCGCGCGCGCTGGCCGCTGGTGCGCACCGACGATCTCATCGGCGCGCTATTCCATCCCACGGACGGCTACATCAACCCCGCCGACGTGACCCAGGCGATGGCCAAGGGCGCCCGCCAGTTCGGCGCCGAAATCCACCGCCGCCGCCAGGTCGACGCGCTCGACTGGACCGGCACGGAGTGGATCGTCTCGGGCAGCGTGATGGTCGAGCGCGGTGGCAACCTCGTGGCCTCGGGGGAGACATTCGCGATCCGCGCCGAACACGTCGTCACCGCCTCGGGCAACCACGCCCGGCGCACCGCCCGGATGCTCGGCATCACGTCGCCCGCCATCCCCGTCGAACATCAGTACATCGTCACCGAACCCGACCCGGCGCTGGTCGCGTTCCGCCGCACCAACCCCGAGCACCCGGTCCTGCGCGACCCCGACGCCCGCTGGTACGTGCGCGAGGAACGCGGGGGCTGGATCCTCGGCCCCTACGAGCACGGCGCCCCCGCCCGGTTCGAGCACGGCGTCCCGGACGGCTTCCGCGCGGATCTGTTCCCGCTCGACCTCGACCGGATCGAGACCGAGTACCTGTCGATGATCCACCGTCTCCCTTCGGCGGAGCGCGTCGGCCTGAAGGACGATTTCAACGGCCCGATATGCTACACCCCCGACGGCAATCCGCTGCTCGGCCCGGCGCCGGGCCTGCGCAACATTTGGCTCGCCGAGGGCTTCTCCTTCGGCATCACCGCCGCCGGCGGCGCAGGCCGCTATCTCGCCCAGATGATGACGGCGGGCGATGCCGAGATCGACATGGCCGCGCTCGACCCCCGGCGCTTCGGGCCCTGGATGACCACCGAATACGCGGCGCGCAAGAACGAGGAATGCTATTCCCACGTCTTTGTCCTCCATCACCCCGACGAGGAGCGGAGCGCGTGCCGCCCGCTGCGAACCGCCCCGTGCTACGACCGCCTCAAGGCGATGGGCGCCCAGTTCGGCCAGGTCAACGGCTGGGAGCGCCCGAACTACTTCGCGCCGCAGGGCTTTGACGACCGCGCCGCGCGCAGCTTTCGCCGCGGCGGCTGGTGGCCCTGCGCGGTCGCGGAAGCCCGCGCCATCCGCGAAGGCGTCGGCCTGATCGACGCCAGCGCCTTCGCCAAACATACCCTCAAAGGCCCCGGCGCGACCGCCTTCCTCGACTGGCACACCTGCAACCGGCTCCCGAAGACCGGCCGCATCAACCTAACATACGCGCTGACCGCCGCCGGCGTCGTTCACACCGAATACACGATCGCCCGCGTCGCGGACGACGCGTACTATCTCGTCTCCGCCGGCGGCTCGGCCGCCTACGACGGCGACGCGCTCGCAAAGGCCGTCGCGGACATGACCCCCGAATTCGGCCCGATGCAGCTCGCAGACGTCACGACGCAATTCGGCGTCTTCGCGCTGGCGGGCCCCCGCTCGCGCGACCTCCTCGCGAAACTCGTCCGCGACCCCGATCCCGCGACGGCGCTCGGCAACATGCGCTTTCCGTGGCTGAGCGTGCGCCGTATCGAATTGCTGATGGCCCCCGTCACCGCGCTGCGCGTCGCCTACACCGGCGAACTCGGCTGGGAGCTGCACCACCCGATCGAGATGCAGAACTACCTGTTCGACCGGCTGATGGCGGCCGGCGAGCCGCTGGGCCTGAAACTCGTCGGCGCCCGCGCCCAGAACTGGC
>JBBRUZ010000112.1:0-10866 GCA_038247355.1 Rhodobacterales bacterium
GCCGTCTCTACGTCCGCCTCGCGGTCACTCCGATCGAGGCGATGGGGCGCGACTTCAATCCGCGCGACTGGGGCGTGACGCGCGCCAGGCGCCAGATCGTGACGGGGGCGTCGTCGCGTCCGAGTTGACCCGTTCGTTCCTCGACACGGGCTCCGCTAACGCCGTGACCGGCCGGGCCGTCGTTTCGCTGCAGCCACTGCAAGATCTCGCAGGCCCCCCGATCGGGGTTTCGCCGTGGTTTCGGGGCTCGACCGGCTCGGGCTGGCGAGCCACATGCGGCAGGTCGGAGCGAGAGTGACCCTTGTTCGCGACATCGACGATCTGGTGGGCGGCATCGACCAAGGCAGGTCGAGGGCGCTGTCGCCGAGGCGCTGATGGAGGCGCAGATCGGCTTCGCCGAGGGCTGGGCCATCGCCGATGTGTCCGGCGGCCTCCCACGATACGTCCTGGTCTTCGGACTGTGGAAGGGCGACCTCACGCTGAAACGCGCCATCCGCCGGATCTTCGGGGACCTGATGCGCGACGGCGATATCGCAAGGATTCTCGGGCGCTACGGCGTAAGCGCCGCGCCGGCCGGATCGCCGGCAAGTTGACGTGTCGCAGGTCCCCGTCACGCGCCCGCGCCCCAGAGCGCGTTGCGAAACGGGGCGATGGCCGCCCCGACGACGCCGGTGGCGGCCGCCGCAAAGAGGGCGAACCCCAATAGCCGCTCCGCCGCCGCCGACGCCGTCAGCCCGATGCCCGACCACAGCCGTCCGGACGTCAGGGCGGGATCGGGATCAGGTTGAACAACGCCGGCCCCGACGCACAGTTCGCCGACGATGCGCAGAAAGGCCGCCGCCGGTCGTCCTGTCGCGTCAGGCATCGCGGTGATCGCGGGGGACGTCAGCAGCCGTTGAATTTCGGCCAAGGCGAGCAGTCCGACGAACGGCGCGATCAGGCCGATGCTGCCAGCGCGCAACAGCGGCGGCTCGACGAGCACCGGTTTCGACCACTCCAGCCCGAAGAGCATGATGCTCGCTCCGCCGACGAAATCGACGCGCGCGAATGGGTTGAGCGTCTGTCTGCCGTCGTATCGCGGTCCCGGGTCGCCCTGCAGGACGGCGACCGCCGCCATTGTCGCGCCCTGTACCGCCGCAATGAGCAACATTTGCGTCGAGGCGAAAGACCACGAGCTGCAGCGTCAGTTCAGCAAGCATAGTCGGCCCCATAACGCCGCGCGGCGAGCCGCTGTCTGCACATCGCTCACTTCGTCTGGAGCATCTGCACGAGGTCGTCCGCATCACTTGGAAACGGCCGCCCCCCGCCCGGATCGCCGTTTCGCCAGGCCGAGATGTCCGCACACTTCTCCGGACCGAGTTGTCCCGGCCGATCCGGCGGAATCGCCTAACTGATGTAGTCTGACCGCGGTACCTCGTCTCGAAGCAGGCGCCCCTGATCGTCGCGCCGCCGCATTCGCCATCGTCGAGATTGGCGCTGTAACAGTCGCGACACGCCGCGGTGTATGCCGTCAGGCCATAGCTTTCCTGCTCGGCCGTATGAGTAACCGGCATCTCGGCCTGGGCGACGCGAAGAGTGGTCGATCAGTCGGGCTGGCCCGGCGTCGAAGCCGGCCGAAACAAATATGGCGATTCCGAATGGCGAGGCGCACCTTCCGCCGCCACTGCGGTCGACGCGGACAGAGCTGCGACAGCCCCAAGATTTTCGAACACTGACCAGCGATGGATTTTTTCGGAGCACCGTCAAAGGCGATGTGCTCGGCCAAGGTCAAACGCATCGGCAGCAGCTCGAATCGAGAAAAAGTCGCAACGTAGCGCTCCCGATAGCAGAAATGCCAATGGAGTTTCCCGGTCAGGGCCATCGCCATCTCTGCCCCCGGGATCGACCCCGATCAACCGCGCACCCGCATTGATCCCGCTGTGGCAGTTGGACCCAGACCGTCTGGCGAACGGGAACGCGCCTCCGGGAAGAGAAGCGCGCGCCCGGCAGATCAGCGGTCCGTGCCGGGACCTTCGTCGCCGGCCGCGCCGCCGATGTCGTCGAAAAGCTCGGAGATGTCGAATTCGGCTTCGGCGTCAGCTTCGGCCTGGAGCTGCTGGATCGTCTTGCCCGTGGCCTGCATCGCCGCCTCTTCCTGGCTTCGGGAGACGTTGATGACGATGACGGCCGTGACCTCCGGATGCAGATCGACGGACAGCTTGTGCAGACCGAGTTCCTTTATTGGCGCGTTCAGGACGAGCTGACGACGGTCGAGGCTGAAGCCGGCCGTGGTGGCGGCGTCGGCGGCGTCGCGCGTCGTGACCGAACCATACAACGCGCCGCCGTCCGAGGCGGAACGAATGATCACGAAGGTCTGGCCGTCGAGCTTGGCGGCGACGACTTCGGCTTCTTTCTTGAGGTCGAGGTTACGGGCCTCGAGCTGGACGCGCTCGGTTTCGAACCGCTTCATGTTGGCCGCGGTCGCGCGCAGCGCCTTGCCCTGCGGCAGCAGAAAGTTACGGGCGTAGCCCTGTTTGACGTTCACCACCTGGCCCATCTGACCAAGCTTGGCGACGCGTTCGAGAAGTACGACTTCCATCAGCTGATCCTCACTTCACGGCGTAGGGCAGGAGCGCAGCGAAGCGCGCGCGCTTGATCGCCCGGGCGAGTTCGCGTTGCTTCTTCGCCGAAACGGCGGTGATGCGCGAGGGCACGATCTTGCCGCGTTCGGAGATGTAGCGCTGAAGCAGCTTCACGTCCTTGTAATCTATCCTGGGCGCATTGTCGCCGGAGAACGGGCAGGACTTGCGGCGGCGGAAAAACGGTCGATTGGCCATGGTTCATCCTCTCCCGGTCATGCGTCTTCGCGGCGGGGACGGCGGGGCGCGCGGTCCCGGTCGCCACGATCGCGGTCGCCACGGTCGGGTCGGTCGCCCCTGTCCCCGCGCTCGTCGCGCTGGTTCTTGGACTGGACCACCGCCGACGGGCCTTCCTCGTGCGCGTCGACCTTGACCGTCAGGACGCGCATCACGTCCTCGTGGATGCCCATCAGGCGCTCCATCTCCTGGACTGCCGCAGCGGGCGCGTCGGAGCGGACATAGGCGTAGTGCCCCTTGCGGTTCTTGTTGATCTTGTAGGCCATGGTTTTCAGGCCCCAGTATTCGGAACCCACGACAGCGCCGCCGTTGTCGGTGAGGACCTGGCCGAAATGCTCGATGAGCCCCTCGGCCTGCGCGTTGGACAAGTCCTGTCGCGCGATGAAGACATGCTCGTAAAGAGCCATCTGACACCCGTCGTTTCGGCGCGCTTCAAAACGGGGACCTGTTCCCTCCGGTCCCGTACGAGAGGCGACGCGTGAAAATTCGTGGAGGGATGGCGTCGTATATCCGTTGTCGCGCCAATTGCAAGCGCAAAGCCAAGGGCCGATCGGTCGAGCCGATGCATCCGCCCCGATCGACCGATCGTCTCGGGCGCCATGCCCCCAGCCGAGATCGCGCTGCGGTTCAGCGTGGGTTCGCGTTCCAGCGCAGCCGGGTTTCGCCGCTGCGACCGGGAAGCGCGAGACGGGACGGGGCGCGGTCTCGCCGGGCGACGACGGCGCCGCGGGAGACGACCACGAGGCGGGCGGCGCGCAGGCGGATCGCCTCGATCGGGTCCGCGGCGTCGAGGACGAGCAGGCTCGCGCGCTTGCCCACCGCGATCCCGTAGTCGTCAAGCCCGATGATCGCGGCGTTGGTCGCCGTCACCATCTCGAAGCAGCGGCGCATCTCTGCCGGGCTGGTCAGCTGGGCGACATGCAGACCCATGTGCGCGACGTCGAGCATGTCTGCCGAGCCGAGGCTGTACCAGGGATCCATCACGCAGTCCTGGCCCCAGCCGACCGGGATGCCGAGGGCCTGCATCTCCCTGACCCGCGTCAGGCCCCGGCGCTTGGGGTAGCTGTCATGCCGGCCCTGGAGGGTGATGTTGATCAGCGGGTTGGGAAGGGCGGCCACGCCGGCCTCGGCGATCAGCGGCAGCAATTTCGACGCGTATGAGTTGTCCATCGAATGCATCGACGTAAGATGCGAACCGGTGGCGCGACCGCCGAGGCCGAGCCGCTCGGTCTCGAAGGTCAGCGTCTCGATGTGACGCGACAGCGGATCGTCGGTCTCGTCGCAATGCAGGTCGATGGGCAGGCCCCGCTCGGCGGCGATCTCGGCGAGCGCGCGGACCGAGGCCGCGCCTTCGGTCATCGTCCGCTCGAAATGCGGGATGCCGCCGACTACGTCCACGCCCATGTCGAGCGCGCGACCGAGGTTCGCCAGTCCGGCGCGATGGCGGTAGAGGCCGTCCTGGGGGAAGGCGACCAGCTGGATGTCGAGGTAGGGCGCGGTCAGGCGCTTTACCTCCAGCAGCGCCTGGACGCCGAGCAGCCGGTCGTCGGTGACGTCGACATGGCTGCGGATCGCGAGCAGTCCCTGCGCCACGGCCCAGTCGCAATAGGCGAGCGCCCGGTCGCGCATGTCCTCGAGCGTCGCCGTTTCCCGAAGCTCGCCCCAGAGTGCGATGCCCTCGAGCAACGTGCCCGAGCCGTTGATCCGGGGCAGGCCGTAGGAGAGCGTAGCGTCCATGTGGAAGTGCGGATCGACGAAGGGAGGCGACACCAGATCTCCGGTCGCGTCGATTTCCGTCGCCGACGGCGCGTCGATGCGGCCGATGGCGGCGATGGTCTCGCCGATGATCCCGATATCGGCCACAGAACCGTCCGGCAGTGTTCCGCCGCGGATGACGAGGTCCATCAGCGCTCTCCGCGGTTGAAGGGGATCATCAGCGCGCCGGGAACCGACGCGCGGCGGGACATCACGACAAGCGCGAGGATCGACAGCAGAAACGGCAGCATCAGGAAGATCTGGTAGGGGATCGCGGGGGCAAGGGGTTGCAGACGGATCTGGAAGGCGTCGAACGCCGCGAAGAGCAGCGCGCCGAGCAGCGCCTTGCCGGGCCGCCAGGCGCCGAAGACGACGAGTGCTATCGCGATCCAGCCGCGGCCGTTGACCATCTCGAAGAAGAACGAGTTGAAGGCCGACAGCGTCAGGAACGCGCCGCCCACCGCCATCAGCCCGGAGCCGGCCATCACCGCGCCAATGCGCAGCGCGTGGACCGACAGGCCCTGCGCCTCGACGGCCTGCGGGTTCTCGCCGACCGCGCGCAGCGCAAGGCCGAGGGGAGTGCGGTAGAGGATCAGCGCGGTCGCGGCTACGACGCCGAAAGCGAGGTAGGTCAAGGGCGTCTGCACGAAGAACGCCGGCCCGAGCAGCGGAATGTCGGCGAGAAACGGAATCGGCAGCGGCTGGAACGGCTCGATCCGCGGCGGCGTCGTGACGCGGGGGAGCGCGAGCCGATACGCAAAGGAGGCGGACGACGTCGCGAGCAGCGTGATCCCGAGCCCGACCACATGCTGGGAAAGGCCGAGCGGACAGGTGAGGACCCCGTGCAACGCGCCGAAGGCCATGCCGGTGACCATCGCCGTCGCCACGCCCAACCAGAGCGGCAGGCCGAGCCAGACGCCGAGCCAGCCCGCGAAGGCGCCGGCGATCATGATCCCTTCGATCCCGAGGTTCAGCACGCCCGCGCGCTCGCAGATCAGTTCGCCCATCGTCGCGAAGATCAGCGGCGACGCGATGCGGACGACCGCGGCCCAGAAGCTGGCGGAGAGAACGATGTCGAGTATCTCGGGCATGTCAGCCGCGCCGGATGCGGTGACGCGCAAGCATGATCGCCGTGACCATGGTCAGCAGCGCCGTCGCGAGCAGGATGTCGGCAAGGTAGGACGGCACCCCGGCGGCGCGGCTCATGCTGTCCGCGCCAACGAACACGCCCGCGACGAAGATTGCCGTGACGACCACGCCGAGCGGATTGAGCAGCGCGAGCATCGCGACGATGATCCCGGTGTAGCCAAAGCCCGGGCTGAGATCGAGCGTCAGCCCGCCCTTCGCCCCGGCGACCTCCGAATACCCTGCGAGGGCGGCGAGCCCGCCCGAGACGAGCGCGGTCTTCGCGAGGACGGCGGCGACGGGAATGCCGGCGAAGGCCGCCGCGTCGCGGTTGGCCCCGACCGCGCGCATCTCGAAGCCCAGCGTCGTGCGTGTCATCATGGCCCAGGTGGCGACGGCGGCGAGAAGGGCGAGGCCGAAGCCCCAGTGCAGCCGCAGCCCCGCGATCCGGGGCAGGCGCGCCTCGGGGATCAGCGCGGCGGATTGCGGCCAGCCCAGCGCCATCGGGTCCTTCATCGGGCCTTCGAGCAGCATCGAGACGACGAGCAGCATGACAAAATTGAGCAGCAGCGTCGTCACCACCTCGTCGACGCCGAAACGGGTCTTCAGGATCGTCGGGCCGAGCAGCGTCAGCGCCCCGGCGAACACCGCGAGGAAGGCGAGGGTCGGCGAAAGGACCGCGGCAGGCCAAGGCAGGAGACCGGCGCCGAGGGCCGCTGTGACCAGCGCGCCCGCGTAAAGCTGCGCCTCGGCGCCGATGTTCCACAGCCTGGCGCGGAAGGCCACCGCGATGGCGAGCCCGGTGAAGATCAGCGGCGTCGCGCGGTTGAGGGTTTCGAGGAGCGCGAACTGCGACCCGGCCGCACCCTCCGCCATCAGCCCGAGGACGGTGAGCGGGGCCCCGCCGGCAAGCGCTGCGAGGCCCATCGCGACGAGCGTGGTGAAGCTGAGCGCCGCGACGGGGAAGCCGAGCGTGCGCAGGATCGTCGGGTTGGCGATCGGCTCAAGGCGCATCAGGCGCGGCCGTGTGGAACTTGACCGAAATCTTCCGCGCGCAACGCCGGCGCAGGGGATCGATCGGACGAGCGCGGCGCGGGCGCAACCGCACCACCGGCGCGACGCCGACGCGCCGCTCGCCGCGTTTGAGGGGCCGGGGCGGTTCAGGCGGCATCGGCGTAGCCTTGGCCCGCCATCCAGGCCCCGAGTTCGGCCTGGTCCAGGGCGCCGCGGGGGAACGCCGGGGACAGGCGTCCGCCAGAGATGACATGGATCGTGTCCGACAACGCCCGGACCTCGTCGAGATCCTCGGAGATGAGCAGGATGGCGGACCCGTCCGCGCGGGCGTCCAGCAGGCGCCGACGGACGTAGGCGACCGCGCCGACGTCGAGGCCGCGGGTCGGTTGGTTGGCGAGGATGATGCCGGGGTTGCGGGCCAACGCCCGCCCGAGGATGAGTTTCTGCATGTTGCCGCCGGACAGCAGGCCGATACGGGCGAACGGGCCCGGGCAGCGGATGTCGTAGGCGGTGATGAGGCCCGTCGCGAAGCGCTCGGCGGCGCGCCAGTCCATCCAGCCCCGGCGGCTGAACGGCGGGTCGCGGTACGCTTCCAGCACGGCGTTCTCGGTCAGGCTCATCGCGGAAATCGCGCCGGTGCGGTGGCGATCCTCGGGGATGCGGGCGACGCCGCCGGCCATCGCGGCGCGCGGCGACCAACGGACGGGTTCGGCCCCGCGCAGGGTCAGGCGGCCCGAGGTCGGCCGCGCGAGGCCGGCGACGATGTCCGCCAGCGCCGACTGGCCGTTGCCCGCGACGCCGGCGAGGCCGGTGATCCGGCCCGCCGTCAGCGTGAGATCGACGCCGCGCAGGCCCGGAACGCCGCCGCGGTCGGCTGTGCCGACGCGCTCGAGCCGCATGAGGGCAGGGCCGGCAGGGACCGCGGGGACGGCGGCGGCGGTGATGTCCGCACCCACCATCAGGCGGGCGAGCGCGGGCATGTCGGTGCTGGCGGTCGCCGTGTCGCCGACCAGCTTGCCCTGGCGCAGCACGATCACCCGGTCGGATATTGCCATCGCTTCGGCGAGCTTGTGCGAGATGAAGACGATGGAGAGGCCCTGCGCGACGGCGAGGCGCAGCGTCCGGAACAGCGCCTGCGTCTCGCGAGGCGTCAGGACGGCGGTCGGCTCGTCGAGGATCAGGATGCGCGCATTCCGGTACAGCGCCTTCAGGATTTCGGTGCGCTGGCGTATCCCCACCGACAGGTCGCCCACCCGGGAGCCCGGATCCACGTCGAGGCCGAAGCGGGCGGAGAGGTCGGCGATCCGCGCGCGGGCGCCGGCGCGGCCGAGACCGGGGCGCCACAGCGGACGGGTGCCGAGAACGATGTTCTCGAGCACGGTCAGGTTGTCGGCGAGGGTGAAATGCTGATGGACCATTCCGATCCCCGCCGCGAGCGCCGCGCGCGGTCGGCCGGGCGGAAGGGGGCGGCCGAACGCCTCCACCACGCCGCTCTCCGCGACATACTGGCCGAATAGGACGTTCATCAGTGTGGTCTTGCCGGCGCCGTTTTCTCCGAGCAAGGCGATGACTTCGCCCCGACGCAGGTCGAAGGACACGGCGTCGTTGGCGGTCAGCGCGCCGAAGCGCTTGGTGATCCCCAAAAGGCGAAGCACCACCGGGGCGTCGGCGTCGGCCATTCAGCTCGAACTGGGCTCGGCGTCGTCGATCTCGACGGTGAAGCTGCCGTCCATGATTGCCGCCTGCCGCTCGGCCACCAGGGCGAGCGCGTCCTCGGGCGCCTTTCCCTCGAACGCGCCCAGCGGCGCCATCGAGCAGCCGCCCGCGCGCATGAACGAATAGACGCCGTAGTCGGCGGCCTCGAAAGTGCTTGCCGTCATGGCGGCGATCGCGGCGTCGAGGGTCGGCTCGAAGTGCCAGAGGGCCGAGGTCACGACGGTCTGCGGGTACTCGGGCTGCGTGTCGATGACGTTGCCGATTGCCAGCATCCCGCGCTCGGCGGCGGCGTCCGAAACCCCGAAACGCTCGGCGTACATCACGTCCGCGCCGTTCTCGATCATCGCGACGGCGGTCTCCTTGGCCCTGGGCGGGTCGAACCACGATCCGATGAAGGCGACCTGGAACGCGATGTCCGTCTCCATTTCCTCGGCGCCGGCCATGAACGCGTTCATCAGGCGGTTCACCTCCGGGATCGGGAAACCGCCGACCATGCCGATGCGGTTCGAGGTCGTCATCGCTCCCGCGATGATCCCGGTCAGATAGGAGGCGTCCTGGATGTAGTTGTCGAACGTGGCGAAGTTCGGGTTGGCGCCGTCGGGCTTGAAGCTCGAGCCCATCAGGAACGCGACGTCGGGATAGTCGAGAGCGACCTCGCGGGCCGCCGCTTCCACCCCGAAGACCTCGCCGAGGATGAGCTTGGCGCCCTGTTCGCAATACTCCCGCATGACGCGCGCATAGTCTGTGTTCGCTGTGTTCTCCGAGAACGAATAGGTGATGTCGCCGCGCGCCGCGGCGGTCCCGGCCGCGAGATGGATCCGGCTGACCCATTGCTGCTCCACCGGAACGGTGTAGATCGCCGCGGTCGGGATCGCGGTCTGGGCGAACAGCGGGCGCGGCAGCAGAGCCAGGGTCAGAGCACCGCCGGAGGCCCGGAGCAGACCGCGGCGGGACAGGGGTTCGGGCAGGACGAGGGGCAACGGCGCGATCCTTTCGGGTTTCATGCTAACCCATCGACAGGAGGCCAATTCCCGACGTTTGGCAACTGGCTTGCGCAGGCGATCGGAACCTACCCTGTGCGGAGTGGGGAAGCCACGACGGAGGGCTGGGATCCGCGCCGCCAGCGGTGGCCGACCACTCTTCGATTGTTAGCGGCAGTGATTCCAGTTGCCGAATCGGTTGGATGGACCGAAAGTTGCGGCGCGTAGTGAAAAAGGGGCTAACTCTATGAAAAAAATCACTTTTTGTGTGGCGATGCTGATTGCGTCGCCGGTCTTTCCTGCGTCTCTGGTGGTGCTCGATGATTTCGATGTCAGCTGGGGCGGAGGAGATCAGGTCATGATGGGGTTCTCGTATCAGCAGAGCACGGAGTACGCCACGTCGGACGCGCTCTATCTGCATGACGACGGCGGCCTGCTCCGGTCGACCATTCGCTCGGTCGAAGGGTTGCGCTTCGACGCGGTCGCAGCGAACGCGCTGGCCTACTCCAATCTCTATCAGACCGGCGCCGGTCCGCGTCCGACGTCGCCGGGCGAGCGGGACGCGTGGCTCCACGCTTCAAAGCCGGTTTTCGACAACTACGGGGTCTTCGGCTACCGCAGGGAAGAGCTCGTCGCCGAAGTCACCGGATGGATGGATGGGGGTTACGGGGAGTACGCGCGCCTCGGTTTCGGCGAGGATTTTCGCGACATCGACATGCTCGAACTCCGGTACTTCAACCCGGACGCGCCCGTGCACTTCTATCCCGAGATCAAGACGTCGAGCACGCAGTGGTGCCTCGAATGGTGCGGCGGCTTTCAGATCGACAACCTGACCTTGCGCGTCGAGGGCGATCCCCCCGCGCCGGTGCCAGCGCCGGGCGCCGCGATCCTGCTGCTGAGCGCCGTCGGCGGGGCCGTGGCGCTTCGCGCGCGGAGCCGGCGGCGCCGATCGCGCGACGCCTGACCGGGTGGGCTGACGCCGCGCGGTCACCCGGAAAGGACGGCGCGGCGGCGCGCGAGCGTCGTGCGGTGTCGCAGGAAGAAGCGCACCATTTCCCGCGACGCGTCGGGACCGCTGGGATCGGCGAAACTGCCGCTTGCGTTTCCGCCTGACCAGGCGTGGGCGGCGCGCTCGATGGCCCAATGCTCGCACAACGGCTTGCCCGCGCCGATGCGGTGGGTGGTGCGGACGTAGCCGCCGCCCCCGGGCGCGCGACCCTTGCGCACCGTCGCCTTCAGGCCCGGCCAGCCGCCCAGCGCGCGCCGGGCGACGTATCGGCCGTTTCGCGGATGCACGACCGGATCGGCGTCGCCGTGAAAGACGATGGTCGGCATCGGCGTGGGCGAGGCCACCCCCGGCGCGCCGCGGCGCCAGGCGCGAAAACCCGCGGCGGCGGAGCGCCCCGCGGCGGGACGCACCA
>JBBRUZ010000113.1:0-10846 GCA_038247355.1 Rhodobacterales bacterium
GAGGTCGCGGCCAGCGGTCATCCGCCGCAGGCGCCGGTGGCGACCGAGGGCTTCACCGAATGGGTGATCGAGGACCGCTTCGCCGCCGAACGCCCGCCCTGGCACGCAGCGGGCGCAGTCTTCGTAGCCGAAGTCGCGCCGTTCGAGATGCGAAATCTCCGGATGCTCAACGGCGCGCACAGCTATCTGGCCTATGCCGGAACGCTGGCGGGCCACGTGTTCGTGGATCAGGCGGCATCGGACCGGGCGCTCGCGCAGGGCGCCGCGGCGTTGATGGACGAGGCGGCCGAAACGCTGCCCGACGCGGTGCGGTCCACGGCGCCCGCGTATCGCGACGCGCTGCTCGCCCGGTTCGGCAATCCGACCATCGAGCACCGCCTGCGCCAGATCGCGATGGACGGCTCGCTCAAACTGCCGATCCGCGTCGTTCCGACCCGCACCGCGCGGCGCGCGATGGGTCTCGACAGCCCGGCCTGCGACGCCGCGCTCGCCGCGTGGACGGGTTTTCTCGAGGCCGAGTTCGCCACAGGGCGCAAGCTGGACGACCCCGCCGCGGAAGTTCTGCGGTCGTCCCTCGCGCGGTATTCGGGTCTTGATCCCGCCGCCCGCGCCGTCGCCGTCCTCGAGGCGGTCAATCGAGCTGGCGCCGGGTGAAGGCGCCACGGCGGCAGTTATCGCGACAGGCGTCGGTCGATGCGCCGCGTGTTCCGCCTGTCGAACGACGCGGCGCCGCCGGCGGTCCGACAAGGCTCTGTCAATGTGGACCGGGATCGGGCAACATGCGCCCCGCCAACAACCGGAGCCCGCCATGCGCACAACAAAAGGCGGCCTCGCCATCGACCCGCGCGGCCTCATCTTCGAAGCCTACCGGATGGAACTCGATCTTGCGGAGTGCCGCGCGATTTTCCTCGATTGGGCCATGGACTCCGCAGCCGACGCCGGGCCCGCCGAAGTCGCGCTTCTGCTCGATCACTACGGGTCGGCCAATCCGCATCACCCGATGACGGCGGTGCTGCGCGACGGGCTCGCGGCGACGGCCCCCCCCCGCCGCCGCGGCGGGAGGAGCGCCGGGCGCGACGACGGCGCGTGACGGGCGCGCCTTCGGGTGCGATCTCGCACGTTGTCGCTGGTCGGCGCCGGGGTCGGACGCCGGTCGCGGCGGACGCCCGGCGCTCGTGCGACGCGTCGGCGGACCGGCGTCACCCCCGGACGATCCAGCCGCCGCCAAGCACGCGCGTGCCCTCGGTCGCGTAAAAGACGCAGGCCTGGCCTGGCGCCACGCCTTCTTCCGCGACGAGCAACTCCACCCGCGCCGTCCCCGGCCCGTCGGGGAACACCCGCGCCGGCTTCGGCGCCCGCGTCGAGCGCACCCGCGCAAGAACGTCCCATCCGTCCGCCGGCGCGTCCGTGAAGGCGCCGTCCCCCAACCAGTTGACCTCCGCCAGCCGCACGACCCGACGCGCCAGCGCCGAGTGCGGGCCGACGACGACCTCGCCGGCGTCCGCATCGAGCCGAACGACGAACAGCGGCTCGCCGCCCCCGATCCCGAGGCCGCGCCGTTGTCCGACCGTAAAGTTGATCACGCCATTGTGAGAGCCGAGAATCCGCCCATCGACATGCACGATCGCACCGGGTCTGGCTGCGCCGGGCCGCAGTTTTTCGAGCACGGCGGCGTAAGAACCATTTGGTACGAAACAGATATCCTGGCTGTCGGGCTTGTCGGCCACCGCGAGACCGTACCGAGTCGCGAGCGCGCGAGTTTCCGCCTTTGATTGAAATTTTCCTAACGGGAACCGCAAATAATTCAGCTGCTCGGGCGTTGTAGTGAACAGGAAGTAGCTTTGGTCGCGGATGGGGTCTGCGGCCCGGTGCAGCTGGGCGCCGAGAGGGGTGGGTGTGCGTTGAACATAGTGGCCGGTAGCCATGCAGTCGGCTTCGAGATCGCGGGCGGTCTCGAGGAGGTCGCGGAACTTGACCCGCTCGTTGCAGCGGATGCACGGAACGGGAGTGGCGCCGGCGAAATAGGCGTCGGCGAACTCGTCGATGACGGCGTCGCGGAACCGGCTCTCGTAGTCGAGGACATAGTGGGGAAAGCCGATCGCCTCGGCCACGCGGCGGGCGTCGTGGATATCGCGCCCGGCGCAACACGCGCCCTTTCGGGCCAGCGCCGCACCATGATCGTAGAGCTGCAAGGTTACGCCGACGACGTCGTAGCCCTCCGCCGCGAGCATCGCCGCGACGACCGAACTGTCGACGCCGCCCGACATCGCCACGACGACGCGCGTGTCGTTCGGCCGCTTCGCAAGACCGAGGCTGTTGAGCGGCAGGGCGCCCCCCGTCGACGACTGACCGTGAATATAGACCATCTGAACAAGCCATCCTTTGCGGGCAAATATAGTAAAACCTTAGACATTCGCAAGCCCGTGCTTCAACCGCACTTAATGGATACTCCCGTAAGCAAACGAGTGGGTGAGCCGCAAGTCAGGGAGCATGCAATGTATATCAGACGTGAAAAAGGACCGGTTTTCGTGACGCTGTCTGACGGCGTCAAACTGACGAGATCCGATCTCCCCCCGGTCAATACCAAACGGTGGGTGGCGCGACGCAAGGCGACGGTCGTCGCCGCGGTCGATTTCGGACTTATCGAGGCGCAGGAAGCGTGCGAAATGTACCGGCTTTCGGAAGAGGAACTCGAGATCTGGCGGTCGGCCGTCCGCCGGCATGGGGCGGCGGCGCTGCGCGTGACGGCGATCCAGAAGTATCGGCAACTTTAAGGCGAACAAAACTGACGTCACTATCGTAATCAAGCGTTAACCTTTTTTGGGTTAAGGATTATGGTGCCATATAGAGCCGCTGTTTAGAATGGAGAGCAGCCCATGCGAATCTTGCTTGTCGAGGATGATCCGACAACGTCGAAGAGCATCGAGTTGATGCTCCAGAATGCGAACCTGAACGTCTATGCGACGGACCTCGGCGAGGAAGGCATCGATCTTGCAAAGCTTTACGACTACGACCTGATTCTGCTCGATCTGAATTTGCCGGACATGACCGGTCACGAGGTTTTGCGTCAGCTGAGGGTCGCCAAGGTCGAGACGCCGATCCTAATCCTGACGGGCACGGACGACACCGAGTCCAAGCTCAAGGGCTTCGGCTTCGGCGCGGACGACTACATGACCAAACCCTTTCACCGCCAGGAGTTGATCGCGCGGATCCATGCGATCGTGCGCCGCTCGAAAGGCCACGCCCAGTCGGTGATCGCAACGGGCAAGTTCGCGGTCAATCTCGACGCCAAGACCGTCGAGGTCGACGGCAAGTCGGTGCATCTGACCGGCAAGGAATACCAGATGCTCGAGCTGCTGTCGCTGCGCAAGGGCACGACGCTGACCAAGGAAATGTTTCTCAACCATCTTTACGGCGGCATGGACGAGCCCGAGCTGAAGATCATCGACGTTTTCATCTGCAAGTTGCGCAAGAAGCTCTCCGAGGCGACCGGCGGCGAGAACTACATCGAAACCGTCTGGGGCCGTGGCTATGTTCTGCGCGATCCGCAGAGCGCCGAAGGCAAGCGCAAACTCGCGGTCGGGGCCTGAGGCCAGCATTCCGACAAGGGTGAATTCCCGAGCGCCGGCCTCGGGACCGCATAGGCACAAAGTCTAGCCCCGTCGGCCGGTTCCGTTAGCGGGCGGCGATCACGCCTTCGACCTCGGCGAGCAACGCGGCGATCTCGGCAGCGGCGGCGGTGCGGCGCGACAGTTCCGGCGCGGTGCGGCCACCGAGCATCGCATGCGAAAAGGCGATTCGGTTTCCCAGGCGCGCCACGAACAGGTTTCGCTGCGCAGGCCCCAGTTCCGGCGTGACGTCATCGACCCCGCCACCGCGCGCCGGCACCCGGTTCAGCAAGATCCGCAGCGGCGTCTTCTGCTTGGTGGTGGTCTCGATCACGCTGGCGGTAGCCCAGATGTCCATCACCGATGGTTGACAGGGCGCGATCACCAGCGCGCTCTCGCGGACGACTGCGTCGAGCAGGCTCGACGCGGCGCCGGGGCAATCGACCAGCACGAAGTCGTGCGCCCTCGCCGCGGCCTTCATGTCGGTGGACGCGCGGTAATCCTTGCTTTCGATCAGGACAAGACGCGGGTCGCCGCGAAGTTTCGCCCAGCGCGTGAGCGAACGTTGCGGATCGAGGTCGATCAGGGCCACACTTCGCCCGGCCGCCGCCCAGGCCGCCGCCAGATGGGCGAGCACCGTCGTCTTGCCCGCGCCCCCCTTCTGCTGTGCGAACGTGATGATCTTGCCCATGCCCCGCCCGATCTCCTTTTGATTGTTCACACCAGTCTATTGAAATCACGCCGGATGAAAAGGCTTGCGGCAGGCGCGCCAGCCCTGTCGTGAAAGGATTTGGCCTCGGGCCGGACGGCGGTTATAGAAGGCGGCGATCAATGACCGGGGGACAGTCATGAAGGATTGGTGGCGTGGCGCGGTCATTTATCAGGTCTATCCCCGGTCGTTTCAGGATAACAACGACGACGGCGTCGGCGACATTCCAGGCGTCACCGACCGTCTCGACTATCTCGCGCGGCTCGGCGTCGATGCGATCTGGCTGTCGCCGGTATTTCCCTCACCGATGGCGGACATGGGATACGATGTGTCAGACCATATTGGCATCGATCCGCTGTTCGGGACGTTGGCGGATTTCGACAAGCTCGTCGCGCGATCCCACGCGCTGGGGCTCAAGGTCATGATCGATCAGGTGTTGAGCCATACGTCGGACCAGCACCCGTGGTTCGCCGAGAGCCGGGCGAGCCGCGACAATCCGAAGGTGGACTGGTACGTCTGGGCCGACGGGCAACCGGACGGGACGCCGCCCAACAACTGGCCCTCGGTTTTCGGTGGCTCGGCCTGGGCCTGGGACACGCGGCGGCGGCAGTACTATCTGCACAATTTCCTGACCAGCCAGCCCGATCTCAACTTCCACGAGCCGGCGGTTCAGGACGCGGTGCTGGAGGTGCTGAAGTTCTGGCTGGAGCGGGGCGTGGACGGCTTCCGGTTCGATACGGTGAACTACTACTTCCATGATCGAAAGCTCCGCCCCAATCCGCCAGCCGAGCGCGACGATCCGCTGCCGGCGATAAACCCCTACGAGATGCAACAGCATCTGCGCTCCAAGAACCAGCCCGAGAACATCGCGTTCCTGAAGCGTGTCCGCACGGTGATGGATCATTACGAGGCGCGCACGACGGTGGGCGAAGTGGGCGAGAGCGGGCAACTCGCCACTCAGATCATGGCCGACTACACCCGCGGCGGAAAGCGGCTGCACATGGCCTACAGCTTCGAGATGCTGAGCCCGGAATTTTCCGCGCGTCATTTCCGCAAGTCCGTCGAGCGGTTCTTCAAGTCGGCGCCGGACGGCTGGCCGTGCTGGAGTTTCTCCAACCACGACGTGATCCGGCACGTCACCCGCTGGAAAGACCACGCGCATGATCCCGACGCGGTGGCCCGGCAAGCGGCGGCGCTGCTCCTGAGCCTCCAGGGATCGGTGTGTATTTATCAGGGCGAGGAGCTTGGGCTCGAGGAGTCCGAGCTGTCGTTCGAGGAGCTGACCGATCCGCCGGGCATCCGGTTCTGGCCGGACTACAAGGGCCGCGACGGCTGCCGGACGCCGATGGTCTGGGACGACGGCAACGCCTATTCGGGGTTTTCGACCGCGAAGCCCTGGCTGCCGATCAAGGCGCCGCAGGCGGCCCGGCATGCAGCCGGACAGGAGGAGGACCCAGCGTCGATCCTGAACTTCTACCGCCGGATGCTGGCCTGGCGAACGGCGCGCCCGGTGCTCCGCGAAGGCGGATCGCGGTTCCTCAAGACCGCCGAGCCGGTGCTGGCCTTCCTGCGGCAGGGGCCGATGGACACGCTCGGCTGCGTGTTCAACCTTTCCCGGCAGACGCTGGAGATGAGGGTCCGCGGCCTCGCCCTCGCCGAACGGGCGCCGAACCAGGCCGCGGGACTGTTGGATCGATGCCTGACGCTCGGCCCGAACGGCTTCGCCTTTCTCGACCTCGCCGGGGCCGACGACCCGCGCATCAGCTACGGGTCGTGAGCCGGATCGACAAGGGCCGCGCGGCGCCGTATCGGACGGCGCCGGTCGATGCGCGTTGCGAGGCGCCGGATATTCCGCACCGTCCAGCAGCCCAAATCGGGATGCGGACCTGACCAAGGAGAACTCACGGCACTTGAAGTCAGATAAATCAATAGCTTGAAGGTGTCGCACAGTGCGACACGCGTCCGCTCGTCGCCCGCGCTCATCGAAGCCTGCGTCACTCCCATTCCAGTTCGCGGTAGACCGTGGTCGCGTTGCGCGCGTTGAAATCGTCGAACAGCTCCCATGTGCCGCGCAGATCCGCCCCGACGCGCGCCCCGGCGACCGACAGCGGCTCGCCGCGCGCCAGCGCGTCGCGGGTCTCCGCGACCAGCCTCGCGAGGTAGTCCCGCGTCGGCCCCGCCGCCGCCGGCCAGGGCTGCGAAACCGCGCCGTGGCCCGGCACCACGCGGCTCGCCGGCCGGAGCGCCAGCGCGTCGAGCAAGTCGATCCAGCCGAGCACCGATCCGTCCACAACCGGCAGGTGTGATGCAAAAATCAGATCCGACAGCCACCAGGTGCCCGTGGTCTCATCGAACACGGTCAGATCGTTGTCGGTATGCGCGGTCGGATGCGCCTCCAGCGTCAGCAGCCGCCCGCCGAGATCGATCTCGCGCCGCCCGTCCACCGCCTCCTCGGGCAGCACGAGCCCGCCGCCGATCCCCGCGGCGGGTCCCGCCAGCCGGTCCATCGCCGCGACATAGGTGTCCGCCCGCGCCTCGAGCGCCGGCCCGAGCCGCGCATGACCGATCACCACCGCCCCCGCTTCGTCGAACACCGCGCCGCCCATCACATGGTCGGGATGCGTATGCGTCAGGATCAGCCAGCCGATCGGCAGATCGGTCCGCTCCCGAACCGCAGCATAGAGACCTTCCGCGACATGCCGCGTCCCGCCGGTGTCGATCACCGCGACGGCCTCCGATCCGATGATGAACCCGACGTTCGCATGGTCGCCGAGGTTCGCCCGATCGAGCGTCGCGACGGCGCCCTCGTGGACGAAGACGCCCGGCGCGATCTCGACCACCGCCAGCGGCGCCACGCCCCCGCAGCGCCAGCCAGCGAGCGTCAATTCCGGCCGCGCCGCGACCCAAGTCTCCGCCCGCGCCTCGATGCAGGCGCCCGGCAACAGCCGGTCCGCGCACAGGTCGCCGCGCGCCGCCAGGCAGACCTCGACGATCAACTCCAGCATCGCACCCCCGGACTTTCGTCGCGATGCGCGGGTCGCGGTTCCATGCTACGGTGCGCGGGCAGAAATCCATGGGAGGAACCGGGCCGATGTCGACAGCACGCTGGCTTTTCGCCGCCTCGTTCGTTGCGGCGGTCGTCGTTACGGCATCGCCGTCGATCTCCACGGCCCAGACTGCTCCGGCCCAGACTGCCCCAACCCAGACGACCGCTTCGCTGACCGACGGCTCCGCGCTCGTCGACAGCGACGCCTGGGACGCCATCCGCTACGACGTGATCGGCGACGTCGAACTGCTCGACGGCGCTGGCCTCTACGCCCTCGAAGCGCCGTTCCGGGCCGAGGACGCCGCCACCGTCCCAATCCGCTTCACCCAGGCGCTGGGTGCGCCCGACGTTCGTCGCCTGATCCTCGTCATCGACGAGAACCCCGCGCCCGTCGTCGGCGATTTCGCCTTCGGCGCGGCGATGCGGCCCCTCGACATCGAGACCCGCGTCCGGGTCAACGCCTATTCCAACGTCCGCGCCATCGTCGAAGCCGAAGACGGCAAGCATTACATGACCGGCCGCTTCGTGCGCGCCTCGGGCGGCTGCTCCGCCCCCGCCGCCAAGGATGCGGTCGCGGCGCTCGAAGCGATCGGCGAGATGCGCGCCCGCTGGTACGACGAAGCGCCGCGTCAATCGGGCGTGCGCCGCGAGGCGCAGGTCATGCTGCGCCATCCAAACTATTCCGGGCTCCAGCGCGACCAGGTCACGCAACTTTTCGTGCCGGCGCATTTCATCGATACGCTCGAGGTGCGGGCCGGCGACGAAGTTCTTTTCTCGATGATCGGCGGCATTTCGATCAGCGAGGATCCGACCTTCCGCTTCCATTATACCGACACTGGCGACGGCCCGCTTGAAATCCGCGCCACCGACACGAAAGGCGCGGTCTTCGAGCGACGCTTTCACCTCGGAACCTAGGTCGCACATCGGCGCGGCTCGAGACGTTCGACGAAACGGAGGCGGGGCGTCGTTCTGTCCATGGCCTAGAAGCAGCGTATCTCGCCCTCGGCCTGCGCCCGGCGCAAGTCTCGCACCATTTCGCTGGCGCTAGCCGCGGTGCGCATCATGCCGACGCGCTCGCCGGAGATCAGCCGCATCGCGACAACCGTCTCGCCCTCGACGTATCGCTCGTAGGGAAGGATCGACGCGATCACATCGATCGAGCACGAACACCGCCGCAGCGCCTCGCTCGTCTGCCCGTTCACCGCCATGCAGGCGAAGACGTATTCCGCCCGGGCCTCCGTCGGATAGTCGTTGAGCGCCATCGGCGCCTGCGCCGCCGCCGGCCACGCCAGCAGCGCCATCCCGAAGATCGCTGTCGACCGCCTCATCGGCCCGCCTCCAGCGCCTGAAAGGTCATCGTCTCGCGAAACGCCGCATCGCCCCCGGGATTGGGACCAGCGACCGTCTCCAGCACCGCGAAGCCGCCGGGCGCCGCGTCGCTCAACACGAAACTGAACTCCAGATCGGCGAAGGCCCCCATCCGCCCGGCGTTCGGATCCCCCGCGAATGGCCGGAAGCCGTAGCGCACGCCTGGCGCCGTCGCGCCGTCGATCTCTACCTCGACCGGCACGCCGGCGTCCTGGGTGCGCAGCGCATCACGCATTCGATTGCGGATATAGAACGGACTGCCGCCGGTCGCCGCGGCCATCATCCGCACGCTGGTCTCCATGAACACCATCAGCAGCGGATTGCCCGCCGAGGCCGGAACCGGATCAAGTTGACGGACCCGAACCCCGTCGTGGAGCGAAACCTCGGCGCTGCGCCCGTCGCTGACCTCGGACGGCGCGAGCAGTATCTCCACGCGACCGTTCTCGATCGGCGCGAGGGCTGGCCCGACCACGGCGCTGCCACTGCGCTGATGTGCAAAGACAAGCCTGTGGCCGGTCTCGACGCTGTCTAGCAATCCCGTCGCGAACAGCCGGTCCTGCGCTTCGCCCGCATCTGCGGCGCCCGCCGCCAGCGCGATTGCGAGAATCGTGGCCGCAAACGTCGCTCTAGCCATGCGTCCGCTCCCCACCCGCGCGCGTCAGCGTGAAGCCGCGCCCGCGGACCGTCCGCAATTCCACGCCAAACGCCGGCGCTGGCGCAAGCTTCCGCCGGAGATACCCGATATAGACGTCGACGACGTTCTCGCTCGCTCCACCGTCTCCGGCCCACAGCGCGTCGAAGATATAACCCCGGCTCAATACCTGTTCGGGATGCGCCAGCAGCAGTTCGAGCAGGACGCCCTCGCGCTCGGTCAGCCGTGCGCTGCGGCCCGGTCCCTGCGCCAACCGTTGCGCCGGGTCGTAGCGCAACCCTGCGTAAGCGCCCTTGGCCTCGTCGGCGCGTCGCCGCTCCTGCACCTGGATGCGCGCGATCAGATCGGCGAAATCGAACGGTTTCGCCACATAGTCGTCCGCCCCGGCCTCCAGCCCCGCGGCACGCGCGGCGACGCCGGAGAGCGCGCTCAGCATCACGATCGGCGCCCGCATCCCCGCCGCGCGCAGATCGCGCACCATGTCCTTGCCGTCCTCGTCGCCGAGCATCACGTCCACCACCGCCGCGTCGAAGACGCAGTCAGCGCTGAGCGCCCGCGCCGTCTCGAGATCCAGCGCCACCACCGCACGATACCCCTCGCGCTCCAGCCCGCGGGCGAGCGCCGAGGCGATGTCCTCGTCGTCCTCCAGCACCAAAATGCGCCGCATAAGGGTCATTCGCCCGCCTCCACAAACCGCAGCGTCACCAGTGTGCCCCGTCCGTTCGGCGCGGGACTGATCAGGTCGATCCGGCCGCCCTGCCGCTCCATGATCCACCGCGCGAGCGCCAGGCCCACGCCGAAGCCAAGCGCGGTGGTGCGACCGCGCACGTGCCGTTCGAACACCCGGCCCTGCTGGTCGGGCGGAACACCTTCGCCCTCGTCGATGACGCTGAGGGTCAGCATACCGTCGCGCGACCCGAGGGCAATCAAGATAACGCCGCCCTCATACGAATGTCTCGTCGCGTTCTCGATCAGACCGGCGATCACCTGCCGCGACCAGTCCCGGTCGCCCCGCGCCGTCGCGGCCGACGCGAGGTGCGCGTCGACCCGCACCTTGGCGCGCCTGACCAGCGTCGCCACGTCGGCCACCGCGTCCTCCGTCGCGCGGCCGAGATCAAACGGCGCGTCGTCGAGCTCGATCTGCCCGCTTTCCGAGCGGGCGACGCGGAGCAGATCGTCGATCCGCCGGTTCAGCCGCCGCGCGCGCGCGCCGATCACGCCCAGCGCCTCGCGAAACTCGGCCTCGGTCAGCGCCCCGGCCCGCGCCGCGAGATCGGTCTCCGCGAGGATCACCGTCAACGGCGTGCGCAATTCGTGGCCGACATCCGCGAAGAATCGCCGCCGCTCGGCGTCGACCGCCTCCAGCCGGGCGTTCGCGGCCGTCAGCGCCGCCGTACGCTCGGCCACCGTCGCCGCCAGATCGGCCCGGTCGCGCTCCAGCGCTCGTCGCCCTCGGCCAAGCC
>JBBRUZ010000114.1:0-10771 GCA_038247355.1 Rhodobacterales bacterium
AGCCCCTCGCCTACCTCAAGGACACCCTGACTGCGATCGCCAAAGGTCACCCGCAAAGTCGCCTCGACGACCTCCTGCCATGGAACTTCATGCCGTCAAGCTGAGAAGCCAGTGCCCCCCAGCCGCCGCTTACGCTTGGGCGCGGGCGCACACTCCTGCTCGTGGTCGCGCACGCCGACGATCCAGCCTTCTTCGCCGGCGGCGTCCTGCCCATGTGGGCCGACGCGGGCTGGCGCATTGTCTGCCTTCGGGTGACGGACGATCGCTGGGACTAGGTCGGACTCGACGCGGCGGAGACCATCCGGTGCAATGCGGCCGAGTTCCGCTCGGCAGCCGCGGTACTCGGGATCGCCGAGATCGCGGATCTCGGTTGGGCGACCGACGTACTGGGCGACGTCGCGAAGGTCGCGCTGCGCGAGCGGATCATTCATGCTATCCGCCGGACGCAACCCTACGCAGTGGTGACCTTCGATCCAGATTCAGCGTTCTATGAAGATAATCTCGATCATCGGGTGCTGGCGCAAGCGGTGGACGAGGCGGCTTGGTGCGCGCAGTTCGACTAGCACTGCCCTGAGCACTTCGTCGAAGGGCTGGCAGAGCACGGCGTGTTCGAGCGATGGTACTTCGGGCGCACGCTGCTTTCTGTTACCCATGTCTTCGACGTAACGACGACCCTTGACCGCCAGCTCTCGGCGATCCTTCTCCATCCAACGATGCTCGCAAACATCGCCCGGCAACTTTTACTGCAGGCGCGCACCGCCGGGCTCCGCGCACCGCTGGTCGAGGCGGCGATCGCCGGCGACCCAGAGCCGCTCTTCGCGGCGCTGCTGAATGGGGCGGCAGCGGCCAAGGGCGCGGCCTTCGGCCTCGCGGCGGCCGAGCTGCTGCGCCTCCACCGATCGGGCGTGGCGCAACTTGGAAACTTGCCCTGACAACGGGCTGCCCACCGCGGGATGCGATTATATAGAAAGGCGAATTCAGGCGCCGAAACGTGGCTCTGGCAAGCCGCGAACGCCGAGCCCCGTCACCGCGAATACCGCGCCGCGGCGCTGCCCGTCGCCCGGAAAGCGGGGCAGCGGCGGCTTGGCCATTGATGTTACGAACAGGATGTCGAGGTCTGGGCCACCGAAATTTGCACTAGTCACCTTCTTCACCGGCATGTCGATGACCCGATCGACCGAACCGTCCGGAGCGTACCGAACGAGCTTGCCGTCATAGACCTGGGCGTTCCAGACGAACCCCTTGGCATCCACTGTGGATCCGTCTGACGCGCCGCCGCGCGATGTGTCGACCTTGGCGAAGGTTCGCCGGTTTGAGACGGCCCCGGTCTCGATGTCGTAGTCGTAGGCGCTGATCTCGCCCGACCAGGAATCGGTGAAGTAAAATGTGCGGTTGTCCGGGCTCCAGCATGGCCCGTTCGAGACGATGATGCCGTCGTCGAGCTTGCGGACGGTCATGTCGGGGTCGAGCCGGTAGAGCGCTCCGTTCGGCCCCTTCTCCATCGTGTCCATAGAGCCGGCGATGAAGCGGCCGCGCCGGTCGACCTTGCCGTCGTTGAGCCGGTTGTTCGGCTTGTCCGGCTCGGGGTCGTGGATCAGCGCCACCTCGCCAGTTTCAAAATCGAGCGTGTGGAACCCGTTCGCCAGCGAGCAGATCGCGCCGCGCCCGTCCTTGCGGATCGCGATCGAGCCGATCTTCTCCGGCACGTCCCACGCGTGCACCTCGCGCCCGTCGGCGGTGCAGCGGAAGACGCGCCCGTCGAAGCTGTCTATGAAATAGAGCCTCTGCTGCTCGACGTCCCACAGCGGGCCCTCGCCCAGCGTCGTCTTGACGTCGATCACCACGTCGATCCGCATCGGCTCTCCCCGCGTTCAGAATGCGACCTGATCGCCGCCCTTCAGGTTCAGGATCTCGCGCGCCTCGTCCGGCGTCGCGATCCCGAGCCCCAGCCCCTCGATAACCTGCCGGACGAGGCGCACCTGCTCGGCGTTGGACTCCGCGAGCCGGCCAGGCCCGGCCCAAAGCGAGTCTTCGAGCCCGACCCGCACGTTGCCGCCCATGGCCGCCGCCATCGCCGCGACGCGGAGCTGGTTGCGCCCCGCGCCAAGCACCGACCAGCGGTAAGCGTCGCCGAACAGCCTGTCAGCGGTGCGGCGCATGTGCCCCACGTCTTCGGGGTGCGCGCCGATCCCGCCGAGCAGACCGAAGACCGACTGTACGAACAGCGGCGGTTTCACCAGTCCGCGTTCGAGGAAGTGTGCGAGGTTGTAGAGGTGCGAGATGTCGTAGCATTCGAACTCGAACCGCGTGCCGGCATCGTCCAGCGCGCGCAGCACGTACTCGATGTCCTGAAAGCTGTTGCGGAACACGAGGTCGCGGCTATTCTCGAGATGCTCTCGCTCCCAGGCGTGCTTGAAGTCCGTGAACCGGTCGAGCATCGGGAACAGCCCGAAGTTCATCGAGCCCATGTTGAGCGAGGCGACCTCGGGGCGGAACGTCACCGCCGGCGCCACCCGCTCCTCGACGCGCATCCATGGCGCGCCGCCGGTGGTCAGGTTGATCACGCAGGCCGAGCGCTGCTTGATGATCTTCAGGAACGGCTCGAACCCCTCGGGCGTCTGGTCCGGTTGGCCGGTCTCGGCGTTGCGCGCGTGCAGGTGCACGATCGCGGCGCCCGCCTCGGCCGCGCCGACCGCCGCGTCGGCGATCTTCTCCGCCGTCACCGGCAGATACGGCGACATCGACGGCGTATGGATTGCACCGGTCACGGCGCAGGTGATGATGACCTTGTTCCGGCTCGCCAAGTCCCTCACTCCCCGATGTCGCGCGCCGCGCGGCGCTTGAAGGCGGCGAACGCCATCAGCCGGAGGTCGCGCCATTTCGCCCGCGCCGGAAGCTCCGCCTCGGGCAGGCGCAAGCGCCGGTCCGCCTCGATCGTGTCCATCACCGGCCCGGTCCAGTCGACGCGGCGCTGCATCGACGGGAACAGCCGCTCGTAGATCCGCTGGTAGCGGATGGCGTAATCGCGGACGCCGCCGGGGGCGTTGAGGTCGATAGTCTCGAACGGCCCCATGATGCTCCAGCGCAGCGCAAGCCCCTCGCGGATCCCCACGTCCACGTCCTCGATCGTGGCGTAGCCGTCGGCGACGAGGCGGAACGCCTCCTCCAGCAGAGCCCCCTGCATCCGGTTCATCACGAAGCCGTCGAGCTCGCGCGTCATCACGATCGGCGCCATGCCGGAGGCGCGCAGCAGCCGGGCCGTGCGCTCGACCACCGCCGCATCGGTCCACGGCGCCGGCACCACCTCCGCCGCGCGGATCAGGTACGGCGGGTTGATCGGATGCACGACGAGGCAGCGCGCCCGACCCGGCAAGTCTTCGGTGAAGCTCGACGGAAGCAGCGCCGAGGTGGAGCTCGCCAGCGTCGCGCCCGGCGCCGCCGCCGCGTCGAGCCGGGCGAAGACCGCCCGCTTGACCTGCAGATCCTCGGGCGTGCTCTCCTGAACATGATCCGCACCTTCCAGGGCGGCCTCAAGGCTTCCGGCAACCTCGAGGCGACCGAGAACCTCCGCCGGCGCCGCCTTGCCCAGCAGGTCCTCGTCGGCCAGCGCAGGCAGCATCTCAGCTGCGAAGGCGAGCGCCGCCTCGGCCGTCTCGCGCCGCTCGTCGAATATTCGCACCCGACGCCCGGCGGAGGCAATGACGAGCTCCCATGCACGACCCACATGTCCGGCTCCGATACAGGCGACAGGATCTGCCATCTCAAAGCGACTCCAGGTTGCCGTCGACGCCGAAAGACTGGCCCGAAAGATTCCGACCCATGTCGGACAGCAGGAACGTCACCAAAGCAGCGACGTCGGCCGACGGCGTCATGCGGCCCAGCGACACCCGCTCGAGGTAGCGCGCCGTCATATCCGCGTGGCTGAGGCCGAGCTGCTCGGCCCTCGCCGCGATCACCCTTTCGATGCGCGGGCCCTCGATGATCCCGGGAAGCACCGCATTGACCCGGATGTTCGCTGGTCCGAGTTCCTTGGCGAGGCTCTGCGTGAAGCCGATCACGCCCCATTTCGCGGCCGAATAGGGCGAACGGAACGCGTAGCCGAACCGCCCCGCCGCCGAGGACATGTTTACGATCGCCCCGCCCCCGGCGGCTTTGAGCATCGGAGTGGCGAAATGCGCGCAGATGAACTGTCCGGTCAGGTCGATGTCGAGGCAGCGGCGCCAGTCCGCGACCGAGATTTCCTCGACCCCGCCGGTCGGTCCCGCGATCCCGGCGTTGTTGACCAGCGCGTCGAGCCCGCCCCAGTCGCGCCCGACCGCCGCGAACACGCCCGCCATCGCCGCCTCGTCGCTGACGTCGGCGCGGCTCGCGGCCTGCTCGGGATGCGCCGCCGCGTAGTCCGCCAGCGCCGCGTCCGACACGTCGGTCACATGCACCCGCGCCCCATGGGCGATCAGCATGTCGGCGATCGTCCGGCCGATCCCGGACGCGCCGCCCGAAACGAACACGCGCAGGCCCGGCGCCAATCCCCCGATCCGAACGTCCATCGCGTCCTCCTTCATGGGGTGCGCTCCCGCAGCGCCACGACCGCGCCGAGCACCACAAGCCCGAACAGGATCGCCCTCATCGCATAGGGAAGCGTGGTCCCCGCCAGCAGCGTCTGCATCGCCGTCAGGAGCAGAACGCCGCCAACCATCCCGACATAGGTGCCGCGGCCTCCGGTGATCAGCGTTCCCCCCACGACCACCACCGCGATCGACGGAAGCAGGTAATCGTCGCCCATCCCGAGGCTCGCCTGCCCAGAGAAGCCGGTCAGCAAGCAGCCGACCAGCGCCGCGCAAACGCCTGACAGCATGTAGACGGCAATCAGCGTGCGCCCGACGCCGATGCCCGACAGCGCCGCCACCCGCTCGCCGTTGCCGATGCCGTAGACCCGCCGCCCGAACGGCGTGCGCGTCAGCAGCACCACCGACGCCGCCGCGAAGGCGGCGACGAACACGACGACGGGTGTCACCCCGCCCAGCTTCGCCGTCATGAACCAGCGCATCAGCGGGGCGGAATAGCCGGCCGGCGTGCCCTGCGAATAGAGCAGCGCAACGCCCTGCAGGATGCCATTCATCGCCAACGTCATCACGATCGGCGACAGCCCCACGACCGCGACGCCAACGCCGTTGACCGCGCCGATCAGCGCGCCGACCGCCAGCACCAGCGGCAGCGCATAGAACAGTGGCCCGTCGTGGCCGTTGACGAGCCCGGTCAGCAGGATGCCGCACAAACCGATGGTCCACGGCACCGACAGGTCGAGCCCGCCGGTCAGGATCACCGTACCCTGGCCGAGGGCGAGGATCAGCAGGAACGACGACAGCACCAACAGCGAGTTGTAATAAGTCCAACTCAGCGCGGCGCGCCCGATCACCGCCTCGGTGATCAGCACGACCGCGATGAAGCAGACGTAGGCCGGCAGCGCGTAGCGGATCGCCTCGGCATGGCGTGCGCGGAACGACGGCGGGGCGACGGCGCTTTCGGGCGCACCCCGCAGCGGCAGCCGCAACGGCGCCACGGTCCGCGCGCCCTGCCCAGGCAGCGCGCCCGCGCGCCGGGCGGCGAGGCGGCGCCAGCACGAGCGCGTCTTCAGCACCAGCATCGAGCGCCGCCCCAGCGCGCCGGCGAGCACGGCGAGGATCAGGATCGCACCCTCGGCGACAGTCGAATAGTAGGCCGAGACGTTCAGCACCAGGAGGATGTTCACGACGATCATCAGGATGTAGGCGCCGAGGATCGACCCTACGACGCCGCCGCGGCCACCGCCGAGCAGCGTGCCACCCACCACCACGGCCGCGAAGATCTGAAGCAGCATCGGGTTGCCGACTAGCGGGTCGCCCGCCCCGATCAGCGCCGAGATGAAGACGCCGGCGAGGCCGTAGCAGCCGCCGGCCAGCACGTAGACCGTGAACCGGACCCACACGACGCGCACGCCCTGCGCCCGCGCCGCTTCCATGTCCGAGCCGATCGCGTAGAGCGCGACGCCGAACCGCGTGTTCTTCAGCCACAGCCACAGGAGGATCAGCCCGCCGATCAGCGCCATCGGCGTTGGCAGGAGGCCGGGCAGCATGTCGCCGGTCAACGCGGCGCTCAGCCCGTAGGGCGTCGTCCCGCCCGGCTTGTCCATCACGAACAGCGTCAGACCCTGCACGATGAACATCGTCGACAGGGTCACCACGATTGGCTGCAGCCGCAGCACCGCGATGAAGAAGCCATTGAACGCGCCGGTCAGGCAGCCGATGCCAATCCCCATCGCGAAGCCCAGCGCCGCGCCGGTGGGGGTGTCCGGCGCCCAGGTCGCGAGCGCCACGTTGACCAGCGACACCACGGCCCCGGCCGAGAGATCAAACCCGCCGGTCAGGATCACAAGCGTCTGGCCGGCGGCGGCGATGGCCAGGGTCGCGGCCCCCGAAGCGAGGAAGCTCACCTCGAAATAGCTCATCGGCCCCGGGCTCATCAGGTCATTGAAGAGCAGCAGCACGGCCAGCACGATCGCCGCGACGATCAGGCCGCGGTTGGCGCCGATCCGCGGCCGCCAGCCGCGCCGCCCGGTCTCCGCCAGCGCCGTCATTGGGCGGCCTCAAGAACCTCGGCCCCGCCGAGCGCCGCCTCGACGATGGCCTCCTCGGTCTGCCCCGGCCCGCTGACCTCGCGCACGACGCGGCCCTTGTAGAGCACCAGCACCCGATCGGCGAGATGCACCAGCTCGGGGATCTCGGTCGAGTGGAACAGGATCGCGCCGCCCGCGTCGGCGAAAGCCCGCATCAGCCGGTAGAGCTCGTGCTTGGTCCCGACGTCGATCCCGCGCGTCGGGTCGAACAGCAAGAGCACCCGGCTCTCAGCGAGCAGCCATTTGGCGATGGCGATCTTCTGCTGGTTGCCGCCCGAGAACGCACCCGCCCGCGTCCACAGCGCACGGTCCTCGACGTTGACCCGCCGGAACGCGGCTCGAACCGCTGCCGTTTCCGCCCCCGCGTCGATAAGGCCCCAGCGCGCGAACCGGCCGATCACGGGTATCGAGGCGTTGGCGGCGCCGGTGAGATTGAGGAACAGCGCTTCGAGCTTACGGTCCTCGGGCACCAGGCCGATCCCGATGCGCGCGTTCACCGCGTCCGCCGGCGAGGTCAGGGCGACCTCCTGCCCGTCCACCAGGATCCGCCCGCTAGCCAGCTCGGCGGCCCCGAAGCAGGCGAGGAAAAGGTCGAGCTGGCCCATGCCCTGCAGGCTCGCGACGCCGAGGATCTCACCGCACCGCAGCGACAGCGAAACGTCGGCGAGTTTGCCTTCGGTGCGCAGCCTCTCGAGCCGCAGCACGTCCGGCCCTGCGGGTGGCGCCGCGGGACGATCGGGAAAGGCTTGCCCGATAGAACGGCCGACGATCATCTGGATCACGTCTTCGTCGCTGAAGTCACCGACCCGTCCGCTCGCGATGTGGCGTCCGTTGCGCAGCACCGTCAGCGTCTCGCAGAAGTCGCGCACCTCGCGCAGCCGGTGCGAGATGAACACGACCGTGGTCCCCCGGTCCTTCTCGGCGGCGATCAGCCGGCCGAGCCAGTCGACATCACTCCCCGACAGCGTCGAGGTCGGCTCGTCGAGCAGTAGAATCCGCGGCTTGCGGAACAGCGCCCGGGCGATCTCTATCTTCTGCTTCTGCGCGAGATCGAGGTCGCGGATCTCTGCGCCGAGTTCAACGTCCTCCAACCCGAGGCCGGCGAGATGCGCAGCGAGATCGCGCGCCGCCGCCCGCCTGCGGATCACGCCGCCGAGACCCGTGGGGGCGTAGGGCAGCAGCATCGCGTCGAGCACGGTCAGATCGCCGACGAGGGTCATCTCCTGGAAGGCGGTCTGGATCCCGAGTCGATGCGCTTCGTGTGGAGCGGCGAGCGCGGCCGCGTCGCCGAACACGCTGAAACCGCCAGCGTCGGGCGCGAGCAGGCCGCTCATCAGCTTGACCAGCGTGCTCTTGCCGGCGCCGTTTTCGCCGAGCAGTGCATGCACCCGCCCGGGCGCCACGTCGAACGACACGTCGTCGACCGCCACCGTCGCGCCGAATGACTTTCGCAAACCCCGGACGGCGATCGCGGCCGGCTCGGTCACCGGCTCCGCCCGCCGCCACCGGCCGAACCAGGCGCCACAATGGCGTCGCGCCCGTTACGACGGCCTGCTCGCTGCGCGCTGAGACGTGGCGCTTGCGGCGCCTGGTCTATGGCTCGATCGTCGCGGCGGCGCGGGCCGATCGACATCTCGACCGAATCCGAGCCAACAAATGCAACGCATTTAGCCATTAGCACGCGTGGGATTCGCGCCGGCTGCACCGTCGGTTACATCTCCGGCTGGCCGATCAGCGCCGCATCGAAGCCGACCTCGGGCGTTTCCTCCGAGAAGATCGACGCGAACCAGCCGGGATTCGGGACCAGTTCGGGCGGGAAGGCGTTGCAGCCCGCCTGCTGCTCCTCCCACGAGCCGGTTTCGCAGTACTTGATCGTCTCGCTGGTGACGACCGGCAGCGGCAGCGTGATCTTCTTCTCGACCTCCGCGCCCTCCAGCGCCTCGACCGCCTTCTTCAACGCCAGCGCCCCGGAGTAGGGCGGCGAGGCGTAAGAGATCCGAGGTGCGCCCATCGGGCAGTAGGGGCAGTCGCCCCCCGCGACCTCGGTCCCCGCCGGCAGCATCTGGATACGTCCGCCATTCGAGCCCTCGCCGGCGCAGGGCAACAGCTGCTCGGGTGTCTTATTGGCCTCGAGCTGCATCGCGTTCGCGGTGTAGCAGCCCGCCTGCATCCAGAGCCCGTCGATGTCGTCCCAGGTCCGGGTGGCGAGGATCTTCGAGAGCTCGGTGCGCGCGACGGCTTGGCTCCACATGCCGACTGCCTCGGCGACGATGTTGATGCCCGCGTGCTGGTCAAAGACCTCCATCGCGGCCTGGGTGCGCAGTGTGTCGACGGAGGTACCGGGCACTCCCGTCACGGTGACGATGTCGCCCTCGCCGTTCAGGCGCTCGACCAGCCACTCAGCGGTGACGCGGCCGGCCTCCTCCTGATCGATCGAAATATTGTAGGCGCAGGGCTCGGTGATCTCCGCGTCGTAGGCGAAGACAAGTACGCCCTTGTCGCAGGCGTTCTTGACGACGCTGTTGAGTGCGGTCGGCGAGATCGGAAAGACGACGATCGCGTCGGCGCCCGCCTGCACCATCGCGTTGATCTGCTGGATCTGGCGCTGGGCGTTCGGCCCGGCGACCTGCACCTGCAAGTCGACCTTGTCGGCCATGCTCGAATGGGCGGACATCGCTTTGACCATGTTTGCGGCCTCGGCCTGCCAATCGTTGCCGATGTAGCTCATCGACAGGAATATCTTGTGCTTCTCTTGCGCGACCGCGGGTGCGGTGGAAAGCGCCGCAGCCAGCCCCAGAGCGGATAGGACGGCGGCGAACCTCGATAAATGCGTCATTGGAATCCCCTCCCTGTTAGGTTCGGGGTCCAGATACTTCGGACCCCTGAACGTCCGACGGCCGGTCTGTCGCCGGCGTCGCGGACACATTGACCCTCCCATGGTTTTGATCAAAGATCAATCGTGCCGATCGGAGGCAGGATGACTACGCAGGAGAGCTCGACGCCGGTCGCGGGGCCGTCCGTGGCACTGGCGGCAAACCCCGCTCCGAGGGAAACGTTGCAGGATTTTGTATACGCACGCCTCAAGGACCTCATTCTGGACGGGGACCTGGCGCCGGGCCGGACAATCACCATTGCGAGCCTCGCCGCTACGTTCTCGGTCAGCCCCATGCCGGTGCGCGAGGCGCTGAACCGTCTGACGGCGGAGCGGGCGCTGACGGTTGTGGCAGGACGCTCGATGGGGGTGCCGGCGCTGACCCTCCCACGGCTCGAGGATCTGCGCCGCGTCCGGACCGAGGTCGAGGGGATGGCGGCGGCTTGGGCCGCGACGCGCATAGGCCCCGAAACCTTGGCGCGACTGGCCGGACTCAGGGACGACCTTGACGCGGCGGCGGCGCGGGGCGACGCGCGGTTGTACCTCCACTCGAACCGGGCTCTCCACTTCGCAATCTACCGCGAAGCCGGATCGCCGACACTCACCCCGCTGATCGAGTCGCTATGGCTGCAGATCAGCCCCTATTTCAACCTGTTGCATGGGTCAGGCAATTTTGCAGAGGCGAACCGGAGCCACCTCGTCCTGATCGAGGCTTTGGCTCGCGCGGACGCCGACGCCGCTCGCGCGGCGATCCACAGCGACATCGACGCGTCGGCGGCGGCGCTCAGGGGGCTTCTCGCGGCGCCTTGACTTTGAGACGGCGAGCATCGAGCCACCGAACAGCGCGCCTACCCGTCGTGCGATCCTTCGCGCGCTCGGGCTGCCCAAGCGGCGCCGGCACGCCGTGTCGGAGCTTTGGGCGCAGCTCGGCCTCGAGCCGCAGCAACCGGACGAAATTCGGAAGCATCTCACCCCGGGATCGAGCGGGACGAACGCACTGTGGGATGCGGGGCGCGTCGCGGAAGAGACCGGCGATCCGAGGTCGACCGTGAACGGCTGGTGCTGCCGCGGGAAGCTCCCTGAACCCGGCAAATTCATCGATCCCGTTTTTGGCGTCCGTCGGGGCCGTTTTGTGGCCTTTAGGCCGTTGTGTTGTGCGTCACGAGCGGCGGCGTCGGGCGTTGCTGTGGCCGAAGCCCTCTGGGAGGCGGCCGTTCGGGGAGGGAGGCTCTCGTAGAGTGCTATCC
>JBBRUZ010000115.1:0-10613 GCA_038247355.1 Rhodobacterales bacterium
AAAGCCGCGGTCGCGAGCATGGACACCTAACCGGCCCTGGTCGATCGCCTTCGCGCCGACGTCACGGGGAGCGCGGGTTAGGTGTCGGGCCGCGGCGCCAGGCTCGACGTGGCGTCCGCCAACGCCGAAGCGCGCGCCTCGGCGGCCGAGCAGCAGGCGACCGAGGTGCAGGCGGCCGCGGCGGTCGAGCGCGACCTTGCGGCGGCGCAGGCGGACGTGGCCGCGATCCGCGCGGCGCTCGCGGACGGCGCGCCGTTCGCCGAGCCGCTCGGGCGGCTCGCAGCGAACGCCGGCGTCTCGCCACCCGCGGGCCTCGAGGCGGCGGCCGCGAGCGGCGTCGCGACGCCGGCCGTCCTGCGCGCGGCGTTTTCCGACGAGGCGCATGAGGCGATCCGGGCGAGCATCGTCGCGGGTGCGGGTGACGGACTGCTGTCGCGGTCGCGCGCCTTTCTCGAATCCCATGTCGCGAGCCGCGCGCTGAGCCCCCAGCAGGGCGCGTCGCCCGACGCGGTGCTGTCGCGCATCGAGGACGCGCTGCGGCGTGACGATCTGTCGGCGGCGCTGACCGAGGCGGGGCAGCTTCCGTCAGAGGCCGCGGCGGCGATGAGCGGATGGATCGCGGCGGCTCAGCTGCGCGCCGACGCCGAGGCGGGACTGGCGGAGATGTCCGCCGCCGTTTCGACCATGAACTGACTGAAAGGCGCGCATAATGCTCTGGTCCCTGCTCAAGATCGTCGTTTTCGTAGCCATCGCGGCCGGGCTCGCCTATGCCGCGACCATCCTCATCGAGACCCCCGGCGAGGTGCTGATCGCCATCGCCGGACGGGAATACGCGGTTACGCCGCTCGGCTTCGTGCTCTGGTTGATCGTGCTGGTCGTGGTTGCGCTCGGCATCCTGAAGATCGTCGGCTTTCTTGTCGCCCTGGTGCGTTTCCTTCTCGGCGACGAAACCGCGATAACCCGGTTCTTCACCCGCAATCGCGAGCGGCGCGGCCTCGACGCGCTGTCGAGCAGCATGCTCGCCCTCGCCGCGGGCGAAGCGACGCTGGCGTCCCGAAAGGCCGCGAAGGCCGATCGGCTGCTGAACCGGCCCGAGATCACCCGGCTCGTCGGCGCGCAGGCGGCCGAGATGAACGGCGACCGCGTGAAGGCGCTCGATCTCTACAAGGACCTGATCCCCGATGAGCGGACCCGGTTCGCCGGCATCCAGGGTGCGCTGCGCCTGAAACAGGAGGCGGGGGATACCGAGTTGGCGCTCGCCCTCGCCAAGAAGGGCTTCGCGCTCCGCCCCGACAATTCGGGGATGTTGCGCACGCTGTTCGATCTGCAGTCAAAGACCGAGGACTGGTCGGGCGCGCGCGAGACGCTGAACGCCACGATGCACGCCCGCCTGCTGCCGCGCGACGTCGGCACGCGGCGCGACGCGATCCTTTCGCTCGCCGATGCGCGCAAGGCGAAAGCCGAGGGCCAGGCCCCGCGTTGGCGCGAGGCGGCGAAGCAGGCGAACAAACTCGCCCCCGGCCTCGTTCCGGCGGCTGTGCTTGCGGCGGAGGCGCATGTCGAGGACGGCGCCGCGCGCAAGGCCGCACGGCTCCTGAAAACCGCGTGGGGAGTCAACCCGCATCCTGACCTCGCGGCCGCCTTCGCGGCGATCGAACCGGGCGAGACGCCGACCGCGCGCCGCAAACGCTTCGACGCGCTGATCGGCGCCAACCCGAGCCATGCCGAAAGCCGCCTGCTCGGCGCCGAACTGGCGCTGGTCGCCGAAGATTTTCCGGCCGCGCGCAAGGCGCTGGGCGATCTGGCGGAGACCGAGTCCACGACCCGCAGCCTCGCGGTGATGGCCGCCATCGAACGCGGCCAGGGCGCACCGGAAGCCGTGGTCCGTGGTTGGCTCGCCAAGGCGCTGGGCGCATCGCGCGGGCCGCAGTGGATCTGCGGCAAATGCAACCACGTCCATGCCGCGTGGGTCCCGGTCTGCGAAAGCTGCGCCGCCTTCGACACGCTCGACTGGAAAGCCGCCCCGAACGCCGAAAACGCGGGCCTGGCGCAATCGACGATGCTGCCGCTGATCATCGGCGGCGCGTCCCCTGCGGACGCCTCGATGACGAAAGGTCCGATCGTCGAGGACGCCGAGATCGCCGTGGAGCGCACCGCCTGAACGACCATATGAGTTCACGGCGCTTAACCGGGCGTTAGTCCGAGGCCGTCAGTGTCGGCGCCGGGGGACGTGGGGGCGGCGATGGGTGACGGGTCAGGGATCGCGCGGGACCCGGTCAGCGGTTTGCCAAACAGGTTGCGGTTCATCGAGGACAAACACACGGCGCCGTTTCGCCCGGCGACGATGGTGCTGGTGACGCTCGCCGACGCGCGGGCGTTCAACGAAATCCGCCGCGCGCTCGGCCACGCCCGATCGGAAGCCTTCATCCGCGCCGGGGCCGCGCGGCTGCGCGACGTCATCGGCGCCGCCGCCGAAATTTATCACGTAAGCGTACTGAGCTTCGTTTGCGTGCTGCCCATCGAACCGGGCGACGCCGAGCCGCATGTGGTTGACCGGATCGTGCGGGCGTTCGGACAGCCGCTGATCTGCGACGACATTCCGATCGACACACGGATCGGCGTCGGTCTGGCCGCGCTCGGGGATGCGCCCGGCGCCTGCGCCGAGGATCTGCGGGCGGCGCTCGCGGCGGCGCAGGACAGCCGCCGCCGGCCCGAAGGCTGGGGCCTGGTACGACCAGCGCAGCGACGACGCGCACAAGCGCGGCTTTCGCCTGCTGACCGACCTCAAGACCGCGCTGACGCGGACCGACCAGCTGCACCTGGTCTTTCAGCCGAAGGTGTCGCTGTCGACCGGCGCCTGCATCAGCGCCGAGGCGCTGATCCGCTGGCGACACCGCGATTTCGGGTTGATCTCGCCCGCCGAGTTCATCCCGCTCGCGGAGGCGACGGCGGTGGTGACGCCGCTCACGCGCTGGGTGATCGCGAAGGCGGTCGCGCAGATCGTCGAATGGGACCGCGCCGGGCTCGAAATGCGCCTCGCGGTCAACATCTCGCCGAAGAACCTCGAGGAGCCCGACATCGTCGAGTACCTGCTTTTCGTCTGCGCCACGGCGGGCGTCGACCGCGGCCGGCTGGAGCTGGAAGTCACCGAAGGCGTCAACGCCGCGCAGGGTCCGTTGATCCTGGACCGGCTCGCGGCGCTGCGACGGCTCGGCTTCGACATCGCCATCGACGACTTCGGCGCCGCTACAGCAACATGGGCTACCTGACGCGGCTATCGGCCCAGACGTTGAAGATCGACCAGAGCCTGGTGCGCGGCGTCGTCCAGAACTCGCTTGCCGGCCAATTGCTCGCGGGCGTCGTGCAGATGGGCCGCGACCTCGGCTACAAGGTGGTTGCGGAAGGCATCGAGACCGAGGCGGAACGGGCGCTTCTGACCTCGCTCGGCTGCGATTTCGGTCAGGGTTATCTTTTCGCGCGCCCGATGACCGGCGACGCGTTGTTCGACTGGAGCGCCGCCGCCGCCGCGGCGCGGTTCATGCGGGCCTGAGCGGCGGCAACGGATCAAGTCGCCGCGCATCGGAGCGGCTGCCGAAAAAGCGCCCGGCCGCTCCCTGCGCCGCCGCGATCAGCGCTTGGAGAACTGGAAGCTCCGACGGGCCTTGGCGCGACCATACTTCTTGCGCTCGACGACGCGGCTGTCGCGCGTGAGGTAGCCCGCGGCCTTCAGCGCGGGACGCAGCGACGGCTCGAACAGCTGGAGCGCCTGGCTGATGCCGTGCTTGACCGCGCCAGCCTGCCCGGACAATCCGCCGCCCTTGACCGTCGCCATCACGTCGAACTGCCCGGCGACGTTCGCCACCGTGAACGCCTGGCCGATCACCATCTGCAGCACCGGGCGGGCGAAGTATTCGAGCATCGTTTTGCCGTTGACCGTGACCTTGCCCGAACCCGGCTTGATCCAGACCCGGGCGACCGCGTTCTTGCGCTTGCCGGTGGCGTAGGATCGCCCGAGGCTGTCGCGCACCGAAACGCGCACCGGGGCGGCTTCGACCGCCGCGGCGGAAACGCCGACGGCGTCCTTCAGCTGATCGAGCGAATTGATGGTTTCGGCCATGACCTTATGCGCTCCGGGTGTTCTTGGGGTTCATCGCGCCGATATCCACCGGCTCGGGATTCTGCGCCGCATGGGGGTGCGCGGCGCCGGCGTAGATCTTCAGATGGGTCAGTTGTTTGCGGCTGAGCGGCCCGCCCGGCAGCATGCGCTCCACGGCCTTCGAGATCACCCGTTCGGGATGCTTGCCCTCGAGGATCTGGCCGGCGGTGCGATGCTTGATCCCGCCCGGAAAACCGGTATGCCAGTAGTAGCGCTTGTCAGCGCGTTTGTTGCCGGTCATCTGCAACTTCTCGGCGTTGACCACCACGATGTTGTCGCCCATGTCCATGTGGGGCGTGAACGTCGGCTTGTGCTTGCCGCGCAGGCGCATCGCGATCAACGAGGCGAGCCGCCCGAGAACGACGCCCTCCGCGTCGATCAGCAGCCACTTCTTGTCGATATCGCCCGGTTTGGCGCTGAAGGTCTTCATGTTTCTGGTCCCGTGCCTCGGCTGGTCGGCGGACGCCGGCTGCGCCCCATGACTGGCGCGGCTTATGGCGGAATATCCCCACGGCGTCAATTGCACGAATGTCTCATTAAGTGCTTAAATTCAGGTACTTGCAATTATGGTATCAGAATACCCCATCGCGGTCCGGGGCCAGCGCTTCGATCACTCCGGTCGCCTTCAGCACCGCATAGACCGCGAGCGCCACGAAAACCGCCCACGACACGTGCCTGGACCGTGGCGAACTGGCGAAGAGTGCGACCACCGCGATCAGCACGACGAGGATGAACAGGAACCGGGTCATCACGCCAGCTAGCCGGCCCGCCCCGCGCACCGCAAGGGGGCGCCAGCGGGACGTTGCCATAAACCGCGCGGTCCACTATGCGAACTGAGCTCGTCCATTCGAGAACCCCCTTTCATGCCGCCGAACGCGCCGAAGCCCGAACCGAGCCCGATCACGGCGGAAAGCGACGTCCGGCGCATCGTCGTCGACATCGCGCTTCACCTCGTGTTTCTCGCGGCGTTCGCCTGGCTGGCGCTGATGCTCGTGCGGCCGTTCGTGCCGCTGCTGCTGTGGACCTGTGTGATCGCCGCGGCGCTGCACCCGGTCCACCGGTGGCTTGCCGCGCGGCTCGGCGGGCGCGCCGTCATCGCCGCCATGCTGGTGACGACCGGCGCGCTGCTGATCACGCTCGGCCCCATCGCGATGCTGTCGATCAGCCTCATCGACAGCATCGAATGGCTGACGGTGCAGACGCGCACCGGCGCGCTGGCCCTGCCCGACCCTCCAGCGGCGCTCGCCAATCTGCCGCTGATCGGCGGCGCCGTCGCCACCAACTGGAACCTTGCCACCACCAACGTCGAGGACTTTCTCGCCCGCTACGGCCAGCTGCTGCTTGGCGCCGGCGAGCGCGCCGCCCGTCCGGCGCTTCATTTCGCCGAAAGCATGCTGACGCTGCTTGCGGCGGTGGCGCTGTCCGGGTTCTTCCACCTGCCCGGCGCCCGCCTCGACGCAGCGCTGCGCCGCGCGACGGAGCGGGTCGCGGGGTCGCGCGGCGCGGTTTTCGTCGACATCGCTGCCGAGACCATCCGCAACGTCGCGCGCAGCGTGATCGGCGTCGCGGTGATCCAGTCGGTGCTCATCGGGATCGGGTTCATCATCGGCGGCGTGCCGGCCGCCGGCGCGCTGACGCTCGCCGCCCTCATCCTCGCCATCGTCCAGATCGGCGCCTGGGTCGTCGTCCTGCCGGTCCTGCTCTGGGCGTGGTTCGAGCACGGCGCCGGGCCGACGTTGCTGCTGTCCCTCTATCTCGTCCCCGCCGCGCCAAGCGACCTGATCCTGAAGCCGCTGATGCTGTCGGGCTCGCGCACGACGCCGATGCTGGTGATCTTCGCCGGCGTGATCGGAGGCGCCGTCGCGTACGGACTGATCGGTCTGTTCATTGGCCCGATCCTGCTCGCAATCGTCTACGAGTTGCTGCGCGTCGGCCTTTACGGCGAGGATGGACGCGGCGGGATCGAGTAGGTCAGCCCCGCGCGCGCCACCGGACCCTCGACGCCGTCCGAGAAGATCAGCGCGTCGCCGACCGCCAGCGTCCGCCCGAGCTTCAGCAACCGCGCCTCCGCCGTAAGGTCACCTGGCCCGGGCTTGCGCAGGAAGTCGATCGAGCAGTTCGTCGTCACAGTCAGCGGCTCCGGCCCGATCATCGCCAGCGTCACCATGTAGAACGCGCAATCGGCCAGCATGAACATCGCGGGCCCCGACACCGTGCCGCCGGGCCGCAGATCGTCCTCGCGCGCCGTCATTCGCACGACCGGGCGACAAGGCGCGAGCTCGACGATCTCGAACCGCTCCACCACCTGCGGAAACACTTCCGCCACGAACGCCTGCAACGCGGGAAGGGTCAGTCGAAGCTGCATCGCGCCCTTCCCGTGATCGCAGATTTCTGCAAACTGGGCCGTGCGGCGCGAGATCGCAAGCGAGGACCCGATGACCGAACTGCTGCTCCGCGCCGATGACGGCGCGATAGCCACGCTGACGCTGAACGACCCCGGCAAGCTCAACGCGCTGTCGGGCGCGATGCTGACCGCGCTCCAGCGTGAATTCGAGCGACTCGCCGAGGACCGGACCATCCGCGTCATCGTGTTGCGCGGAGCCGGCAAGGCGTTCTGCGCCGGCCACGACCTGCGCGAGATGACCGCCGCCCGTCAGGCCCCGGACGCCGGGGCGGCGTTCTTTGCGGCAATGTTCGACCAATGCGCGCGCATGATGCTGACCATCCCGAAACTCCCGCAGCCGGTGATCGCCGAAGTGCAGGGCGTCGCGGCCGCGGCGGGCTGCCAGCTCGTCGCGACCTGCGATCTCGCCGTCGCCGCTGCAGGTGCGCGTTTCGGCGTCAATGGCGTCAACATCGGGTTGTTCTGCTCGACCCCGATGGTGGCGCTCACCCGCAACCTCGCGCGAAAGGCCGCCTTCGAGCTGCTGACCACCGGAGATTTCGTCGAGGCGCTCGAGGCCCGCCGCCTCGGCCTCGTCAATCGCGTCGTGGCGCCCGAGGCGCTCGGCGCCGAGACCGCGGCGCTGGCCGGACAGATTGCCGCCAAGCTCGGCCCCGTCGTCGCCATCGGCAAGCGCGCGTTCTATGATCAGGCCGACCTCGACATCGCGAGCGCCTACGCGCATACCGGCGCGGTGATGACGGCCAACATGCTGCGCGACGATACCGCCGAGGGCATCGCCGCGTTCCTCGACAAGCGCGCGCCCGACTGGCGGCAATGAACCCCTATCGCTTGCTTTCGCGGCGCTGAAGCCCACGCGGTGCGCCCCGGGCGCTCACCAGCCTGGACGACCGTCCGTTCCGGGCGGGACGTCGCGCTCGCCGAGCCCGATTTCCGAACGGGTCGCCCCCCCCCGTGTCTGGCGCCGTGTTCGGCTCAGACGCTGAAGTGACGTCGAAGTTCCGACAGGACCGTTTCGCTGTCAGACAGTTCGCGGTACTCGCAGCCGAACGGGCCGGGGTAACCGGCCTGGACGATCTGCGGCAGCAACCGGACATAGTCGAGTTCCCCCGACGTAGGCTCGTTGCGACCGGGCACCGACGCGATCTGGACGTGTCCGACCCGGCTCGCGACGCCGATGAACCGGTCGAGACATCGTCCGTGCTGCATTTCGATATGGTAGCAGTCGAACAGGATCTTGAGCCTCGGATGATCGATTTCGTCCAGAACGCCGACGGCCTGGTCGAGATCGTGGAGAAAGTACCCGGGCATCGCGGCGCGGCAGATGGGTTCGATCACGATGATCCGGTCGCACCGCCCGAGCGCGTAGCGCAGGTTGCCGATCAGGCAGCTCCGGGCGGCGACGGCGTCGGTCCTGCCCGACAGGACGTGGATCGCGCCCGCGTCAACGGCGTTCGCGACCGCCGCGGCTGCGTCGATGTCGGCGCGCGCCTGCGCCTCCGCGCCGGGGATCGCCGCGCACCCGGCGGTGTCGCCCATGCGGATGTTGAGCCCGCAGACCGGCAACTTCGCCGCGGCCAGGCTGGCCGCCAGTCGCTCGGGGTCGACGCCCTGCGGCTCGTCGTGGAACTCGATGGCGTCAAAACCGGCTGCCGCGGCGGCGTCGATCCGGTCGAGGAAAGGCCGGTCCTTGAACAGGAAGCCGGTATTGGCCGAGAAACGCATCATTCCTCCCACTCGACATCGAAGCGCGCAACCACGTCCGACACCTGGGTCGCGGTCAGCAGGCGGGGGGCGCGACCAAAGGTGAGCAGGGCGAGCCGCGCCGTTTCCTCGAGCTCCTCGACCGCGTTGACGGCCGCCTCCAGATCGCGGCCCGCCACCACCGGACCGTGGTTCGCCAGCAACACCGCCGACCTCTTGCCGGCGAGGCCGCGCACCGCCTCGCCCATCGCCGGGTCGCCGGGCAGGAATACCGGCAGCAGCTTGACCTTGCCGAGCCGCATCACGCCGTATGCGGTCAGGGGCGGCAGGACGTTTTCGGGATCGACGCCCGGCAGCATCGAGAGCGCGACCGAATGCGTCGAATGCAGATGAACGACCGCGCCGGCGCTGGCGCGGGTCTCATAGAACGCCGAATGCAGCGCCATCTCCTTCGTCGGCGGCAGACCGGAGGCGAGCCGGCCGTCGATGACAAGGCTCAGTTCGGTCGGGTCGAGCCGACCGAACGATCGGCCGGTCGGCGTCACGATTAGCGCGCCGTCGGCGGTCCGCGCCGAGATGTTGCCCGAGGCGCCGCTGGTCAGCCCGCGGTCGAACAGCGACCTGGCCAGCAGGCAGACGGTCTCGCGCAGGCGGGCGTCGACGCTCACCGCGCGGCCAGCACGATCGCGGCGCGCGCGAAGAAATCGTCCTGTCCGAAGTTGCCGGACTTGAGCGCGAGCACCAACGGCCGGCCCGCGACGCGCAGCGCGGGCACGCCGGGGGCGATCTCGGGCCCGATCTCCATCACCCGCGCCCCGAGCGCCTGGACGACGGCGCCCGAGGTCTCGCCGCCTGCCGAGATCAGCCGCGCGAAGCCGCGCGCTGCCGCCCGCGCCGCCAGCTCGCCAAAGAACGCGTCGAGCGCCGCAGCGCTGCGCTCGCGGCCCATTGCGGCCTGCGCGCGGGCGACGGCCTCGGGGTCGTCGGAGGAATAGACCAGCGGGAGCCCGGTTTGCGCCACGGCCCAGTCGAGCGCCTCGGCCGGACCGATCTCGCCCGCGACGACACGCGCGACGTCGAGCTTCAGCACGGGGCCGCCGTCGGCGGCGTGTCGCGCCACTTGCGCCCGGGTGGCGAGCGAGCAGGAGCCCGACACCGCGAGCGCCGGCCCCGCCTCGCCGCGCCACGGCTGTCCAGCGCCGGTCGCCGCGTGCAGCTTCGGCAATCCCAGTGCGAGACCCGAGCCGCCGGTGAGCAGCTCGAAGCCCTTCGCGGCGGCGGCGAGCAGCAGAAGATCGTCGTTCTCCACCGCGTCGGCGACGATCACCTGGCGCCCGCCCGCGGCCTCTGCGAGCAACGCCGCGCGCGCGTCGCCCCGCAGCGCCGCGAGCGGCAGATGACCGATCGGACGCGCGGTCTGCAGACCCAGCCAGCGCCGAAGGTCGGGGTCGGTCATCGGGGTCAACGGATGACGCTCCATCCCCGATTCGGAAAGGAGCTGGTCGCCGACGAAAAGATGGCCCTGGAACACCGTTCGCCCCGCCGCTGGAAACGCCGGGCACACGAGCACCGGCGTCTGCGCGCCGAGCGCGTCGATCAGCGCGTCGATCACGGGCCCGATGTTGCCCGCCGGCGTCGAGTCGAAGGTCGAGCAGTACTTGAAGTAGAACTGCGCGCACCCCTGGGCGCGAAGCCAGACGAGCGCCGCGCGCGACTGGGCGACGGCTTCGTCGGCGGGAACCGAACGCGATTTGAGCGCAACGATCCCGGCTTGCACGCCAGACTCGGCGGGCGCATCCGGCACGCCCACGTACTGAACCGTTCGCATCCCGCCCTTGGCAAGCATCAGCGCGAGATCCGAGGACCCCGTAAAGTCGTCGCCGATCGCGCCGAGGATCATACGCGGCCCGCGTCCGGCAGCGCGATGCCGGCGTCGCCGGCGTAGATCCTGGCGACCGCCGCGTCGTCGGCGCGACCCCAGCCTTCGGCGGCGGCGCGGCGGAACTGGTCGAGAGCGCGCGACGCCAGCACCGGATCGAAGCCCTGCCGGCCGGACTCCTCGATCACGATGCCGAGGTCCTTGACGAAGATGTCGACCGCCGACAGCGGCTTGTAGTCGCCGTCGGCGATATGCGGTCCGCGGTTCTCGAACATCCACGAGGTCCCGGCGCAGTCGCGGATCGTCTCGATGACCCGGTGCGGGTCGAGGCCCATGCCGATCGCCAGCACCAGCGCTTCGGCGGCGGCGACGATGTGGATGCCGGCGAGGTGCTGGTTGACGAGCTTCATCCGGCTGCCGGCGCCGGGCGCGTCGCCGAGCCGGAAGACCCTCGTCGCGATCGCGCGCAG
>JBBRUZ010000116.1:0-10610 GCA_038247355.1 Rhodobacterales bacterium
GAGCGCGTCGCCACGACTGCGCCGCGCGTCTGACGCCGGGGACGCCCGATCGACGCGCGCCGCTGCGGCGCGCGTCGATCACGTGCAGATCATCAAGGGAGACGGTTCATCATGGACGTCGTTCGTATTCTTCTCGCCATCTTGGTTCCGCCAGTCGGCGTGTTTCTGACGGTTGGGCTCGGGCTCCAGTTCTGGCTCAACGTCCTGCTGACGTTGCTTGGCTACATTCCGGGGATCATCCACGCGCTATGGGTCATCACGCGGTCAGACGCGCGCGCCTGAGCGGCCGCCCGGCCGGGCGGCCGCTGAGCGGCGGTCACCGACGACAAGGCCGCGGCGTCAGCAGGCGGGGACGTTGACGGCGAGACCGCCGAGCGAGGTTTCCTTGTAGCGGTGATCCATGTCGCGTCCGGTCTGGCGCATTGTCTCGATGCAGGCGTCGAGCGACACCAGGTGGCGGCCGTCGCCACGGAGCGCGAGCGAGGCCGAGGACACCGCCTTGATTGCGCCAAGGCCGTTGCGCTCGATGCAGGGGGCCTGCACGAGGCCGGCGATCGGGTCGCAGGTCATGCCGAGGTGGTGTTCGAGGGCGATCTCGGCGGCGTTCTCGATCTGCTCGGGCGTTCCGCCCAGCACTGCGGCGAGGCCGGCGGCGGCCATCGCGGCGGCGGAGCCGACCTCGCCCTGACAGCCGACTTCGGCGCCCGAGATCGAGGCGTTGGTCTTGAGCAGGCCGCCGATGGCGGCGGCGGTCAGCAGAAACTCGGGGATGGCGTCGGGCGTCGCGCCGGGGGCGTGGTCGAGGTAGTAGCGCAGGGTCGCGGGCACGACGCCGGCGGCGCCGTTGGTCGGCGCCGTGACGACCTGGGAGCCGGCGGCGTTCTCCTCGTTGACGGCGATGGCGTAGACCGAGATCCAGTCGTTGATGGTGTGCGGCGGGGTCATGTTCCGGCCGCGCTCGTCGAGGAGGCGGGCGTGGATGGCGCCGGCGCGGCGGCGCACGCGCAGGCCGCCGGGAAGTTCGCCCTGCGGCGCCGCGAGCCCGCGGTCGATGCAATCCGACATCACGCGCCAGAGCCGGGCGAGGCCGGCGTCGAGATCGGCGGCGGCGCGCTGCTCGGTCTCGTTGGCGCGTTTCATCGCGGCGATCGTCAGGCTGCTTCGCTTCGCCATCGCCAGCATTTCGCCAGCGGTGGTGAAGGGATAGGGCACCGGGCGGGCCGTGGTCGCGGGCGGGCGTTCGAGTTCGCGGGCTGTCAGAACGAAGCCGCCGCCGACCGAGTAATAGGTCTCCGACAGATAGAGGTTGCCCGCCGCGTCCCAGGCCGAGAGGACCATGCCGTTGGCGTGGCCGGGCAGCGCGGGGCCGAAGTCGAATGCGACGCCGACGGCGGGGTCGAAGTCGAGCGTCGGAAGGCCTGGCGGGGTCAGCCGGCCCGTCGCCGCGATCTCGGCGAGGGTCGTCTCGGCGCGGGCGGCGTCGAAATCGGCGGGGGTGAACCCCGCGAGGCCGAGGATCGTCGCGCGGTCGGTGGCGTGGCCCTTGCCGGTGAAGGCGAGGCTTCCGTGCAGACGGGCGCCGACGCGCGCCATTTCGCCTGCGCCGGGCACGCGTTCGGCCCCGCCGCGCAACAGGTCGAGAAAGCGCGCGGCGGCGAGCATCGGGCCCATCGTGTGGCTGGAGGACGGGCCGACCCCGACCTTGAAGATGTCGAACACGCTAAGAAACATGGCGCCTCACCGAAGATGTGGACGTATCATGCGCCGGGGCCGTGGCGGTGTCAGTCGAAATGCGACTTTTGGTTTCGGCGGGCGGCCAAATCGGCTTTCTGTCGGGCGGCGGAGGGCCTATACCTTAGACATTCAGGGAGCCCGACCGTCCATGAGCCTTTCCCCCGTCGATGCCGCCAAGCGCGCCGCAGCCGGCCGCGCGATCGATCTGGTCGAGGACGGGATGCGGCTCGGGCTCGGAAGCGGCTCTACGGCGGCGTGGTTCGTGCGGCTGCTCGGCGCGCGGGTCGCGGACGGCTTGCGGGTGACGGGCGTCGCGACATCCGCGGCGACGGCCCGGCTTGCGACCGAGGTCGGCGTGGCGCTCGCGCCGCTCGATGATCTGGGACGGCTCGATCTGACCGTGGACGGCGCCGACGAGATCGACCCCGATCTGAACCTGATCAAGGGCGGTGGCGCGGCGCTGTTGCAGGAGAAGATCGTCGCCGCCGCGAGCGCGCGTCTGGTAATCCTTGGCGATACGGGCAAGCGCGTGACGACGCTGGGGGCGTTCCCGTTGCCAGTCGAGGTGGTGCGGTTCGGATGGCGCGCGACGCAGCGCGCGATCGAGGCGCTGCTCGCGCCGATGGACCTCGGCGGACGGCAAGTGCGCGTGCGGATGGCGGACGGCGCGCCGCTCGCGACGGACGAGGGGCACCATATCCTTGATCTGCATCTCGGGCGGATCGGCGACCTTCATGCGTTGGCGGCGGGGCTGGTGGCGATCCCCGGCGTGGTCGAGCACGGGCTGTTTCCCGGGATGGCCGAGCGGGCGCTGATCGGCTATCCCGACGGCCGGGTGGAGGACGTGCTGCCGCGCGTGTTCGGGGACGTGGAGTTCGTAGTGGAATCGATGCGTGATCAGGATGCGTGAGGTCGGCGCGATGGGCGAGGCGTTCGACTTCGATCTTTTCGTCATCGGCGGCGGGTCGGGGGGCGTGCGTGCGGCGCGGATCGCGGCGGCGTACGGCGCGCGCGTCGGGCTGGCGGAGGAATACCGCTACGGCGGCACCTGCGTGATCCGCGGCTGCGTGCCGAAGAAGCTGATGGTCTATGCGAGCGGCTTCGCCGACGCGTTCGCCGACGCCCCCGGTTATGGCTGGAGCGTCGGTCCGGCGACGTTTCACTGGTCGCGGTTCATCGCGGCGAAGGACGCGGAGATCTCGCGGCTGGAGGCGATCTACCACGACTCCCTGCGAAAGGCGGGCGTGCAGCTGTTCGCGTCGCGGGCCGTGCTGACCGACCCGCATCGCGTGCGGCTGGCGACCGGGGCGGTCTATTCGGCGAAGCATGTGCTGGTCGCGACCGGGGGCGCGCCGTATCGCCCGGATATTCCGGGGATCGAACACGCGGTGACGTCCAACGAGATGTTCCAGCTCGACACGCAGCCCAAACGAATCGTGATCTTGGGCGGCGGCTATGTCGCCTGCGAATTCGCGGGGATCATGAACGGGCTGGGGACCGAGGTGCGCCAGCTCTATCGCGGTGACCAGATCCTGCGCGGTTTCGACGACGACCTGCGCGACCATGTCGCCGAAGCGATGCGCGGGCGCGGCGTGGTGCTCGAGATTCAGCGCGACGTCGTCGGCATCGCGAAGGAGGGCGACGGGCTGCGGGTCACGCTCGACAACGGCGAGGTTCACGCGGCCGATCTGGTGATGGCGGCGACCGGGCGGCTGCCGAACTCGGCCAGGCTGGGGCTCGAGGCGCTCGGCGTGGGGCTGAAGGCCAACGGCGCGATCGAGGTCGACGCGTGGTCGCAGACCGCCGTGCCCTCGATCTTTGCGGTGGGCGACGTCACCGATCGCGCGGCGCTGACGCCGGTGGCGATCCGGGAGGGGCACGCGTTTGCCGATACGGTGTTCGGCGGGCGGCCGACGAAGGCGGATCACGCGCTGATCCCGACCGCGGTCTTCACCCAGCCCGAGATCGGCACGGTGGGGTTGGGCGAGGCGGCCGCACGTGCTTCGGGCGACGTTACGATCTACCGCGCGAACTTCCGGCCGATCCAGAACATCCTGGCCGATCGGCCCGAGCGGATGCTGATGAAGCTCGTGGTCGAATCGGGGGACGGGCGGGTGCTCGGATGTCACGTCGTGGGCCACGGCGCCGCCGAGATGATCCAGCTCGCCGCGGTGGCGATCGGGATGGGCGCGACCAAGGCGGATTTCGACCGGACCATGCCGGTGCATCCGACGGCGGCCGAAGAGCTGGTCACGATGCGGCGCAGCGCCGCGTGAAGTCTTGAATTCGCCGGAGCAGGGGACACTTGTAGCCCGTGTTCCAGACGCGACGACGGAGGAGTTGAACAACCCGATGCCTAACAGCAACAACGGCGGCCCGTGGGGCGGCGGCGACGGCAACAAGGGCGGCGGCCGTGGTCCGTGGGGCGGCGGCAACAAGGGCGGCGGCGGTGGCGGCGGCGGTCCGGGCGAAAAGCCGCCGATCCCCGACATCGACGAGATCGTGCGCAAGGGCCAGGAGCAGCTGAAGATCCTGATGGGCGGCGGCCGCGGCGGCGGGCCGCGGGGGACCTTGGGCGGCGGCGGCGGCGGTGCCGGCATTGGCAAGCGGGGCGTGATTCTGATAGCCGGCGGCGCGTTCGCGCTGTGGCTGTTCGCGTCGTTCTATACGGTCCGGCCGGAGGAGCAATCGGTGGAGTTGACGTTCGGGGAGTGTCGGGGCGATTGCATCGGCGAGCCGGGCCTGAACTTCGCGCCCTGGCCGGTGGTGACCAAGGAAGTCGTGCAGGTGACGGGCGAGCGGACCGAGGAGATCGGCGCGGGCACGTTGCGCAACGCCAGCGCCGGGCTGATGCTGACCGGCGACGAGAACATCGTCGACATCACGTTCCAGACCGTCTGGAACGTTCGCGATCCGGCGCAGTACCTGTTCAACCTGTCCGATCCGCAGGCGACGATCCAGGCGGTGGCGGAGTCCGCGATGCGCGAGATCGTGGCGCGGTCGTTGCTGTCGCCGATCCTGAGCCGCGACCGCGGGATCATCAGCCAGGAGGTGCAGGGCCTGATCCAGGCGACGCTGGATGAATACGGCTCGGGAGTGAATGTCGTTCGGGTGAACTTCGACCGGGCAGATCCGCCCGAGCAGGTGATCGATTCGTTCCGGGACGTCCAGGCGGCGCGCCAGGAGCGCACGACGCTCCAGAACCGCGCCGACGCTTACGCCAACGAGACGCTGGCGGCCGCACGCGGGCAATCGGCGCAGTTGCTGCAGGAGGCGGAGTCCTATCGCGCGCAGGAGGTCAATTCGGCGACCGGCGAGGCGAGCCGGTTTTCCGCGGTGCTCGCCGAATATCTGAAGGCCCCGGACGTGACGCGCAAGCGGCTCTATCTCGAGACGATGGAGACCGTGCTTGGGGACGTGCAGATGTTCCTCGTCGATACGCCGGGCGGGCAGAACGGCCTCGTGCCGTACCTGCCGCTCAACGAACTTCGTCGTCCGGGAGAAACCCAATGATCCGTCGCATGCCGGTGTTGATCGGTATTCTGGTGGCGCTCGCCTTTCTGGCGTTCAACACGTTGTTCATCGTCGACGAGCGGGAGAAGGCGATGGTCCTCCAGTTCGGCCAGGTCCGCGCGATCAAGGAGGAGCCCGGGCTGGGGATCAAGATCCCGTTCATCCAGAACGTGGTGTTCTATGACAGCCGCATCCAGGGCATCGAGACGGCGTCGCTCGAAGTGACCCCGCTCGACGACCGTCGCCTGATCGTCGACGCCTTCGCCCGCTGGCGGATCGCCGACGTGGCGCAATTCCGGCGGGCTGTCGGTGCGGGCGGGATGCAGGTCGCCTCGCAGCGGCTCGAGTCGATTCTGAACGCCAACGTCCGCGAGGTTCTCGGCTCGGTGCCCTCAGAGTCGGTGCTGTCGGCGGACCGGGTCGGGTTGATGAACCGCATCCGCGACAGCGCCATAACCGAGGCGCTCGCGCTCGGGGTCGACGTGATCGATGTGCGGCTGAAGCGTGCCGATCTGCCCGAACAGAACCTCGCCGCGACGTTCGACCGGATGCAGGCCGAGCGGCAACGCGAAGCGGCGGACGAGCGGGCGCGCGGCAACGAGGCGGCGCAGCGCGTGCGCGCCCAGGCCGACCGCACCGCGATCGAGATCGTGTCGGAAGCCCAGCGCGACGGCGACATCATCCGAGGTGAAGCGGACGCCGAGCGCAACTCGATCCTCGCCGCGTCGTTCGGGGCCGACGAGGAGTTCTTTGCCTTTATTCGGTCGATGGAGGCGTATCGCACGTCGCTGACCGGCGCGAACACGACGCTGATGGTCGAGCCGGACAGCGATTTCTTCAACTATCTTCGCTCGCCGACGTCCGCAGCCGGCGTGCCGGCGCCGGGTGCGGGTGGCGATGAGCAGCCTGCGACGGCGACGCGTGCCGAGCTGGATGATTGACGACGTCCTGTTCGGGCTCGGCCTTGTGGTGGTGGTCGAGGGCCTCGTGCTGTCGCTGTCGCCCGGGCGGCTCGATCAGGCGCTGGAGCTGGCGCGGGCGCTCGGCCCCGACCGGTTGCGGCTGCTGGGGCTGATTGCGGTCGCGTTCGGCGTCGGGCTCGTGTGGATCGCGCGCGGATGATCGCGCGGGAGTCGTCGCGCGGCGAGAACGCTTTGGCGGCGTGGACGTCCGGTGTAGGATCTTAGCTGGTTGCGGGTTTCACGGGCGTGTGACGCCACGAAGGCGTGACTTGCGAAGCGGGTCACGGTTGAGAAGAACTGGCGGCGGATCGGATGTGCGGCGGGCTGCCGCTGGCGCGTCCGGAACCATAAGGAGGCAAACTTGAGACAGTCGAATGCAGCGGTCGTTCTGGCGCGCAGCCCCGAAAAGGCCGGCGCGTTGCAGACGATCCTTTCCACCGGGGCGGCGCTCGCAATCGGGCTGGCGCTGGTCGCCGCGGCGCCGCGGGCGGCCTTTCCGCAGCAGGCGCTCGAGGCGCCCGCTCCCGAGACCGCGCCCATCACGCCGAGCAGTTTCGCCGACCTGGCCGAGCGGCTGAGCCCCGCCGTCGTCAACATCACGACCTCGACGAATGTCGCACAGGTCGATCGGGGTCCCGGCCCGGTGCTGCCCGAAGGCTCGCCGTTCGAGGAGTTCTTTCGCGACTTCATGGAGCGCCAGCCGGGCCAGGGCGGCCCCGGAGCAGGCCCTGAAAGCCAGCGGCGGTCGAACGCGCTCGGCTCGGGGTTCATCATCTCGGCTGACGGCTATATCGTGACGAACAACCACGTCATCGAGCAGGCCGACGAGATCACGATCGAGCTGTTCGAGGGCGGCGAGCTGACGGCCGAGCTGATCGGTCGCGATCCGCGCACCGACATCGCGCTGTTGAAGGTCGAGACCGACGAACCGCTGCCGTTCGTCGATTTCGGGGACAGCGATGCGGCCCGCGTCGGGGAATGGGTCGTGGCCATCGGCAACCCGCTCGGCCAGGGCTTTTCGGTGTCGTCGGGCATCATTTCGGCGCGCAACCGGACGTTGCAGGGCTCGTACGACGACGTTATCCAGACCGACGCCGCGATCAACCGCGGCCACTCGGGCGGTCCGCTGTTCGACATGAACGGCGAGGTCATCGGGGTCAACACCGCGATCCTGTCGCCGAACGGCGGCTCGATCGGCATCGGCTTCGCGATGTCCTCGGCGGTGGTCGAGCGGGTGGTGGCGCAGCTGCGCGACTTCGGCGAGACCCGGCGCGGCTGGCTCGGGGTGCGCATCCAGAATGTCGACGAGGACATGGCCGAAGCGCTCGGCCTCGCCTCCGCCGACGGCGCGCTGATCACCGACGTGCCGGAAGGGCCGGCCTCCGAAGCGGGACTGAAGTCGGGCGACGTCATCATGATTTTCGGCGGCGAGCCGGTCGAGGACACGCGCGAGTTGGTGCGGATCGTCGCTGACACCGAAGCCGGCAGCACGATCGACGTCCAGGTGTTCCGCGATGGCAAGATCCAGACCGTGCCGGTCGAGATCGGGCTGCTCGAGGAGCCGACCCTCGCCGCAGCGGCCGGGCCGGACAGCGACGGCGCCCCGGCGACCACGGCGGAGGAGACCGTGCTCGGCATATCGGTGGCGACCGTCGCCGTCACGCATCGCGAGCAGTTCGGCCTCGGCGACGAGGTGAAGGGCCTCGTCGTGCTGTCAGTCGCGGAGGACAGCGACGCCTACGCCAAGGGCGTGCGCGAGGGCGACGTGATCACCGAGGTCGGGCAGGAGCCGGTGATCGATCCGAGCGAGATGCGCAACCGGATCAAGTCGGCTGAGGACGCAGGGCGCAACTCGATCCTGCTCCTGGTCCGGCGCGACGGCGCGCCGCGGTTCGTCGCGATCAATCTGAGCAATTGAGCTGATCTCCTCGGAGCGAATCAACCCCGCCGATCGCGCGATCGGCGGGGTTTTTTGTGCGTTGGGTCAGGCCGGGGTATCCGGTCGGGCCGGGCGTTGTGCGGGGTCAGCGACCGCGAGCCTCCGGGATCAGGCCGCGGGGCGCGAAGCGCAAAGCCAGCAGCAGGATCAGGCCCATCAGGAACAGCCGCAGATGTGGCGCCGCTTCGAGCAACCGGATCCGCAGCCAGGAGTCCGGCGCCATGCCGTCGGTCAGCGTCGCCATCAGCAGCGTGCCGGCGGGTTCGGCCATGATCCAGACATACCAGATCAGGAAGCCGCCGAGCACCGAGCCCCAGTTGTTACCCGAGCCGCCGACGATCACCATCACCCAGATGAGGAAGGTGTAGCGCAGCGGACTGTACGAGGACGGCGTGAACTGGCCGTCGAGCGTTACGAGCATCGCGCCCGCGACGCCGACGACGGCCGAGCCGAGCACGAAGACCTGGAGGTGGCGGCGCGTCACGTCCTTACCCATCGCCTCGGCTGCGTCGCGGTTGTCGCGGATGGCGCGCATCATCCGGCCCCACGGCGACTTCAGCGCCCGCTCCGACAGCCAGAACACGGCGATCAGCACGGCGAGGAACAGCGCGGCGTAACCGAGGCGCAGAACGATCGCGGCGACGGTGGTGGGGTCGGCTCCGGTTCGCGCGGCGAGGTCGATGACGAACGGGGCGACCTGCAGGTCGCGCTCGGCGGGGAAGGGCCGGGGAATGTTGGTGACGTTCTTGACGCCGCGGGTCAGCCAGTTTTCGTTCTTGATCATCGCGAGGATGATCTCGGAAATGCCGATGGTGGCGATCGCCAGATAATCCGAGCGCAGGCCGAGGGTGATCTTGCCGACCAGATAGGCGGCGCCGGCGGCGAAGAGCCCGCCGACGCCCCACGACAGCACGACCGGCAGCCCGAGCCCACCGAGGTAGCCCGCCGCCGACGGGTTCACGGCCTCGATCGCGTCCGAGGCGGGGTCTAGGCCGACGCGCATCAACGCGTAGCCCAGCGCGATGACGGCGAGGCCGGCGGGTCCGCGCAGGCCGGGCGCGACACGGTCGCGGATGAAGAGCGCGGCGCCGATCGTGGCGACGACGGCGAGCGCCGCGAGGCCGAGGTTCCAGCCGCCGGCGGCGACGGCGCCGGGCACGGGCGGCATCGAGACGAGCACCGCCGCGACTCCCCCCAGCGCCGCGAAGCCCATGATGCCGATGTTGAACAGGCCGGCGTAGCCCCACTGGATGTTGACCCCGAGCGCCATGATGGCGGAGATCAGGCTGAGGTTCAGGATCGCGAGCGCGACGGTCCAGCTCTGGAACCAGCCGACGGCGAGGATCAGCAGCGCCATGACGGCGTACATCGCGGCGATGCGCGGGGCGCCGGTCATATCACCTTGCCGCGGAAGATCCCGGCCGGGCGCACAAGCAGCACGACGACGAGGATGATGAACGAGACCGCGAACTTGTAGTCGGTGCCGAGCAGTTGCATCAGCCCCGACGGCGCCCAGCCTTCGGGCGCGAGATAGGTGAGAAAGCCCTTGTACGCGTATGTCACCATGACCTCGGAGAACGCGATGATGAAGCCGCCGGCGATCGCGCCGAACGGCTGGCCGATGCCTCCGACGATCGCCGCGGCGAATATCGGGAGCAGCAGCTGGAAATAGGTGAAGGGCCGGAAGGATTTGTCGAGGCCGTAGAGCGTGCCCGCGATGGTGGCGAGCGTCGCGACCAGCACCCAGGTGATCGTCACGACGCGGCCGGGGTCGATGCCCGACAGCAGCGCCAGATCCTCGTTGTCGGAGAACGCGCGCATCGCCTTGCCGGTCCGCGTCTTCTGGAGGAACCAGAACAGGGCGGCGGTCACGAGCACCATGACGACGACGGTGATGACCTGGCTCGAACGGATCGCGAGGCCCTCGTCGAGCCCGGTCATGTCGCGGAATTCGCCGACGCGGATGACGAACCGCTCGCCGTCCTCGAAGCGCTGGTCGTCGGGGCCGATGATGAACCGGGTGAGCGCGTTGTAGACGAACATCACGCCGACCGACGCCATCACGAAGACGACGCCGGCGCTGCGCTGCGTGCGGTAGAACCGGTAGACCCAGCGGTCGGTGAGAAGCGCGAGGACGATCGCCGCGAGAATCCCGACGGGCAGCGCGATCAGCGCCGTGGGCAGCGGGCCGAGGCCGACGCCCATGCGTTGCAGCGCGAAGGTCAGGAGGACGACGATGGCGGTGCCGAACGCCATCAGATCGCCGTGCGCGAGGTTCGAGAAGCGCAGGACGGCGTAGATCAGCGTGACGCCGAGGGCGCCGAGGGCGAGCTGGGCGCCGTAGGCCGTCGCCGGGATCAGCACGAAGTTCGCGAGCAGGACGAAGGCGTTGAGGATGTCGGTCATGCTCAGCCCCCGAGGAACGTGCGGCGGACCTCGGGGTCGGCGAGCAGGGCCGCGCC
>JBBRUZ010000117.1:0-10571 GCA_038247355.1 Rhodobacterales bacterium
CAGCCCTCCCGCTTCGGCGCAGTGCGTCTCTTCCGACCGGCCCATGCCGCACGCGTTGTCGTCGATCTCGACCTCGGAGGCGCTCTTGCGTACGATCGTCATCGCGGCCCATCCCAAGGCGCGCCGTCGCGATAGCCGAAACGCGCTTTGCCGCCCTCGACCTCCAGGATCAGATCGACGTCCGAATAGGTTGCGACCTCCCGCGGCGCGCGGCTCCCCACCACGAGAAAGCGCGCCTCGGCCTTTGTCCGGTTCACGAAGTGGTGTCCGTTCGGGTCGCCCGCCGGAAAGGCCGCGCAGTCGCCGGGACGCATCAACGTCTCGCCCTCGTTCTGAACCAGCGAGAGCTCACCCATCGTCACCATAACGAACTCGTCTTCATGCAGGTGCCAGTGCCGGAGCGACGACATCGCGCCCGGCAGAAGAATGACGAGATTGGCCCCGAACTGCGTCAGCCCGCCCGCCTCGCCGAGCCGCAGCGACGACCGCCCGGCCATCATCCCGGCATAAGGCTCGGGATAGATGGAGCCGGTCTTGACCGGGGTCTGGCCGGGATCGACGACGCCCATGTTCACACCCGCTCGATGATCGTCGCAGCCCCCATGCCCGACGCCACGCACAGCGTCGCGAGCGCCGTGCCCTTGCCCGTCCGCTCCAGCTCGTCAAGCGCCGTCCCGAGGATCATCGCCCCCGTCGCGCCCAGCGGATGGCCCATGGCGATGGACCCGCCGTTCACGTTCACCCGGTCCGCATCCACCCCGAACGCCTGCATGAACCGCAGCACCACCGCCGCGAACGCCTCGTTCACCTCAAAGAGGTCGATGTCCGCGATGCTCATCCCCGCCTCGCGCAGGATCTTCTCCGTCACCGGCACCGGCCCGGTCAGCATGATCGTCGGATCCGTCCCGATCTTCGCCGTCGCCCGGATGCGCGCCCGCGGCGTCAGGCCGTGCGCCTCGCCAAACGCTTTCGAGCCGATCAGAACCGCCGCCGCGCCGTCCACGATGCCGCTCGAATTGCCCGCATGGTGCACATGCTCGATCCGCTCCAGGTGCGGATACTTCAGCAGCGCCACCGCGTCGAAGCCCGGCATCGTCTCGCCCATGTCCTTGAATGCGGGCTTCAGCGCGCCGAGCGACTGCATGTCCGTCCCCGGCCGCAGATATTCGTCGCGGTCGAGCACCGGCAAACCGTTGATATCCGCCACCGGCACGACCGAGCGATCGAAGCGCCCCTCCGCCCAGGCCGCCGCCGCCCGCTTCTGGCTCTCGACCGCCAGCAGGTCGCAGTCGTCGCGGGAAAACCCGTACTCCGTCGCGATGATGTCCGCCGAGATCCCCTGCGGCACGAAATAGGTCTTGAAGGTCAGCGACGGGTCCACCGCGATCGCCGCCCCGTCCGACCCCATCGGCACGCGGCTCATCATCTCGACGCCACCCGCGACATAGCCCGCCCCGGCGCCCGCCTTCACCTGATTGGCCGCGAGGTTCACCGCCTCCAGCCCGCTCGCGCAGAACCGGTTGATCGACAGCCCCGGCACCCGTTCGCCCAGATCCGACAGCAGCACGGCGGACCGCGCAAGGCACCCGCCCTGCTCCATGACCTGCGTGGCGTTGCCCCAGATCACATCCTCCACCGCATCCGCCGGCAGCCCGCTGCGCGCCTTCAGCGCATTCAACGTCACCGCCGACAGCCGCACGGCCGTCACCTCGTGCAGGCTTCCGTCCGCGCGCCCCTTGCCGCGCGGCGTGCGGATCGCATCAAAGATAAAGGCGTCTTGCATCGTTCAGTTCCTTTTGAACCAGTCACGCCCGTCTCGTCCGGGCGCAGAGCAGCGCCGCAACGCATCCCGACATGACTTCGAACTTCATCCCGCACCGCCGTCAGTGGCGGGCAAAGGATGCCCCGGCATCAGATCATAAGGATGCGCCCAGCCGGGCAGGGCGGCAATCGCTTCGCGCCACCGATCGATGTTGGGATATGCGGTCGGTTCGAAACCGAACTCGTCCCCGAAATAGAGATACCCGACGCAGGACAGATCGGCGATGGAGGGCCGCTCGCCGACGATCCACGCCCGCCCTTCCAGATGCGCCTCCAGCACTTTCAGCGCGGCCTTCGCCCGCCCGTCGAGGAACCCGAGCACCGCCGTGTTCCGCTTCTCGGGCGGGACGAAACTCATCAGGAACCGCAACGGCGCGATTGCGCCGGTCAGCTTGTGATTGTCCCACAGCAGCCAGCGCAGCACTTCGAGCCGGTCGGCTTCGGACTTCGGCGCGAGGTCCCGGAACCGCAGCGCCAGGTAGTCGAGGATCACGCCCGACTGGCTCAGCCGCACCTCGCCATGGGTCAGCACCGGAACTTCGCCCATCGGATTGGTCGCGCGATACTCCAGCGTCCGCGACTCCCCGTTGAAGAAATCGACGAAAACCGGTTCCCAGTCCGCTTCGTTCAGCGCCAGCATCAGCGCCGCCTTGTAGGCGTTCCCCGATTGCGCAAAGCAGTGCAGGCCATATTCCGCGGCCATGGCATCCCCCCAGCAGGTTGATCCCCGCAAGTTCTCTGCAGGTATATTTAGTAAAAACATCGGCTTACGCCGATAACACTGTGTTATCAGGCTTCAGAACGCCTCAGCGGGCAGCGCCATCACCGGATCGGCGCCCGACTGGATTCGCGCCAGATGCAGCCCGGTCGCGGGCAGCAGCCGCGCCATGTAGTATCGCCCCGTCGCGACCTTGGCGTGATGAAAGTCGTCCGACCCCTCCAACGCTGCCTTCGCCATCCGGGCCCACATGTATCCCAGACAGACGTGCCCGAAAAGGTGCAGGAAATCGCTCGACCCCGCCAGCGCCGCATTCGGATCCTTGATCCCGTTCGCCATGAAGAACATCGCCGCCGCCTGCAGATCCTTCGACGCCGCCTTCAACGGATCGAGGAACCCGGGCCTAAGCCGCTCGTCCCCGTCGTTCGCCTTGATGAACGCCTTGACGATCTCGAAGAACGCCATCACCGGCTTTCCCCCGTCCGCGGCGAGCTTCCGGCCCACGAGATCCAGCGCCTGCACCCCGTTCGCGCCCTCATAGATCATCGCGATCCGCGCATCCCGGACGAACTGGCTGACGCCCCACTCCTCGATGTAGCCGTGACCGCCGAGGATCTGCTGCGCCTGAACCGTGCACTCGAACCCCTTGTCGGTCAGAAACCCCTTCACCACCGGCGTCAGCAAAGACACCAACCCCGCCGCATGCCTGTCCCCCGCCCGCACGTCCGCGTCGATCAGCGTCGCCGCCCACAGCGCGAACGCCCGCCCGCCCTCGATGAACGCCTTCTGATCCATCAGCGCCCGCCGCACGTCGGGATGCACGATCAGCGGATCGGCCGGCCCGTCCGGGTTCGCCGCCTCCGACACCGCGCGGCCCTGCAAACGGTCCCGCGCATAGGCGCTTGCCACCTGATAGGCGGCGGCGGCCTGCGCGAGGCCCTGGAGCCCGACGCCGATCCGCGCCTCGTTCATCATCGTGAACATCGCGCGCAGGCCCTTGTGCTCCTCCCCGATCAGCGACCCGGTCGCGCCGTCGTAATTCATCACGCAGGTGGAGTTGCCGTGGATCCCCATCTTCTCCTCGATCTTGCCGCAGGAGAGCGCATTGCGCGGACCAAGGGCGCCGTCGTCCTTCACGATGAACTTCGGCACGACGAACAGCGAAATCCCCTTGACCCCCGCAGGTCCGCCGGGGATCTTCGCAAGCACCAGATGGACGATGTTCTCCGACAGGTCATGCTCGCCGGCCGAGATGAAGATCTTCTGCCCGGTGAGCAGGTAGGTTCCGTCCGCCTGCGGCTCCGCCCTGGTCCGAAGCAACCCGAGATCGGTGCCGCAGTGCGGTTCGGTGAGGTTCATCGTCCCGGTCCATTCGCCCGACACCAGCTTGGGCAGATAGGTCGCCTTCTGGTCAGCCGACCCATGCGCGTGGATCGCCGAATAGGCGCCGTGCGTCAGGCCCCAGTACATGTTCAGCGCCATGTTGGCCGCGACCTGCATTTCGCCGACCGCCGTGCCCATGACATAAGGCATGCCCTGACCGCCATATTCGGGATCGCAATCGAGCCCGATCCAGCCGCCCGTCCGCACCGTGTCGAACGCCGCCTTGAAGCCGGTCGGCGTGCGAACGACGCCGTTCTCAAGCCGGCAGCCCATCCGGTCCCCGATGGCGTTGAGCGGCGCCAGCACGTCGCGCGCGATCTTGCCCGCTTCCTCCAATATCGCTGCGGTGAAGTCGCGGTCCAGATCGGAGTATCCGGAGACCGCGGAGTCCTGCACTCTCAGCACGTCATGCAGCACGAACGCCATGTCGCGCAGCGGGGGCGTATAGACGGCCATGATCTTTCCCTTGTCGCTATTCGGCGGCGAGGCGCACGCCGCGCTGGGCGAGCACCTGTTCGCACCAGGCGAGCTGCTCGTTGAAATCTGCGATCGCGACGGTCAGCTCGTCTCGCTGCGCCTCCATCGCCCGCAGTCGCGCCTGACCGAGCTCGAACGTCCGGGCGATCTGGGCCACCTGCTGGTCGCCGATATCGTATAGGTTGAGGAGCTGGCGGATCTCCTCGAGCGAAAACCCGAAGCGCTTGCCCTGGAGGATCAGCTTCAACCGCGCCCGGCAGCGCTTTGTGAACAGCCGTTTCTGCCCCTCGCGCCGTGGAGAAAGCAACTCCTTGGCCTCATAGAAGCGCAGGGTCCGCGGTGTCACGCCAAACGCCGCGCAGGTTTCGCCGATCGAAAGCAAGGTCTCCGTCACGTCGGGGGTTTCCTCGGTCGTTTTCTTGTCGTTGCAACCATGACGATTTGGCCGGGACGTTGCAAGGTCAAAAGTTGACGTGCACGTAAACCTGACGCTGCGTCACGCGGCAAGGCTGCGTCAACCTGTCGCGAAAGCGCCGTGAAGGACGTCCTCGATCGTCGAGGCCATCAGCGCGAGGGCGATCGGGGCGTTGAAGCGGTGATCGGCATCCTTCACCAGCGTCAGTCGGACGTCCGGGCCGGAGGCATGGCCGAGCAGCCGCAGCGCCACGCCCATGTCGACATCGGCGTCCGCCGTTCCATGCAGCAGGCGCAGCGGACAGGCGAGGTCGAGGCGGCTGCGCAGCACCAGATGGTCCCTGCCATCCTCGATCAGACGGCGCGTTATCACGTAGGGGTCGGGCGAGTAGTCGGAGGGTGTCTCGATCCGGCCGCGCGCCAGCAACTCGCTGCGGCGCGTTTCATCGAGCTTCGCCCACATCCCGTCTTCGGTGAAATCGGGGGCGGCCGAAACGCCGACGATGCCCGCGACGCGGTCGGGCAGGCGCTTCGCCAACAGGAGCGCGATCCAGCCGCCCATGCTGGAGCCGACGAGGATCTGGGGGCCTTCGGTGAGTTGCGACAGCGCGTCGGCGGCGTCGCGCGTCCAGTCGCCGATGCAGCCTGCTTCGAAATCGCCCGAGGAGGCGCCGTGACCCGTGTAGTCGAAGCGCAGGAAGGCGCGGCCATGGTCGCGCGCCCAGGCTTCGAGGGACTGGGCCTTGGTTCCGGTCATGTCCGAGCGAAAGCCGCCGAGAAAGACGACGCCGGGACGGGCGCCGGGACTTCGGGCGTAGGCGAGGCGGCGACCGCCGGGCAACGTCAGGGTTTCGCGCATCATGTCGCGGCCAGCGTCAGGGATCGACCGCAGGCGGCGTGGAGAGGTCGATGGCGGGCGGTTCGCCGAAATCGAAGGCGGGCGGGGCCGAGAGAAGGTTGTCGATCTGGGGCGCCTCGATCTGGATCGAGTCGAGATCGATGTCCTGCTCGATGTCGAGGAAGGTCGTCACCACTTCGGGAAAGAAGATCAGGATCGCGACAAGGGTGAGCTGGAGGCAGACCCAAGGCACCGCGCCCCAGTAGATGTCGGAACTTCGGACCTCTCTTGGTGCGATTCCGCGCAGGTAGAACAGCGCAAAGCCGAAGGGAGGGTGCATGAAGCTCGTCTGCATGTTGGCGCCGAGCAGCACCCCGAACCAGATGATGTTGATGTCGAGCGCGAGCGCCGCAGGAACCAGCAACGGCACGATGATGAAGGCGATCTCGAAGAAGTCGAGGAAGAAGGCGATCAGAAAGATGAAAATGTTGACGAAGATCAGGAAGCCGATGACGCCGCCGGGCAGCGACACGAGCCAGCCTTCGACCCATTCCTTGCCGCCCACGCCCTGAAAGACGAGGCTGAAGACGCGCGCGCCGATCAGGATGAACACGACCATCGCCGTGATGCGCATGGTCGTCTGCATCCCCGACCAGAGCAACGGCCAGTCGAGGCGCCGGTTCAGGACCGCGAGCACGATCGCGCCGACGACGCCGAGCGCGCCGGCCTTGGTCGGCGTCGCGACCCCGAGCAGGATCGTCCCGAGCACGAGGAAAATCAGGATCAGCGACGGCACCATGCCCTTGGTGCATTTCCACAGCAGCGGCCAGCCGCGCAGGATACGCGCCTCGGGCGGCAGGGCGGGCACGAAGCCGGGACGGACCAGGGTGAGGAGGAACACGAAGCTCAGGAACAGGCCGACCTGCACCATGGCTGGCCCGATCGCGCCCTTGTACATCTCGCCCACGGAAACCCCGAGCTGGTCTGCGAGCACGACGAGCACGAGCGAGGGCGGCACGATCTGGGTGATGGTGCCCGAGGCGGCGACGACGCCGGTGGCGTGGCGCACGTTGTAGCCGTAGCGCAGCATGATCGGCAGGGCGATGAGCCCGATCGAGATGACCGAGGCGGCGACCGTGCCGGTAATTGCGCCGAGCACGGCGCCGACCACGATGACCGCGTAGGACAGGCCGCCGCGCAGGCCGCCGAAGAGCTGGCCGAAGCCTTCGAGCAGGTCTTCGGCGAGGCCCGAGCGTTCGAGGATCGCGCCCATGAAGGTGAAGAGCGGGATGGCGAGCAGAAGGTCGTTGTTCAGCACCGAGCCGATCTGAAAGGGCAGATTGCCGAAATAGGCTTGATCGATGAGGCCAAGCTCGATCCCGACGAAGCCGAAGAACAGACCGACCGCCGCAAGCGAAAACGCCGCCGGATAACCGAACAGCAAAAAAACCACCAGCCCCCCGAACATCAGCGGGGCCATGTTGTGGGTCAGGAATTCGATCATTGCACCGGCTTTTCGTAGATGTGTTCGCGCACATATCCGGTCGTCAGCGCCGCCCAGCACTTGATGAGTTCCGACACGCCCTGCAACGCGAGCAACGCAAAGCCGAGCGGCAGGAACAGCCTCGACGGCCAGCGCGGCAGACCGCCGGCGTTGGTGCTCATTTCGTTCGATTGCCACGAATGCAGGAACCACGGCCAGGTGTAGGCGAACAGGATCACGCAGACCGGAAGCAGGAACACGAGCCCGCCGATCACGTCGATCCAGATGCGTCCGCGCGGGGTGTGCATCTGATAGAGCAGATCGACCCGCACATGGCCGTTCAGCTTGAATGTCCAGGGCGCGCCGAGCATGACCATGACGGCGAAGAGCAGCGGGAGTGAATCGCCGACCGCGTTCGAGTTCGCCCGGTACCAGTCGAGCAGGAAGCCGAAACCTATCCCGTAGCCGTTGAGCCACTGGTTCGCCGCGTCGAGCGGCCGCAGGCCGAAGGTCATCAGCGCATCGCCGGCTGCGAGCAGCGTCACGATCAGGATGGCCCAGGTCGCCACGAGGCCCGCATACCAGCTCACCCTGTCGATCCCGCGGCTCATCGCGAGCAATCGGTCCATCGTGACGCCTCCGGCCTCGGGTGGGCGCGGGGCCGCCCTTCGGCGGCCCCGGCGCGGGTCAGAGCGCCTTGGCGCGCTGCTGGCCCATCATGAAGGTGTCGAGGGTGTATTCCGAGAACTGCGCCCAGAGATAGGCGTCGGCGCGGTAGGCGGCCATCGATTCGTAGGTCTTCTTGAAGGCCGGATTGACGGCGGACGTCTCCGCGTAGACCTCGTTGGAGGCGGCGAAGGCGGCTTCGAGGATTTCCTGCGAATAGGGCGTGAACTTCGCGCCCGCCGCCGCGAGCTTCTTGAGCGCGGTCGGGTTGAAGGCGTCGTATTTCGCCAGCATGTCGCAGTTGGTGGCCTGCGCCGCGACGGTGAGCGCGTTCTGGTAGGTCGGCGGCAGTTCGGCCCATTTCGCCGCATTGACGAAGGCATGCACGGTCGAGCCCGGTTCCCACCAGCCCGGATAGTAATAGTAGGGCGCGACCTTCACGAGGCCGAGTTTTTCGTCGTCGTAGGGGCCGACCCATTCGGCCGCGTCGATGACGCCCTTCTCCAGCGCCTGATAGATCTCGCCGCCCGCGATCTGGGTCGGCACGACGCCGAGCTTGGTCATGACGGTGCCGGCGAAGCCGCCGACGCGCATCTTCAGATCCTTCATGTCGGCGACGGTCTTGATCTCGCGGCGGAAGAAGCCCCCCATCTGGCAACCGGTGTTGCCGCTGGGAAATCCGACGAGGTTCTGGGTGGCGTAGAACTCGTTCATCAGGTCGTTGCCGCCGCCGTGATAGAGCCAGGCGTTTTGCTGGCGGGCGTTCAGGCCAAAGGGCAGGCCGCTGCCGATTGAATAGGTCGGGTCCTTGCCCCAGAAGTAGTAGGAGACGGTGTGGGCCATCTCGACGCTGCCGTCGGAGACGGCGCTGGCGGCCTCGAGTGCGGGCACGATCTCGCCCGCGGCGAACACTTGGATCTGGAACTTTCCGTCGGTCAACTCGGAGACGTATTTCGCCAGCGTCGTGCCGCCGCCGTAGATCGTGTCGAGCGCCACTGGAAAGCTGGAGGTCATGCGCCATTTGATCTCTGGCGCGGTTTGCGCGATCGCAGGTGCGGTCAGGGCGGCCCCGGCCGCGGCGACGCCGGCGGCTGTCAGGAAATTGCGACGGTCCATATCAGTCTCCCTGTTCGACCTGGGTGAACCCCGGGGTGCAAGTTCTGTGTTCTGGCGACCGTAACCTGTGTTCCGCGTCTTGAGAATAGCGTTCGAGACCGAATGCTTCGCGTTTTCGCGAGACTGCGCCGTGTTGTGCGAATGGCTTGACAGACAGGGCGGCCCGGTCTTAAGCGCGGGTTTCCCTGCGACCCGGGCGCTCCGTAGGCGTCAAACCCATAGGAGCGCGATGATGACGCAAGCGGCCTCGGACGTGCGGGAGGTGACGGTCAGGCTCCCCGACGGAGCGGCGCGGCGCTATCCGATCGGCGTGACCGGCGCCGAGATCGCCGCCGATATCTCGAAGTCGCTGGCGAAAGTGGCCATCGCCTGTTCGATCGACGGCAGGCTGAGCGATCTCAGCGAGCCGATCACTGCGGATGCGGCCATAGCGATCCATACCGGGAAGGACGAGGCGCAGGCGCTGGGGCTGATCCGGCACGATTGCGCGCATATAATGGCCCGCGCGGTGCAGGATCTGTGGCCGGAGGTGAAGGTCACGATCGGTCCGGTGATCGAGAACGGCTGGTATTACGATTTCGACCGGGACGAGCCGTTCACGCCGGACGATCTGGGGCGCATCGAGGCGCGGATGCGCGAGGTCATCGCTGCCCGCGATCCGGTGCGTTTCGAGATCTGGGATCGGCCGCGGGCGATCGCGCATTACGAGGCCGCGGGCGAGCCGTTCAAGGTCGAGTTGGTCGAGGCCATCCCGGACGATCAGCCGATCCGGATGTATTGGCACGGGCCGTGGCAGGACTTGTGCCGGGGGCCGCATCTGGTCCACACGGGGCAGGTTCCGCCCGATGCGTTCAAGCTGATGTCGGTGGCCGGCGCCTATTGGCGCGGGGACAGCCGGAACAAGATGCTTCAGCGGATCTACGGCGTGGCGTTCCGGTCGCGTCAGGAGCTGGACGCGCATCTCCGCCAGGTCGAGGAGGCGCTCAAGCGCGACCATCGCAAGCTCGGGCGGGAGATGGAGCTGTTCCATCTGCAGGAGGAGGCGCCGGGGATGGTGTTCTGGCATCCCAACGGCTGGACGCTGTACCGGACGCTCGAGGATTACATGCGTCGGCGGCTGGGCGCGGCGGGCTACCGCGAGATCCGCACGCCGCAGGTCGTGGACCGCAAGCTGTGGGAGGCGAGCGGCCACTGGGAGGCGTATCACGAGAACATGTTCATCGTCGAAGTGGACGAGGAGCACGCCAAGGAAAAGCGCATCAACGCGTTGAAGCCGATGAACTGTCCGTGCCACGTGCAGGTTTATAATCAGGGGTTAAAGTCTTACAGGGACCTGCCGCTGCGGCTGGCGGAGTTCGGGGCGTGCCATCGCTACGAGTCCTCGGGATCGATGCACGGGCTGATGCGCGTGCGGGGGTTCACCCAGGACGATGCGCACATCTTCTGCACCGAGGATCAGATCGAGGGCGAGTGCGCCGCGTTCATCGAGCTGCTGGCGGGGGTTTACCGCGACGCGGGCTTTGCGAGTTTCGACATCAAGCTTTCGACGCGGCCCGATGTGCGGGTGGGTTCCGACGAGGTCTGGGACACGGCCGAGCGCGCGCTGGAGAACGCGATCCTGAAGGTCCGGAACGATTACGTCGTCGATCCCGGCG
>JBBRUZ010000118.1:0-10393 GCA_038247355.1 Rhodobacterales bacterium
AACAGCCAGCACCGCACGCCCTGCTTTGGCCGGCCGAGCAGCGCCCATCAACCATAGCCGCCAAGCCCACCATGCATTAGATTTGAACCGGGCCACCAAATGGGGGCAGGCCACTCAACCCTTTTTCCCTGTTCGTATGCGCCAATGTCCACTGCGGTCCCTTCGGAAACTCGCGACGGGCAGGCTAACGGTCAATGCTTGACCCGTGCTATCTACTTTCTGCCATCTGAAGGCATTTCGCGCCAACACTTTCGCAGCCGCGAGCCGGTCAGCACGGCGCGAAGATGCGGTCGATCTCGTCGAAGACGGCGTCCATCAGCAGGCTGGTGGCGCCGCGGCCGGTGAAGTGCAGGTTGTAGCCGTGGCGGGTGCGCTCGCGGCGGATCGTCAGCGCGTGGCGGGGGGTGGAGACGCGCCTCGGGCGGCCGGGGGGCGCGGAAGGGTCGTTGAGGTTCGGGTCGTCGGCCTCGCGCAGGATCGGCTCGACCAGGTCCCATTGCGCGGCGCGGTCGCCCTGTCCGGCGGCGGCGAGCGCGGCGCGGATCAGATCGGCGTACCCGAGGCGGCACGCGTTGGCGAGGCGCAGCGTGTTGCGGACGCCCAGCTTTTCGGGTGCGGCGAGCAGGCCGTCGAACTCCTCAACGACGGTCGCGAACTGGCGCAGGCGGGCGCGCTTTTGCCGGCTGGCGGCGGGGAAGAGTTTTTCCACCGCTTCCTCGATCGTCGCGAACGTGCCCCTGTCGCGGGCGGTGACGGCGACCCGGCCCCGTTCCCAGGCGGAGATCTCGGCGCGGATCTCGTTTTCCTCGACCATCGCGAGCAGCGCCGCCTCGATGCTGGCGGGCTCGCGGAGGAACGCGGGGATCGCGGCGAAGCGGTTGGCGCCGGTGAGGGCGTGCAGCGCGCGGACGGCGAGCAGGCGGCGGTGGCCGGAAATCAGGCCGTAGAGCTGGGTGGGGCCGGTGCGCGACGGGGCGGGGTCCTCGAACGCGTAGAGCTCGACCGGCTGGCGAAGGCCGTTCGCGAGGATCGAGGCTTGCAGCTCGGCCATGGCCTCCGCGTCGATGGCGGTGCGGTCGCGGGTGAGGGCGTCGGCGTCGATCTCGGGCGTCGGGATCAGGTGGACGGGGGTGGGGACGGGATCGGGATCGGGATCGGGCATCGGGCCTCCGGGGTTGGCGGGTGCTTTAGCACGGGTTTGGGGGGTGTTGCCGGAGTGGGGGGTGGAGGGGGCTGCGCCCTCATGCGGCTTGCGCGTGAACGCCTCCCGAACGTTGTTGCGAGATGGGCCGTGCGGCGTGCCCCGGACCGGACAAGGCGAGCGTCCAGTGGACGCTCGGCCCGGGCAGTCGACCGCAGCGCAAGCGGAGGGCGCGGGGCGCCGGCTTATCTCCGGAGAGGGCGATCGGGGCGCGCCTGCCCGGCTGGCGCGGAAACGCGCCTGCCCGTCACGCCGTAGGCGTGCCTCCGGCGCGATGCGGGCAGGCGCGGCCCGATTGGCCACGGGTCAAATCGGGCGGATGCATCTCGACTGGCGCCGCGTCGATCAGACAATCGCCCGAAGCGATCAGCCGGACACGGAATGACCGAAGGGCACGGCTCCGATGGCCATTATTCAGGCGTCCATTCACGGAGCGCGGCGGCCTGCGCGAAGTGGCTGCGGCGCGGAACGCGGCACGCAGACGCGGCTTGCATCGGACGCCGCCTGGCGGCAGTGTCGGCCTCGGGGAGAGAGCCGATGATCTGCGTGTTCATCCAGTTGCGGTGCAGGCCGGGGCGGACCTACGAGGCGGCGGACGCGATCTATGATCGCGAGTTCGCATCGGAGTTGTACTCGACCTCGGGGGACTGGGACCTGCTGGCGAAGGTCTATGTGCCCGAGGGCGAGGACGTCGGGCGGTTCGTCAACGAGCGGCTGCGCGATATTCCGCACGTCGAGCGCTCGCTGACGACGATCACGTTCCGGGCGTTCTGAGCGCGGGATGATCGCCGACTGGGACGCCGCCTATGACAACATGGCGCATGTCGTGGACGGCGCCGCGTACCCCGCGCGCTGGGCGGCGGCGGCGGCGGCGTTCCGGGCGGGGCTGCCCGCGGATCGGCGCCGCACGGGGCTGCCGTACGGGCGGCATCCGCGCGAGCGGGTCGACGTGTTCCTGCCCGAGGGCAAGGCGCTGGGCGTGGTGATCTTCGTGCACGGCGGCTACTGGCGGCGGTTCGAGCCCGATCTGTTCGCGCATCTCGCGGCGGGGCCGCTGGGGCGCGGCTGGGCGGTGGCGATGCCCGGGTATCCGCTGGCGCCGGGCGCGCGGATCGGGGCGATGTCGCGGTCGGTGACCGAGGCGGTGATCCAGACGGCGGCGGCTTTGCCCGGGCCGATCGTGGTCGCCGGGCATTCGGCGGGCGGGCATCTGGCGGCGCGGCTGGTCTGCGCGGACGCGGCGTTGCCCGAGCGGGTCGCGGCGCGGATTTTGCGGGTGGTGTCGATCAGCGGCGTCCACGACCTGCGGCCGTTCCTGCGGCTGGCGCTGAACGCCGTGCTGCGGCTTGACGCGGCGGAGGCCGAGGCGGAGAGCCCGGCGCTGCTGGTCCCGCGCGAGGGCGTGCGCGTGCAGGCATGGGTCGGGGGCGCCGAGCTGCCGGAGTTCGGGCGGCAGGCGGCGCTGCTCGCGAACGTCTGGGCAGGATTGCGGGCCGAGACGTCGCTTGTGATCGCGCCGGGGCGGCATCATTTCGATGTGATCGCGCCGATGGCGGACGCGGAGTCGGAGCTGGTGGCCGCGCTGATCGACTGAGGAGAGGGCATGAAGACCGAGGCGCGGGTTGTGGTGATCGGCGGCGGCGTGGTGGGCTGTTCGGTGCTCTATCATCTGGCGAAGGCCGGCTGGACGGACGTTATGCTGATCGAGCGCTCGGAGCTTACGAGCGGCTCGAGCTGGCACGCGGCGGGCGGGTTTCACACGCTGAACGGCGATCCGAACGTGGCGCGGCTGCAGGCGTACACCGTGGGGCTGTACCAGGAGCTGGAGGCGCTGTCGGGGCAGTCGTGTTCGCTGCACCTGACCGGGGGCGTGATGCTGGCCGGCGACGAGACGCGGATGGATTTCCTGCGGCTGACGCATGCGAAATGCCGGTGCCTCGGGATGGACACCGAGATCATCACGCCGAGCGAGGCGGCGGCGATGTTTCCGTTGATGGACCCGAGCCATTTCGTCGGCGCGCTGTGGGACCCGGTGGAGGGCCATCTCGATCCGTCGGGGACGACGCACGCCTACGCCAAGGCGGCGCAGAAGCTGGGGGCGACGATCGTGTTGCGCAACCGGGTGGTCGAGCTGACGCAGGACCCGGACGGCACGTGGAACGTCGTCACCGAGCACGGGACGGTGCGCGCCGAGCATGTGGTGAACGCGGGCGGGCTGTGGGCGCGCGAGGTCGGGAGGTTGGTGGGCGTCGAGCTGCCGCTGCTCGCGATGGAGCACATGTATCTGCTGACCGAGGCGATGCCGGAGGTCGCGGCGTTCAACGCGGCGACGGGGCGCGAGATGGTGGGCGTGCTCGACCTGCCGGGCGAGATCTACACGCGGCAGGAGCGGGACGGCGTCCTGCTCGGGACTTACGAGAAGGCGTGCAAGCCGTGGTCCGAGCTGAGCACGCCGTGGGAGTTCGGGCATGAGTTGCTCCAGCCCGATCTGGACCGGATCGCCCCGTCGCTCGAAGTGGGGTTCCGGCATTTCCCGGCGCTGGAGAACGTCGGGATCAAGCAGGTGATCAACGGCCCGTTCACGTTCGCGCCGGACGGCAACCCGCTGGTCGGGCCGGTGCAGGGGCTGACGAACTTCTGGAGCGCCTGCGCGGTGATGGCGGGGTTTTCGCAAGGCGGCGGCGTCGGGCTGGTGCTGGCGAACTGGATGGTGGACGGCGATCCCGGGCATGACGTGTTCGGGATGGACGTCGCGCGGTTCGGAGAGTGGACGAGCCTGCGCCATACCAACGCGAAGGTGCGGGAGAACTATTCGCGGCGGTTCTCGATCCGGTTCCCGAACGAGGAGCTGACGGCGGCGCGACCGGCGCAGACGACGCCGCTCTATGACATCATGACGCGCGACAACAACGCGGTGATGGGCGTGACCTGGGGGTTGGAGACGCCGCTGTGGTTCGCGCCGTGGACGAGCGAGCCCTGGGACGTGGTGTCGTTTCACCGCTCCAATGATTTCAGTCAGGTGGGCGAGGAGGTTCGCGCGACGCGGGAGCGGGTCGGCGTGACCGAGATCGCGAATTTCGCCAAGTACGAGGTGACGGGGCCGGGTGCGGAGGACTGGCTGAACCACATGCTCGCCAACGTCATGCCGCGGGTCGGGCGGCTGGCGCTTGCGCCGATGCTGAACGACGCCGGCAAGCTGATCGGGGATTTCACCGTCGCGAAGGCGGCCGAGGATCGGTTCCTGATCTGGGGCTCGTCGGCGGCGCAGATCCATCACATGCGCTGGTTCGAGCGGCATCTGTCCGCGGACGGGTCGGTGCGCGTCGAACGGCTGGGGATGCGGTTGATGGGGCTGGGGCTCGCGGGGCCGCAGTCGCGCGCGGTGCTGAGCCGGCTCGTCGATGCGGACGTCTCGAACGCGGCGTTCCGGTTCATGGACTTCCGGGAGATGGAGGTGGCGGGCTGTCCGGCGATGGTCAACCGGATCAGCTACACCGGCGATCTCGGCTATGAGATCTGGGTCGAGCCCGCGTATCTGCGGTCGCTCTATCTGGCGGTCAAGGCGGCGGGCGAAGCGGAGGACATCGCCGACTTCGGGATGCGTGCGCTGCTGTCGATGCGGCTGGAGAAGAGCTTTCCGACGTGGTTCGCCGAACTCCGGCCGATCTACGGGCCCATCGAGGGCGGCATGGAGCGGTTCGTGAAGCTCGGCAAGCCCGCCTTCATCGGGCGCGAGGCGGCGGCGCGCGAGGCGGCTGAGGGGCCGCGCCTGCGCCGGGTGACGCTGGCGATCGACACCGAGGACGCCGACGTGATGGGCGACGAGCCGATCTGGGCGCGCGGGACCGGCCCGAGCGCGGTCGCCGAAGCGCATGGGATCGGCGCGCCCCGGTTCGATGCGGGCGGCGTCGCGATCCCGGCCGTGGATGCGCGGCGCGACGGCGACTGGCGGGTGGTCGGCTGGGTGACCTCGGGCGGTTATGGGCACCACGTCCGGATGTCGCTTGCGCAAGGCTACGTGCCGGGCGCGCTGGCCGTGGAGGTCGGGGACGGGGCGTTCGAGGTGGAGATCCTCGGGCGGCGGCGGGCGGCGCGGATCCTGCCCGAACCGCCGTTCGATCCGGACGGCGCGCGGATGCGGGGGTGACGGAAGCGTCGCGCCGGCGAGGTGTGGGCTGTGTGGGTTCCGCCGTTCGACGGCGCCCGGATTTCCGTTCTCGGCGCTCTGGCCGGACTGGCGATGCTAGGCGTGTCGGGCGGGGCCGACCGCATGTTTCGCATCGGCCAGCGTGGGTCCATGCTGGCGCACCGGGCCGCGCGGTGAGCTGACGCGGGCGTGATTTGCCTCCGCGCGCCGGCGCCCCGACATTCGGGCGAGAACCGGAGGGCGAACATGTCGATCACGCGCCGGGATTTTACTGTCGGCCTCGCCGCCGCGAGCGTCGCCGCGCCGCGACGGGCGCGCGCGCAGGGGTTTGACGCCGCGCGGGATCGGGCGCGGGGGCTGGCGCAGTTGCACGCGATCGTCGTTGCGGTGGATGGCGAGGTGGTGCTGGCCGAGGCGTTTCGCGGGCCGGGGCTCGACCGGGCGGCCAATCTGAAGTCGGTGTCAAAGACGCTGGTGGCGACGCTGACGGGGGCCGCCATCGATCGCGGCGTATTGCCGGGGGTCGATGCGCCGGTGATGCGGTATCTGCGGGCGCCGAGGGGGATGGACCCGGCGGCGGAGGCGATCACGGTCGAGGATCTGCTGACGATGCGCTCGGGGTTTGAGCGGACGTCGGGCGCGAACTATGGCGCCTGGGTGAATAGCGGCGACTGGGTGGGATATGTGCTGGGCCAGCCGATGGTGGCGCCGCCGGGGACGCGGTTCGGGTATTCGACCGGGGATTATCACCTGCTGGCCGCGGTGCTGACGCGGGCTGCGGCGGCGAGCCTGCTCGAGGTGGCCCGCGCGTGGCTGGGGCGGCCGCTGGGCGTGGAGATCCCGCCGTGGACGCGCGATCCGCAGGGCGTCTACATGGGCGGCAACAACATGGCGATGACGCCGCGCGGAATGCTCGCCTTCGGCGAGGCGATCCGCGGCGGGGGCGGGCCGGTGGTGTCGCGGGACTGGATCGACGCGTCCTGGGCGCCGCGGACGCGCTCGCCGTTCTCGGGGCATCAGTACGGGTACGGGTGGTTTCTCGCCGAGATGGGCGGCGAGGCGCTGGCCTATGCGCGGGGGTATGGCGGGCAGATGATCTACGTGATCCCGGGGGCGGGTGTGACGGTGGCGATCACCTCCGATCCCGACCAGCCGGCACGGTCCGAGGGGCACACCGGGGACCTGCACGCGCTGGTGGCGGAGACGATCATTCCGGCGGCGCGGGGGGCTTGAGCGGGGGTGCCCGCGGTCGTCGCGTGGGGGTGGCCGGTGCCGATTTCGGTGCCTTGGGGAGGGGAAATCGGGTTTGTCCGCACGTGGAAAAATTTCAACGCATTGTTTTGAAAAGTAAACGCAAAAAAAGTTAACAGAATTGAAGCTATTCTTGATCAAATATATCTAATACTGCGGTTTGCGGCGGAGCGGTTTTGATCCGCCGAATGAGGGCAGACGCCAATAGCTGTAGATGGCTCCGGCTCGAAACAGTCATTAAAGCGGCGTCTTCGACGTGTCGACATTTACAGTCTTATTTGCGACGCCGAAGTCCTACAAGGCCATCAGAGTGCCATGAAAGGCCTTCTTTGCGAGCCGAGGATATGGTAGGGACTATTGCTGGCGTCGTCAAAGTAAGAAGATGGACTTGAAGGTCTGCATCACCGCCGGAGCCGTGATGCTTGGTGCCGGTGCGACTGCGCAAGAGGTCAAGCGGAAGGATTTTTACACCCACGAAGCGAGCTTTGTCAGCCATATCTATGCCGAAGGCCAAGGCGGCGGGTGCGCGATCAGGCTCTCGAACGGTACAGAGAAGGGAGCGATCACCTTCACGAAGGTGACCCCCAAGCTCGTTCCATTCACCATCAAGACGATTTACGGGCACGAGCTAGGCACCGGGGCGACACATGGCCATCGCAAGGGGGATCAGTTCGAGGTCCGGGTCGATGGCGAACCGCTGGCGTCGGGCACCGTCGACGCGGGAGTTGCGCCTTACGAGGGGATGGTGGGTGAATGGCAAGGCGCGTTGCTCGACGCCCTCGCCTACGGCAAGGCTCTGACGTGGGGGTTCGCCGGGCAAGACCCATTGATTACCGTTCCGATCCCCGACAACAGCGCCATGACGTATGCATTGGTCAAGTGCGAGGCCTACAATCCGAACAAATGAAGAAAGACGACTTTTATGGTGCAATTGATTACTCACCCGTTTTTTGCGGTATCTCTCCCAATCGAGATGCATTTCAATATTAAATTTCTCGGGCCAGCTACTTCATTTATATATTGGCATAACTCGCAAAATTACCTTGTTTCCAATTGGCATATTTTTCTGGTCGCAACTCACAGACAGGGGAATGCCTGCACAGAGAACTAGCAGTACCAAACAAAATTCGTGTCACTTTGCAAAGACAACCAAAATACGGCGATCATACATTTGAATTTATGCTTGATGATGAAGATAGTAACACAAGATGGATACAGCACCCAAAAGGGGCTGTTTATGATATCTCTTGTATTCCAATACATGAGCCGTCAGAAGGACAAATATATTATTCAATAGGAAGTAGTCTGGAACACGATGCTATCTTGGAGATAGGCATGGAGGTCATCATTGTTAGGTTTCCGGGAGGTCTGGTTGCTCAGGGGAATTGGCCGATCTGGAAACGGGGAACACTCGCAGCTAAGCCAATGATAGCCAGGGTAGATTTACTACCAGTTTATTTGATAGACGCCGTGACACGAGAGGGAATGTCTGGAAGTCCGGTGTATTTATATAGCGGATACGGTCTCGGCAGAACTGCAGACGGCGGTATTGATTTTGGAGTCACAAAATTTCTAGGCGTATATTCTGAGAGATACGGCAATTAAGTTCAAATACAACTGGGTATAGTTTGGAAAAAGGAGCTTCTTATTGAGATGTTCGAAGGAAACTGCCCGGGTACGCACAAGATATCCTGAGTAAGAGACGGACAACGCCGTCCGACGCAGATCAACTGAGTTGCAAGCAAACAAGCAGCGCAACGCTGGTCACTACCTGGGCGGCGGGTTTTCGTCGTCCTTCGGGGTCAGGCCGTAGGGGGCGGTCAGGCGCCAGACGTGGGGGGGACCATGTTCTTGAGGCGGCGGGGATGGGCGCGGCGGAGGTGGAGGATGGTCTCGACGGCTTTCATCTCGACGCGGGCGCGGGCGAATTCGAGGCCCTTGGGGCCGATGCGGGGCATCAGCCAGCCGACGAGGGGGCGGAGCCGGTTCGGCATCGCGCGGAGGGGGAGGCCGCCGGCGGCGCCTTTGCGTTTGCCTTTGTCGGCGGGGGTGGTGAGGCGGATTTCGCCGTCCAGAAGCTTCAGGATTTCGGCGCCGCGGGCGTTGCGGACGAGCAGCCACTGCGCGCCCGTGCCGCCCAAGTAGCCGACGGTGATGTCGGCGAGCGTGTTGGTGTAGTCGACGCAGGTGCGGCACGTGAGGGGGAAGAAGTCGGGCGGGAGTTTGGAGATCGGGAGCTTGAGGAAGAAGATGAGGCGGGTTTTGCTGTCGGCGTATCGGATTTCGACGCGGAAGTCGGCGCGGAATTCGAGGTAGGTGATGGTGTCGGGGTGCGCGTCGAGCAGGTTCAGGAATGTGTGGAAGGCTTCGGTGGTGGTGTTGTCCGAGCAGGGGGTGCCGATGACGGTCAGTTCCAGCCCAAGCTCGGCCTCCAGGGCGCGCAGCGCGTAGACCTGGCAGGGGATGCCGATGATCGCGAGGCGCCGATAGCCTTGGGCGCGGGCGGGTTCCAGTAGTGCAAGCAGCGGCGCGTAGCCCATGCGCATGCCGCGGCATTTGGCGAGGTCGGCGGGGTCGGTGACGAGGACGGGGACGGGGCGCCATTTGTCGGTCGGGTCGGGGGCCATCGTGAGGATGGCGTCGACGGCGCCGGTTTCGAGCAGGCGTTCGGCGAGGCGGGTGGTGATGCCGGTCCATTGCGCGCCGGGACGCGGGGCGACCAGTTCGGCGCGGTGCATGGCGAGGAAGGGGCCGAACCATGTCTCGTCGGGGCGGGCGGGATCGCGGGGGCGGCCGTGGACCTGCGCTTCGAGCCGGGGGTAATCGGGGGCGATGAACTGGCAGGCGCGGCCGCAGGCCCTGGGGGCGTCCATGCGCGAGACGCCGCAGTCGGTGCAGAGGTCGCGCGGGGGGCGGGTTCGGCGAGGGGCGGCGTGATCACGCGGTGCGTCCGCCTGCGGCCTCGGGCATAGGGTTCAGGCCGCCGGCGGCCTCGGGCATAGGGTTCAGGCCGCCTGCGGCCTCGGGCATAGGGTTCAGGCCGCCTGCGGCCTCGGGCATAGGGTTCAGGCCGCCGGCGGCCTCGGGCTTAGGGTTCAGGCCGCCTGCGGCCTCGGGCATAGGGGTCAGGCCGCCCGCCGTTTCGATGAAAGCGATTACCTCCGGCACGCCGACGCCGTCGCGGATCTGGGCGAACTGGAACGGGCGCTCGCCGCGCATCCGGCGGCTGTCGCGGTCCATGACGTCGAGGCTGGCGCCGACATGGGGGGCGAGGTCGATCTTGTTGATGATGAGGAGATCCGAACGGGTGACGCCGGGGCCGCCCTTGCGGGGGATCTTGTCGCCGGCGCTGACGTCGATGACGTAAAGCGTGATGTCGGCAAGTTCGGGCGAGAACGTGGCCGAGAGGTTGTCGCCGCCGCTCTCGATCAGGATGAGGTCGAGGTCGGGGTGGCGTTTGACCATCTCGTCCACGGCGGCGAGGTTGATGCTGGCGTCCTCGCGGATGGCGGTATGCGGGCAGCCGCCGGTCTCGACGCCGATGATGCGGTCGAGCGGCAGCGCTTGGGAACGCATCAGGAATTCGGCGTCCTCGCGGGTGTAGATGTCGTTGGTGATGGCGGCGATCGAATACGTGTCGCGCATCCGCTTGCAAAGCTGGTCCATCAGCGCGGTCTTGCCGGCGCCTACCGGGCCGCCGATGCCGACGCGGAGCGGGCCGTTGGGGGATTTCATGAGCGGTAGAGCCTTGTGTATTGGGTTTCGTGGCGCATCGCGGCGAGATCGGCGCGAAA
>JBBRUZ010000119.1:0-10353 GCA_038247355.1 Rhodobacterales bacterium
CGCATCAACGCGAGGCCGGCGTCCGAGGTCGGTCGCGCCAGATAGTAGACGCTGCCCCGGCTGATCCCGAGCGCCGATCCCTGCCCGGTGAGCGGCAGTACATGGGACCTGTCGATCATCTTCTTGCGCTCGCCGGCAGCCCGGCCTTGCCGAGCGCGCCCGCTGATCCTCCTCATACCTTGAATGCCGGACCGTGGTACCGGCGCGGTCGTTTCGTCATGGTCGCTCCTCGTTTCTCAGCAATCTTCTTGCCGATTTCGAGCGGCTCCACCACTCAGCGCACCTGTTCAGATTTTCCCGAGCCACCTCTAAAGCCACCACAGGCTCGAAGCCGGCGACGCCGCCGCCGCGGGCTAGGGGACCCCGGCGCCGAAGGCCGCTTCGCGTACCGTCACCCCTTCATGCCTTCCCAGAAACCCTTCACGCGCGAGAAGAAATCCTGCGTCTCGGGATTGTTGTCCTTCCCCGCGTTCTCGAACTCCTCAAGCAACTCCCGCTGGCGCGAACTCAGGTTCACCGGCGTCTCGACCGCAAGCTCGATATACAGATCGCCGGCTCCGGCGCCCCGCAGCGGGGGCATCCCCTTGCCGCGCAGCCGCAACTGCTTGCCGGTCTGTACTCCGGCGGGCACCTTGACACGGGTGCGGCCGCCGTCGAGCGTCGGGGCCTCGATCTCGCCGCCGATCGCCGCAGTCGTCATCGACACCGGGATCCGGCAATAGAGGTTCTGGTTGTCGCGCTCGAAGATCGGATGCGCGGTCACCTCTATGAAGATGTAGAGGTCACCCGCAGGCCCGCCACGCAGTCCTGCCTCGCCCTCGCCGGCGAGCCGGATGCGCGTGCCGGTCTCGACGCCGGCCGGAATGTTCACGTTGAGCGTCCGATCCTTGCGCAGCCGACCGGCCCCGGCGCAGGACTTGCACGGGTTCTTGACGATCTGGCCGCGCCCCGAGCAGGTCGGACACGTCCGCTCGACTGTGAAGAACCCCTGCTGGGCGCGTACCTTGCCGATCCCCGAGCAGGTCGGACAGGTGCTCGGCTCGCCCCCGCCCTCGGCGCCGGTGCCGTTGCAGACGTCGCAGGCGACCGACGTCGGCACCGTGACCGACGCCTGCTTGCCGCGATATGCCTCTTCGAGCGACATGCGCAGGTTGTACCGCAGATCGGAACCGCGCGACGCGCGCTGGCCCCGCGCGCGCGCCTGGCCGGCGCCGCCCATGAAATCCCCGAACAGATCGTCGAACACGTCCGAGAAGGCGCTCGCGAAATCGGCGTTGCCGCCCTGACCCGGCCGGAACCCCGGTCCGCCACCGTTCTCGAAGGCGGCGTGACCGAACCGGTCGTACGCGGCCTTTTTCTGCGGATCCTTCAGGATCTCGTAGGCCTCGTTCACTTCCTTGAACTGGGTCTCGGCCTGCGGATTGGTCTGGTTGCGGTCGGGATGCAGATCCATCGCCTTCTTGCGAAAGGCCTTCTTTATGTCGGCTTCCGTCGCGCCCTTTTCGACGCCGAGCAGGTCGTAGTAATCACGCTTGGCCATGCGGGAGGTGTTCCTTCAAACGCCATACCGTCAAACGGCAAAACGGCCCGCCCAGGTCGAGGGGCGAGCCATCCTGCCGGTCCACAGTATATCAGGACTTCTTGTCGCCGCCGCCGAGATCCTCGAAATCGGCGTCCACGATGTCATCCTCGGGTTCGCCTGTCGATCCGCTCGCAGTCTTGGCGCTCTCCTCGGCCTGCGCCTTGTAGATCGCCTCGCCGAGCTTCATCGCCGCTTCGGTCAGGTCCTGGGCGCGGGCGCGGACCTTTTCGGCGTTTTCGCCCTCCATCGCCTCCTTCAGCGTCTTGATGGACAGTTCGATCACCTCGATGGTGGTCGGATCGACCTTGTCGCCGTGCTCCGCCACCGATTTCTCGGTCGAGTGGATCAGGCTTTCGCCGAGGTTCTTCGCCTCGACCAGTTCGCGCCGTTCCTTGTCGGCTTCGGCGTTCTCTTCCGCCTCGCGCACCATCTTCTCGATATCGGAGTCCGACAGGCCGCCCGAAGCCTGGATGGTGATCTTGTGCTCCTTGTGGGTGCCCTTGTCCTTGGCGCTGACGGCGACGATGCCGTTGGCGTCGATGTCGAAGGTCACCTCGATCTGCGGCACGCCGCGCGGCGCCGGCGGGATCTGTTCGAGATTGAATTGGCCGAGGATCTTGTTGTCCGCCGCCATCTCGCGCTCGCCCTGGAACACCCGGATCGTCACCGCATTCTGGTTATCCTCGGCGGTCGAGAAAATCTGGCTCTTCTTCGTCGGAATAGTCGTATTCCGATCAATAAGTCGGGTGAACACCCCGCCCAGCGTCTCGATGCCGAGGCTCAGCGGCGTCACATCGAGCAGCACCACATCCTTGACGTCGCCCTGCAACACGCCGGCCTGGATCGCCGCGCCCATCGCCACGACCTCGTCCGGGTTGACGCCCTTGTGCGGCTCCTTGCCGAAGAACTTCGTCACTTCCTCGATGACCTTCGGCATCCGCGTCATGCCGCCAACCAGAACCACCTCGTCGATGTCGCCCTTGGCGAGACCCGCGTCCTTCAGGGCCGCGGCACAGGGCTTCATCGACCGCGCGATCAGGTCCGCGACAAGGCTTTCGAGCTTGGCCCGCGTCAGCTTCAGCACCAGATGCAGCGGCTGGTGCGTCTTCGGGTCCATCGAGATGAACGGCTGGTTGATCTCGGTCTGGGACGCGCTCGACAGCTCGATCTTGGCTTTCTCGGCGGCTTCCTTGAGCCGCTGCAGCGCCATCTTGTCCTTGGTCAGATCGACGCCGCTGTCCTTCTTGAACTCGCCCGCGAGATACTCGACGATCCGCATGTCGAAGTCTTCGCCGCCGAGGAACGTGTCGCCGTTGGTCGACTTCACTTCGAACAGGCCGTCGTCGATCTCGAGAATCGATATGTCGAACGTGCCGCCGCCAAGGTCATAGACGGCGATCGTCTTGGTTCCGGACTTGTCGAGCCCGTAGGCCAGCGCCGCCGCCGTCGGCTCGTTGATGATGCGGAGCACTTCGAGCCCGGCAATCTTGCCGGCGTCCTTGGTCGCCTGCCGCTGCGCATCATTGAAATATGCGGGCACGGTGATGACGGCCTGCGTCACTTTCTCGCCGAGATAGCCTTCGGCCGTTTCCTTCATCTTCTGCAGGATGAACGCCGAAATCTGTGACGGCGAATACTTCTCCCCCTTCACCTCGACCCAGGCGTCGCCGTTGGCGCCGGGGGCGATCTTGTAGGACACCATGTCCTTGTCCTTGGCGACCAACGGATCGTCGTAACGACGCCCGATCAGCCGCTTGACGGCGAACAGCGTGTTTTCCGGGTTGGTGATGGCCTGGCGCTTGGCGGCCTGGCCGACGAGGCGTTCCTCGTCGGTGAACGCCACGATCGAAGGCGTCGTGCGCGCGCCTTCGGAGTTTTCGATGACCCGGGTCTGGCTCCCGTCCATGATGGCGACACAGGAATTGGTGGTTCCGAGGTCGATCCCGATTACTTTAGTCATAAGCGATCCTTTCGAGCGGCGATTGCGCGAGACGGGTCCGGCAACGGCCCCCGTCCCGCATCCCTGGTCCGGAGTGGCGCGCGATCGTGCTTCCCCGGAACTCGGGGGTATATAGGTCCCGCCCAAAAGCCCTGCAAGCTGTGCGCAGGATCGCGCAAACGCCTTTTTCGCCCATGAGGGACCGATGATCGCCGCCCCCGGCTTCGAGATCCACAAGGCTCGCCTCGATCCCGCCGCCCAAGCGGCGCTCGTCGCCGATCTGCGCTGCGTCGCCGCCGCGGCGCCGTTCTTCACCCCCGTCACCCCTCGCGGCCAGCCGATGAGCGTGCGAATGACCTCCGCCGGGCGCTTGGGATGGATCACCGACCGCCGCGGCTACCGCTACGAGCCGCTCCACCCCTCCGGCGTCCCCTGGCCGTCAATCCCTGAGGCCGTCCTCGCCCTCTGGCGCGAACTCGCCACGCCCGACCGCGACCCCGACTGCTGCCTCGTCAACTACTACGGCGAAGCTGCGCGCATGGGCCTGCACCGCGACGCCGACGAATTCGATTTTTGCTGGCCGGTCCTGTCGATTTCGCTGGGCGACTCCGCCCGCTTTCGCATGGGCGGGCTCGCCCGCTCCGATCCCACCACCTCGATCATTCTTGACTCCGGCGACGTCGTGGTCATCGGCGGATCGGCGCGCCTCGCCTATCACGGGATCGACCACATCCGCTTCGGCGGCTCCCGCCTCCTGCCCCAAGGCGGTCGCATCAACCTCACCTGTCGCGTGGTCGCATGACGTTCGCGCCGCAGCCCTCTCGTGGTGGCGAGGTCGCTGGCAGACTTGCTGGCAAATGCATCGATTTTGTCCGGTCGATCGTCAAACAGGTCGTGAAGACCAACTAAATCGCCTGCTGACTGAAAATCAGTCGGCGCGTAAACCTGTTGGCCGTCACCCTGCTGGTCGGGGCGATAGGATTCGAACCTACGACCTACGGTACCCAAAACCGTCGCGCTACCAGGCTGCGCTACGCCCCGACGCCATTTGTCTAACGTGAGAACGCGCCGCCGCCTAGAGACATTCAAGCGTAGTCCGGTCTTCCGCGACCCCGATTGGGTGCGGAAGACCTTGCCGTTCAGTCGGGCCCGAAACCGTTGTGGTTCAATTGGCGAGGATAAGTTCGATCTGCTGCTTCTTGACGTCTTCGCTTTGCGTGCCGGAGCTGACGTTCTGGATTTCCATCAGCTGCTGATCCGACAGGTTCTCGACGACGATCTCTTCCATCCCGAGTTTCGCAAGCTCCTGGCCGACGCTCGCCTCGAGCACGACGGTCGATGTCATGTCCGAGGCCTGGACGTCGCCGACGGTTCCGGTGGGAACGACGGCGCCGCCCGCCGCAATCCGCGCTTCGGCGTCCCTCATCACCGTGCCGATGCGATCCGACTTGACCATGTCGGTTTCGCTGCCCGACGTTATGCCCTGGATTAGCGTAAGTTCCTCGAGCGTCAGCGAGTCGATCATCGTGGTGTCGATGCCGAGCTGGCTCAGCGACATCGTGGCGGTGTCCTGCAACTGCTGGAGCCCGAGGTCCTGTGCGGAGGCGGCCCCCGCGAACAGCGTCAAGGAAATTGCGGCCGCGGAAACTGCGGAAAACATACGGCTCTTCATCATCGTCATTCCTTGTTTTTGGTGATGCTCCGGACGCCGTGGGCGTTCGATCGTCTCGACGCGATAACCGCTCGCTCGCCGATTGGTTGCCTGTCCACGGCTTTGTGATCCACCCTTGATCCATCCGGGGCGCGCTTGTTCGCATCTCCGGCGCAGTCTAGGCTCCACGCCAAACCAGCGGAGCCCGCGTTTGATAGTCACGCCCAATCTGCGCCGTGCTCTCATGGTGGCAACGCTCGTCTTCATTCTCGATCGGGCCAGCAAGATCTGGATCGTCGAGCGGCTCGACCTGATGAACCGGCTCACTATCGAAGTCGTCGATCCCTGGCTGAACCTGACGATGGCCTGGAATCAGGGCGTCAACTTCGGGTTGTTCGATCTCGGTCCCAACGGTCGGTTATGGTTGGCGGGCCTCGCCCTCGCCATCGTGATCGGCGTGGCGGTCTGGGCGCGACATGGCCGGGGCTGGGCATCTGCGATCGGGGCCGGCGGCGTGATCGGCGGAGCGCTCGGCAACGTCTGGGACCGGCTCCAGTGGGGGGCCGTGGCGGATTTCATCAACATGAGCTGTTGCGGAATCGTCAATCCGTTCGCCTTCAACGTCGCGGATGCGGCGATCTTCGGTGGGGCCGCGCTGTTGATCCTGCTCGGCGAGCGCGCGGGCGGGGGCAAGGCGCGACGGGCGCGAAAGGGGTCGTGACGCGCCGGGCGGAGTGCGCTAGAGGGGTCATCGAACGATCCTATCGAGGCGCGATATGCGGGCTGAACGGGCCAGGGCTGGGGCCGCGTTGATACTGGTGGCGGCCCTGATCGCCGGATGCGGCGAGGGCGGCGTCGCCGGCATCCTGCGGTCGTCGGGCGTAGGGAGCACGCCCGACGAGTTTCTGATCCTGCCGACCTAGCCGCTCGAAATGCCCGCCGACATGGCGGCGCTGCCATCGCCGACTCCTGGCGCGCGCAACCGGGTCGATTTCCAACCGGAGGTCGAGGCGGTGGCGGCGCTGACCGGCCGTCCGGCCGCGGCGGGGACGGCGAGCGCCGCGACGCTCGTCGCGCGGTTGGGTCCGGTCGATCCGAACATTCGCGCGACGTTGGCCTCCGAGGACGCCGTCTACCGCAGCGAGAACCGGGGCCGACTGCTCGAGCGGGTCGCCAACAAACAGGTGGACTGGTCGATCTACGAAGCGATGCGGCTCGATGCGAACGGTGAGTTCGTCCGGTTGCGCGCCCGCGGCGTGCGCGTGCCGGCAGCACCGCCACTGCCCGAATAGCGCATCACGGCTGTGTGCCGATCCTTTGCAAATCAGGCCGCGAAGGATACTTCCAACACGTGTCAGTTTGGAGGCCGCCACTTGCCGATGCGCCACACTCTACCCGCCCTCGTTTTGCTACCGTTGATGCACGCGCCCGCCGCAGCCCAGGTGGGACCCGGGGTCAGCAGTTTCACGCTCGACAACGGATTGATGGTCGTCGTGATCGCGGATCATCGCGCGCCGGTCGTCACGCAAATGATCTGGTACCGGGTCGGATCGGCCGACGAGCCGCAAGGCCAGTCGGGCATCGCCCATTTCCTCGAACATCTGATGTTCAAGGCGACGGAGACGCTGGAGGACGGCGAGTTCAGCCGGATCGTGTCCGAAAACGGCGGCTCGGACAACGCCTTCACCTCGACCGATTACACCGCGTACTACCAGCGCATCGCGTCCGACCGGCTCGAATTGGTGATGGCGATGGAAGCGGATCGAATGGTGAATCTCGATCCGAGCGCCGCCGGCGTGCTGTCCGAGCGCGACGTCGTGCTGGAGGAGCGCCGACAGGTCGTCGAAAGCGCGCCGGGCGGCCCGTTCGGCGAGGCCCGGCGGGCGGCGCTGTACCTCAATCACCCTTACGGTCGCCCGGTGATCGGCTGGGAGCACGAGATCGCGCAATTCGACCGTGACATGGCGATGGCGTTCTACGCCCGGCACTATTCGCCGAACAACGCTGTCCTGATGATCGCGGGCGATGTCGAGCGCACCGACGTCGAGGCGCTGGCGACCAGGCATTTCGGCCCGATCCCGGCCTCGACGGCTGTGGCGCCCCGGCTGCGTCCGCAGGAGCCGCCGCATCGCGCGGCCCGCCGCATCGAGATGCGCGACGCGCGGGTGCGCGAGCCGCTCGTCGTTCGGAGCTATCTCGCGCCCCAGCGCCTGTCGGGGGATCAGCACGCGGCTGCGGCGCTGGCGATACTGGCGGATGTGCTCGGCGGATCCGGGACCACGTCGGTCATGGCGCGGGACCTCGTGCTGGGCGACGGCGTGGCGCTCGACGCCAGCGCCTCGTATTCCGCGACCGGGCTCGACGTGCAGTCCTTCGGCGTCCACGTGACCCCGCGACCGGGCGTCAGCCTCGCGCAAGCCGAGGCGGCGATGGACGCGACCATCGCGCGTTTCATCGTCGAAGGCCCGGACCCGGCACAACTCGCCCGCGTCAAGGGGCGCATCCGTGCGAGCGAGATCTACGCGCTAGACGATCAAAGCCGCCGAGCCCGCCGGATCGGCGCGGCACTGACCTCCGGCCTTACGCTCGAGGACGTGGCGCAATGGCCGGAGCTGCTTGACGCCGTGACGGGCGAGGAGGTGCGCGCCGCCGCCGCATCCGTGTTCCGCCCGGAGAACTCGGTGACGGGGTGGCTTGCGGCTCCGGACGCCGAATCGGGCGAGGTGGGCCAATGATCCGCGCCCTGGCGACCGCCGTCGCGCTGGCGATGACGGGACCGGCGCGCGCCGAGATCGGGATTACGCCCGTGCCGTCGCCTGGCGGGGTGACGGCCTGGCTCTACGAGGCCCGGACCGTGCCGATCCTGACGATCGAGGCGAGCTTTCAGGGCGGGTCGGCGCTCGATCCCGCCGGGGCCGAGGGGGTCGCGCGGCTGATGACGGCCCTGCTCGACCAGGGGTCCGGCGATCTCGACGCCACCGGTTTCGCCGAAGCGCGCGAGGACCTCGCCGCGCGGATCGGATTTTCGGCGAGCCGTGACGAGGTCAAGGTGTCCGTAACGATGCTGGCGGAAAAACGCGACGCGACGATCGATCTGGTCCGCGCGGCGCTGTTGTCGCCGCGGTTCGACACGGAGGCCGTCGAGCGGGTCCGCAGGCGGACGCTGTCGTCGATCCGCCGGTCGGAAACCGAGCCGCGCAGCGTGGCGGGCCTCGCCTTCAGGTCGGCGGCGTTCGCGGGTCACCCGTACGGCCGCCCCCTCGACGGGACGATCGAGAGCGTGAGCGCGCTCGACGCCGCCGCGCTGCGCGGCGCCCATGCGGCGGCCTTCGCACGCGACAGGTTGCGCGTCGCCGTGGTCGGGGCGATCAGCCCCGACGAGCTCGGCCCGGTGCTCGACCGCCTGTTCGGAGCCCTCCCCGCCAGCGGTCCGGCGCTGCCGGACGTCGCTTCGCCGGTGATGAGCGGTCAAACGACGGTGATCGCGCTCGACATTCCGCAATCGGTGGTGACGTTCGGCCATGGCGGCATAGCGCGCAGCGACCCCGATTTCGTGGCCGCCGTGGTTCTCGACCACGTTCTCGGCGGCGGCGGCTTCAGTTCGCGTCTGATGCGGGAGATGCGCGAAGTACGCGGACTCACTTACGGTGTCAGGACGAACCTCGCGCCCGGCGATTTCGGATCGCTGTACACGGGGTCGTTTTCGACCGCCAACGCGCGGCTGGCCGAGGCCATCGGTCTGGTGCGGGCCGAATGGGCGCGAATGTCCGAGACGGGGGTGACCGAGGCCGAATTGACGCAAGCCAAGCGTTATCTGACCGGCGAATATCCGCTCCGCTTCGACGGAAACGCGCGGATCGCCGGGCAGTTGCTGGGGTTGCAGACGGCGGGGCTCGACATTGGCTACGTCAACATTCGCAACGATCTCGTCCAGGCGGTGACGGCGCAGGACGTGGCGCGGGTGGCGCGGCGGCTGTTGCGCCCCGAACTGCTGACGATGGTCGTGGTGGGCAAGCCCGAAGGTCTCGCTGCAGGTAATTAACCAGTAGCGGGACAAGGCGACGACGTGCTACTGCTTGCGGCATGAGCGCCGCGAGCCCCAATATAAAGCGCGATACCATAGAGCACCCGCTTGTGAAGGGTCAGCTTCGGCCGATCCGCCAACTCGATGCGGCGGCCGCAAACCGGATCGCCGCGGGAGAAGTGGTCGAGCGGCCCGCTTCCGCAGTGAAGGAGCTGGTGGAAAACGCGCTCGACGCCGGGGCGCGCAGGATCGAGGTCGCCTATGCCGATGGCGGCAAGCGGCTGATCCGGGTTTCCGACGATGGTTGCGGCATACCGGCGGACCAACTGGCGCTGGCGTTGGCGCGGCACGCGACTTCGAAGCTCGACGGCGGCGATCTGGTCAACATCCACAGCTTCGGATTTCGCGGCGAGGCGTTGTCGTCGCTCGGCGCCGTCGGCCGGTTGACGGTGACGTCGCGTGCGGACGGGGCCGCCGAAGCCGCGACGATCGCCGTTCGAAGCGGCGAGGCCGGCCCGGTGCGGCCGGCAGCACGGGCGCGGGGAACGTTGGTCGAGCTGGAGGCGCTGTTCGCCGCCACGCCCGCCCGGCTGAAATTTCTGCGCTCGGATCGCGCCGAGGCAAGCGCCATCGCCGACGTTCTGCGCCGGCTCGCGATGGCCGCGCCCGACGTCGCGTTCACGCTGCGCGATCTCGGCGACACCGATGCGCCGCGCGAGATATTGCGGCTCGACGCAGCGCCCGGCGATCTGTTCGCGGGGCTGCGGGCGCGGCTGCGGGCGTTGCTCGGGCCGGAGTTCGTCGAGAACGCTCTGCCGGTCGACGCCGGGCGCGACGGATTCCGGTTGACCGGCTATGCGGCGCTGCCGACCTATTCGCGCGGCGCGGCGGTGGCGCAGTATCTGTTCGTCAACGGCCGGCCGGTGCGGGATCGACTTCTGCTGGGCGCGTTGCGCGCAGCTTATGCCGATATGCTGCCGCGCGACAGGCACGCCGCCGCCGTCCTCGACTTCGCGTGTCCGGCGGAGGAAGTGGATGTGAACGTCCATCCCGCGAAGGCCGAGGTGCGGTTTCGCGACCCTGGCCTGGCGCGGGGGCTCGTGGTCGGGGCGTTGAAGCAGGTGCTGGCGGGGGCTGGCCATCGCAGCGCGACCACC
>JBBRUZ010000120.1:0-10352 GCA_038247355.1 Rhodobacterales bacterium
ACTGGTTTTGAGCCGGGTTCTGACCCGCTCCCGGTCGATGCGGCGCGGCTTTACCGCCAGGGCTGCGACGGCGGGGACGCGCGCGGCTGCACCAACCTCGGCGTTCTGCACGAGAAGGGCCTCGGCATGGACCCCGACCCGGTCGAGGCGGCGCGGCTCTACCGCCAGGGCTGCGACGGCGGGGACGCGGGCGGCTGCACCAACCTCGGCGTTCTGCACGAGAATGGCCTCGGCATGGACCCCGACCCGGTCGAGGCGATGCGGCTCTACCGCACTGCGTGCGACGCGGCCGATGGGAGGGGCTGTCACTACCTAGCGATCAATCTTGCGGAGGGCATCGGCGTGCCTGCCGACGCTGCTTCGGCCGCTCCCCTCTACGCGAAGGCGTGCCGGCTCGGGATCGCGGACGCCTGCGCCCGCGCCGCCGTAGTCGATCCGGAATGACGTCCGACCGCGTCGCGGCGCTGGACAATCCCGCCGAAAAAACTCTACGAGGTTATTCTTTAATTTCAATGACTTAGCCAGATAACACTGTGTTATGCCGCGCCGAACGCGCTCAGAAGAACGCCTGCAGCCCCGTCTGCGCCCGCCCGAGGATCAGCGCGTGGACGTCATGGGCGCCCTCATAGGTATTCACCGCCTCGAGGTTCATCACGTGCCGGATCACCCCGTATTCGTCCGAGATCCCGTTCCCGCCGTGCATGTCCCGCGCGACCCGGGCGATATCCAGCGCCTTGCCGCAGTTGTTCCGCTTCATCAGGCTGACCAGCTCCGCCGGCGCCCGCCCCTCGTCCATCAGCCGCCCGAGGCGCAGCGCCCCCTGCAGGCCCAGCGCGATCTCGGTCTGCATGTCGGCGAGCTTCTTCTGGATCAGCTGCGTCGCCGCGAGCGGCCGCCCGAATTGTTTCCTGTCGAGCGTATACTGCCGGGCCGCCTGCCAGCAGAATTCCGCAGCGCCCATCACCCCCCAGGCGATGCCGAATCGCGCGCGGTTCAGACAGCCGAACGGCCCCGCGAGGCCCTCGGCGTGGGGCAGCAGGTTCTCCTCCGGCACGAAGACCTCGTCCATCGCGATCATGCCGGTGACCGAGGCGCGCAACGAGAACTTGCCCTCGATCTTCGGCGCGGCGACGCCCTTCATGCCGCGCTCCAGCAAGAACCCCTTGATCTTGCCGTCATGGGCGTCGGACTTCGCCCAGATCACGAAGACGTCGGCGATCGGGGAATTGGTGATCCAGTTCTTGGACCCCGAAAGGCTGTAGCCGCCATCCACGGGTCTCGCTCGGGTCAGCATCGAGCCGGGGTCCGAGCCGGCGTCGGGTTCGGTGAGGCCAAAGCAGCCGACGATTTCGCCCGAAGCGAGGCGGGGCAGGTATCGCGCCCGCTGGTCGTCGGTGCCGTAGGCGAAAATCGGATGCATGACGAGGGAGGACTGGACGGACATCGCCGAGCGGTAGCCTGAGTCGACGCGCTCGACTTCGCGGGCGACGAGGCCGTAGGCGACGTAGGATGCTCCGACGCCGCCGAAATCTTCGGGCAGGGTCGCGCCGAGCAGACCCATCGCCCCCATTTCGGTCATGATCGCGCGGTCGAAGGTCTCGTGCCGGTTGGCCATCAGAATGCGGGGGGCGAGCTTGTCCTGGCAATAATCGCGCGCCGCGCCCTGGATCATCCGCTCCTCGTCGGTCAGTTGTTCGTCGAGCAGGAACGGGTCCTCCCAGGCGAAGGGCGCGGGTTTGGCGCGTGCGGTCTCGGGGGTGTTGCGTTTCTGAAGCATCGGATGGGTCCTCGGTTCGTCTCCATTCTAGGGTGGCGGCGCGAGCGGCACAAGCCGAGCCGGTTGGGCCGGGCCGCGCGGGTGGAGGGTCCGCAAAGCGCATGTAACACAGTGTTATCTCGGTAATAATTTGAATTTATTATATATTCCTGCCGAGAATTTGGGCGCGCTCGGTCTTCGCGGATCGAGGCCGAGACGGGCGGTGTGGGGACGCGCCCACCGCGGGGCGCGCGCGACTGGACAGGCCGCGTGGATGCGTCACTGTGTCGGTTCGACCGTTTTTTGCGCGACAGGAGCCCGAATGTTTCCCCTCTCCAGAATGCTCGCGGGCTTCGTCAAGGTTGGCTCGCTGACGGTGATCGACGCGGAGGGCGGAACGCATGTGTTCGCAGGCGCGCCGGGGCCGGAGGTGCGGATGCGGCTGAGCGATCCGTCACTGTACTGGAAGCTTTTCCTTGGCCCCGAGCTTCATGCCGGGGAGGCCTACATGGACGGGCGGATGAGCTTCCCGGACTCGAGCCTGCGCGCGTTCCTGACGCTTTTTTCGGTCAACCGCCTCGCGCTGAGCGGGCAGCCGGCGCAGACGGTGCTGCGCGGCGTGTCGCGGCGCCTGAAGCGGTTCCAGCAGGCCAATCCGATCGGTCGGGCCGAAGCCAACGTCGCGCATCATTACGATCTGGGCAATGGCTTTTACAGACTCTTTCTCGACACGGGGATGTTCTATTCCTGCGCCTATTTCCGAGACGACACCGAGACGCTGGAAGCGGCGCAGATCAACAAATGCCGGCTGATCGCGGCGAAGCTCGACCTCCGGCCGGGCCTGCGCGTGCTCGACATCGGGTCGGGCTGGGGGGGGCTCGCGAGCTATCTGGCGCGGGTGGCGGACGTCGAGGTGCTCGGCGTCACGCTGTCGAGGGAGCAGCACGCGCTGTCGGTCGCGGCCGCCGAAGCCGCGGGCCTGCAGGACCGGGTGCGGTTCGAGCTGCTCGACTATCGCAAGCTCGACGGGCCGTTCGATCGCATCGTCTCGGTCGGCATGTTCGAGCACGTCGGCGTCGGCCACTACGGCGAATTCTTCGCGAAGGTCCGGGCGTTGCTGGCGCCGGACGGTCTGATGCTGCTGCATTCGATCGGCAAGATGAGCCCGCCGGGCACGGCGAGCCCGTGGCTGCGAAAATACATCTTCCCCGGCGCGTATTCGCCCGCGTTGTCGGAGGTCTTTCCGCACGTCGAGGCCAACAGCCTGTGGGTGACCGATCTCGAGTTCCTGCGCGTGCACTACGCGACGACGCTGCGACATTGGGCCGACCGGTTCGAGGCCAACCGGGCGGCGGTGGCGGCCATGTACGACGAGCGGTTCTGCCGGATGTGGGAATTCTATCTGATCAGCGCCGAAATGATGTTTCGTACCGGCTCGCAGCAGGTCTTTCACATGCAGCTCGCCCATACGCGCGACGCGGCGCCCGTCGTGCGCGATTACATCGTCGCCGAACAGGCGCGGTTGCGGCGCGTCGAGGCGGAGCGGGGGCTGGCGCTCGACCGAGCGCGAGACGCTTGACGTCCGGGCCGGGAAGGGAAACGCTGCGGCGCGAAGACTCGCAGCGGAGGCGCGACATGCCGGGCCGGAACATCGCACGAGGCCGCATTCTCGGCGCGCTGATCGGGTTGGCAGTGGCGCTCGGCGGGATGGCGCGCGCGCAGGACGTGCTGCCGGAGCGGCGCCTGACGGTCGAGGCGGGCGTCGATTTCTATGGCGGCGACCTGCGGTCGATTTATGGGACGACGCTGCCGATCTGTCGGGACGCCTGTCTGGCGACGGCCCAGTGCGGGGCGTTCACCTTCAACACGGCCGCGGCGTCGTGCTTTCTGAAAACCGATGCGACGCGGCGTGATCCGTTCCCGGCGGCGCGCTCGGCCGTGCTCGGCCCGCAGCCCGCCGGGCTCGTGGCGGCGGCGGCGGCGCGGCAGGCGGAACTGGCCTTTCTCGCGGCGCCGGCGTTCGCCTCGGCGCGCGAGGCGGCGTTGTCGGTCGGGTTCGACGTGGCCCCGATCGCGCTCGACCCGGACGGCCTCGCGACGCTGTCGGCGCTGCGCGCCGCGGTGAATTCGAGCGACGCGGCCCGCGACTGGCTGGCGCTGGCGGCGTTCGGGACGCAAGCCGCGCCCGACGACTGGGACGCGCGCCGGGCGTTGCGCGAAACGGCGGTCGCATCGGCGGTCAACGCCTATCTGCGCGGCGGCGGGGCGCAGGCTGCGCGCGCGCTCGGGGCGGCGCTGGAGGCGCAGGGCGAGGGGCGGCTCGCGCTCGACGCGCTGCGGCTGGCCGAGCGGCTGGCGCCGGGGCCACAGATCGCGGCGGACGTGGCGCGGGCCGAAGCGCTGTACGGGTTCAGGGTGCTGGATCTGCAGGTGGATTTCGAGCCGGCCGCGCCCCGGGCCTGCGTGAACTTTTCCGAAGGGCTGGCGTCCGCCGGGGTCGAGTACGCCGACTTCGTCAGCATCGATGGCGGCCCGTTTCCGGTGGTGGCGCGCGACGGCCAGCTGTGCATCGAGGGTCTGAGCCACGGGACGCGTTACGCCTTCACGCTGCGGGCGGGCCTGCCTTCCGCGGGCGGCGAGGTTCTGCCGAGGTCGGTGGCGCAGGAGGTCTACGTGCGCGACCGCTCGCCGGCGGTGCGGTTCCTCGGGCGCGCCTATGTGCTGCCGCGCAGCGCGGAAGCGGCGATCCCGGTCAGTTCGGTCAACGTGTCCGACGTGGCGTTGCGGGTGTTTCGCGTCGGCGGGCGCAACGTAAGCGCGGTGATCCGCAACGGCGATTTCGGCGCGGCGGTGAACGGGTTCGAGGAGAGGCGCCTCGGGGACGAGCTCGGTGAAGCGGTCTGGGAGGGCGTGGGCGAGATCGCGCCGGAGTTGAACCGGGACGTGGTGACGGCGCTGCCCGTCGGCGACGTCGTGACGGGGCTGGCGCCGGGGCTCTATGCGATGACGGCGCGCATCGAGGGGCGCGCGGCCGAGGACTGGGAGAGCGTGGCGACGCAGTGGTTCGTCGTGACGGACCTCGGGCTCTCGACGTTGAAGGGGTCCGACGGGCTCCATGTGTTTCTGCGCGCGCTCTGGTCGGCGGCGCCGCGCGAGGGCGTCGAGGTGTCGCTGATCGCGCGCAACAACGACGTGCTCGGCCGGGCGGTGACGGACGCCGCCGGGTATGTGCGGTTCGATCCGGGGCTGTTGCGCGGGGCGGGCGGCGCGGAGGCGGCGCTCGTCACGGCGGAGGCTGACGGGGATTTCGCGTTTCTCGACCTGACCGAGCCGGGGTTCGACCTGTCGGATCGCGGGGTCGAGGGGCGGCCCGCGCCGGCGCCGGTGGACGTGTTCCTGACCACGGATCGGGGCGCGTATCGGCCGGGCGAGACGGTGTTCGCGACGATCCTCGCGCGCGACGCGCGGGGGCAGGCGATCCTTGGCCTGCCGCTGACGGCGATCGTGTCGCGGCCCGACGGGGTGGAGTTCGGGCGGTACACGCTGCCGGACGCGGGCGCCGGGGGAAGGGCTTTTGCGTTAGCGCTCGATCCCGGGTCGCAGCGGGGCGGCTGGCGGCTGGCGATCCATGCCGACGTGGACGCGCCGGCGCTGGCGGCGGCCAGCTTTCTGGTGGAGGAATTCACCCCCGAGCGGCTGGATCTGGTTCTGGACGCGCCCGAGGGGCCGGTCGATCCGGCGGCGGGCGTGGTGATCGAGGCGCGGGCGGACTATCTGTTCGGGGCGCCCGGCGCCGGATTGGCGGTCGAGGGTGAGGTGACGGTGGCGCTGGCCCGCGATGTTCCGGGCTTTGCGGGATATCTGTTCGGCCTGGAGGACGAGCCGTACCGATCGGGGTACGCGCCGCTGCCGGGCGGTTTGATCACGGACGGGACGGGGCGGATCGAGGCGGCGCTGAGCCTGCCCGAACTCGGTCCGGTCAGTCGGCCGTTGCAGATGACGGCGACGGTTCGGGTGGCGGACGGATCGGGGCGGCCGGTCGAGCGCAGCCTGACGCGGTCGGTTCTGCCCGAGGGGCCGCTGATCGGGGTGAAACCGCTGTTCGGTGACGCGGTCGACGAAGGCGGGACGGCGGCGTTCGACGTGATCGCCGTGGGGCGCGATCTGGCGCCCGAGGCTCTGGCGGCGGTGGCCTGGACGCTGTCGAAGGTCGAGACGACGTTCCAGTGGTACGAGGTCGAGGGCGCTTGGAACTATGAGCCGATCTCGCGGCGGTCGCAGGTGGCGAACGGGTCCGTCGATCTCGGCGGCGCGCCAGTGCGGATCGAGGCGGGGGTCGACTGGGGGCGGTACGAGTTGGAGCTCGCCGCAACGGACGGGCGCCTCGTCGCGACGAGCCTGGGGTTCGATGCGGGGTGGTATGCGGCGGGGCCGGGGGGCGAGAGCCCCGACTTCATCGAGGTGTCGCTGGACAGCGCGGGCTACGCGGTGGGCGACGTGGCGCGGCTGCGGATCGAGGCGCGCAACGCCGGGCAAGTTCAGGTGGCGGTACTGGGCGATCGGCTGATCGCCGTGCAGACGGTCGAGGCGGCGGCGGGCGAGACGGTCGTCGCGCTGCCGGTGACGGAGGCCTGGGCGCCGGGCGCCTATGTGACGGCGACGCTGATCCGGCCGATGGACGTGGCGGCGCGGCGCAATCCGGCGCGGGCGATCGGGCTGGCCTGGGCTGCGGTCGATCCCGGGGCGCGGCGGCTCGACGTGGCGTTCGACGTGGCGGACGAGGTTTCGCCGCGATCGGTGATGCCGGCGGATCTGCGGATCGAGGGGCTGGCGCCGGGGACGACGGCCTATGCGACGATCGCGGCGGTCGATGTGGGGATCCTCAACCTGACGGGGTTCGAGGCGCCCGATCCGGACGGGCATTATTTTGGCCAGCGGCGGCTGGGCGTCGAGATGCGCGACGTTTACGGGCGGCTGATCGACGCGATGCAGGGGGTTCCGGGTCGGGTGCGGTCGGGCGGCGACGGGGGCGCAGGGTTTCGCGCGCCGCCGCCGACCGAGGATCTGGTGGCGGTGTTCTCCGGCATGCTGGTCGCGGACGCCGAGGGCCGGGTTTCGGCGCCAGTGGCGTTGCCGGATTTCAACGGGACGGTGCGGCTGATGGCGGTGGCCTGGACGGCCGAGGGCGTCGGGCAGGCGGTGACGGACGTGCTGGTGCGCGATCCGGTGGTGGTGCAGGCGGCGCTGCCGCTGTTTCTTGCGCCGGGCGACAGGGCGCGTATGCGGCTCGATCTGGTCCATGCGTTCGGGCCGGCGGGGCCGGTGGCGGTGCAGGTGCGCGCGTCCGAACCGGGGTTGTTGTCGGCCGGTGGGGTCGCGCTGTCCGGTGAGATCGCCGAGGGCGGGCGGCTGGGGTTTTCCGTGCCGCTGACCGGCGGGGCGGTGGGCGATCATCGGTTGACGGTCGAGACCGTCGCGCCGGGCGGCGAACGGCTGGTCAAGGAGCTGACGGTGGCGGTGCGGGCGAACGATCCGGCGCTGGCGCGGCAGGACCGGATAGCGCTGGCGCCAGGGGAGACGTTGACGCTGGACGGGGCGGTGTTCGACGGGCTGGCGCCGGGGACCGGCCACGCGACGCTGGCGGTGGGGTCGCTGGCGGATTTCGACGTGCCGGGGCTGCTGACGGCGCTGGAGGCGTATCCGTTCGGGTGTACCGAGCAGATAGTGAGCCGAGCGCTGCCGCTGCTGTATTTCGCTGAAACGGCGCAGGCGCTGGGGCTCCGTGCGGCGGAGGTCCGGATCGGCGAGGCGATCCGCGGGGTGCTGGCGAACCAGACCTCGACCGGCGGGTTCGGGCTGTGGGGGGTCGATGGCGGCGACGGCTGGCTCGACGCCTATGCGAGCGATTTCCTGAGCCGGGCAAGGGCGTCGGGACATGAGATTCCCGACCGCGCGTTCGACGCGGCGATGGCCAACCTGACCAGTCGGGTCAACGCCTATGGTGATTTCGAGAACGGCGGCGAAGATCTGGCCTATGCGTTGATGGTGCTGGCGCGCGAGAGTCGGGCGTCGATCGGCGACCTGCGCTACTACGCCGACACCCGCGCGGCCGAGTTCGCGACGCCGCTGGCGCAGGCGCAGCTCGGGATGGCGCTGACGCAGTACGGCGACCAGCCGCGGGCGGACGCGATGTTCCGGCTCGCATCGGAAGGGGCGCGGGCGGGCGAGGCCGAGCAGGTGTTTCGCGCGGATTTCGGCAGCGGGCTGCGCGATGCGGCCGGGGTTCTGGCCCTTGGCGCCGAGGCGGGGTCCTCGGCGGTGGATGCGTCGGCGATGACGGCCATCGTGACGGCGCCCGGAGCCGCGCTTTCGCCGCAGGAGGGCGCATGGTCGCTGCTCGCGGCACACGCGCTGGTTGCGGAGGCTGCGACCGGCGGCGTGCTGATCGATGGCGCCACCGTCGCGGGGCCGGGGGCGCTGCGGCTGGAGGAGCCAGCGCTTCGGGCGGCGGCGGTGCGGGTGAGCAACGCCGGCGAGGCGGAAACGCTCGCCGTTCTGACGGTGTTCGGCGCGCCCGACCAGCCGGAGCCGGCGCAGGGGAACGGCTACCGGATCACGCGCGAACTGCTGACGCTGGACGGCGCGCCGGTCGATCCCGCCGCTGTCGCCCTGAACGAGCGGATGGTCGCCGTCGTGACGGTGACGCCCGAGCGCGACGTGCAGGCGCGGCTGATCGTCGTCGATCCGCTGGCGGCGGGGCTCGAGATCGACAATCCGAACCTGCTGCGCGCGGGCGAGACCGGGCGGCTCGGCTGGCTCGACGCCGATGACGTCGCGAGCCATGTCGAGTTTCAGGCGGAACGGTTCGTGGCGGCGGTGGATTGGCAGGGCGCCCAGCCGTTCCGGCTCGCCTACATGGTCCGCGCGGTATCCCCCGGATCGTTCCATCGGCCCGCCGCGAGCGTCGAGGACATGTACCGGCCCGCGTACCGCGCCCGGACTGGCGCGAGCCGGGTCGAGGTGCTGGACGCGCCGCGGTGAGCGCGATTCCGGTCGGGTCACGGTGAGTGCTGCGCGCGGGCCGCGGTGGTGGGCGATCGCGGCGCTCGGCGTCGTCGCGGCGGTCGGGGCGGACCGGTGGGTTGCGGCGACGGCGTTGCCGGACCTTGCGCCCGCCGTATCGCAGACCGTGCTCGATCGGGAGGGCGCGCTGCTCCGGGCCTACACCGTCGCCGACGGGCGGTGGCGACTGCCGGTGACGGCCGCCGACGTCGATCAGGGCTATCTCGCGCAGTTAATCGCCGCCGAGGACCGCCGGTTTCGCAGCCACCCCGGCGTCGATCCGGCAGCGATGATCCGCGCCGGCTGGCAGGCGCTGCGGGCGGGGCGGGTGGTCTCGGGCGGCTCGACGCTGACGATGCAGGTGGCGCGGCTGATCGAGGCGGGGCCGACCGGGCAGTGGCGCGCCAAGTTCCGGCAAATCCGCGTGGCGCTGGCGCTCGAGCGTCGCCTCGGAAAAGACGACATCCTCGGGCTCTATCTGACGCTTGCGCCGTTCGGCGGAAATCTCGAGGGGGTGCGCGCGGCGTCGCTCGCCTGGTTCGGCAAGGAGCCGCGGCGCCTGACGCCGGCGGAAGCGGCGTTGCTGGTGGCGTTGCCCCAGGCGCCGGAAGCGCGGCGGCCAGACCGGGCGCCCGTCGTCGCGCGGGCGGCGCGCGACCGGGCGCTGATCCGGGCGGCGGCGGCCGGGGTGCTGGAGGGCGCCGAAGCGCGCGCGGCGATGTGCGAGGCCGTGCCCGCAGCGCGCCGGGCGTTTCCGGCGCTCGCGACGCATCTGGCGGACCGGCTGGCGGCGGGAGCGGGTCCGGTGGTGCGGCTGGCGCTGGACGGGGTGCTGCAGGCGCGACTGGAGGCGCTGCTGCGGCAACGGGCGCAGGACCTCGGGCCGGCGCTGTCGGCGGCGCTGATCGTCGCGGATCACCGAACGGGGGAAATCCTCGCGCAGATCGGCTCGCCCGATCGGCTGGACACCGCGCGGCGCGGCTTCGTCGACATGACCCGGGCGGTGCGGTCGCCGGGATCGACGCTGAAGCCGCTGATCTTCGGGCTCGCGTTCGAGGCCGGTCTCGCGCTTCCCGAAACGATCATCGAGGACCGGCCGATGACGTTCGGGAGCTATGCGCCGCAGAACCTCGACCGGACGTGGGGCGGGGCGATGACGGTGCGCACGGCGTTGCAGGCGTCGCGGAACCTGCCCGCGGTCGCGCTGCTCGATGCGGTCGGCCCGGCGCAACTGCTGGCGCGGATGCGGCAGGCGGGGGTCGCGGCGGTCCTGCCCGACGGTCGGGCGCCGGGACTGGCGGTGGCGCTCGGCGGCGTGGGGCTGACGCTGGAGGATCTGGTGACGCTCTATGCCGCGGTGGCGCGGGGCGGACAGGCGGTGGACCTGAGCGCCGTCGGGCGAGGGACCCCGCTCAGGCGGGTCATGAGCGCGCCGGCCGCGTGGCAGGTGAGCGATGTGCTGCGGGGCGCGCCGCCGCCGCGCAACGGCGCGCCCGACCGGATCGCCTTCAAGACCGGCACCAGTTACGGCCAC
>JBBRUZ010000121.1:0-10339 GCA_038247355.1 Rhodobacterales bacterium
CGCGGCGTCAAAGATCGTGAGCCCGTGGGCGAGGCAGGTCTCGATGCTCGCGAGCGCTCGTCCGGCGGTGTCGTGGAAATGGCCGGCGAGGCGGGTGGTGGGGGCGACTGCGAGCACCGCCTCGAGCATCGCCGCGGTGGTTCGGGGCGTGGCGTGGCCGAGGGTTTCGCCGAGCGAGACCTCGCGGCACCCGAGGTCGAGCAGCCGCGCGGTCACTTCGGCGACGCTTGCGGGCGGTGTGGGGCCCTCGTACGGGCAGTCGGTGATGCAGGAGACGTAGCCGCGCAGCGCCACGCCGGCCGCGGCGGCGGCGGTCGCCACGGGGGCGAAGCGGGCGAGGCTTTCACCGATCGTGGCGTTGATGTTCTTTCGGCTGAAGGTCTCCGAGGCGGCGGCGAAGATCGCGACCTCGTCGGCGCCGGCGGCCAGCGCAGCCTCGAGTCCCCGGAGATTTGGCGTGAGGACCGCGTAGGCGACGCCGGGCTTGCGAGCGATGCCGGCCATGACCTCCGCCGCGTCGGCAAGTTGCGGCGCCCATTTCGGGCTGACGAAGCTGGTGACCTCGATGCGCGTAAGGCCCGCCGCGCTGAGCAGATCGACGAGGGCGATCTTGTCGCGCGTAGGGATCGGCTGCGGCTCGTTCTGCAGGCCGTCGCGCGGGCCGACCTCGACGAGCGTGATCTCAGTCATCCTGCGGCTCCAGCGCCAGCAGCACCGCGCCATCGGTCACCTGGGCGCCGAGCGCGACATGGACGGCTGCGAGAACGCCGTCGCGCGGTGCGGTGAGCGCGTGCTCCATCTTCATCGCTTCGAGCACGATCAGCACGTCGCCGCGTGCGACGCGCTGGCCGGGCGTCGCGGCGAGGCGCTTGACGAGGCCAGGCATCGGCGCGCGGATGTCGTCGCCGCCCGCGTCGTCGGCGGTGATCGCCAGCGGGTCGGGGAGGGTGGCGACGTGGGCCTCGGCGCCGTCGAGCACGGTGACGACGCCGCCGGCGCGGGCGACGCGGAGGCGGTGGGAGAGGCCGTCGACCCGCAGGGTCAACGCGGCGCCGTCCCACGCGGTGACCGCGATGTCGGCGCCGTCGATGCAAAAGCGGGTCGGGGCGACGACGGCGAGCGTGAGCGGGGTGGCGTCCTCGCCGATGCGCAGCGGGACGGTGTGCCGGAGCGGCGCCCAGAGGGCGAACCCTGTCAACGGGTCGGCGGCGTCGAGGAGATCGAGCGCGGCGAGGCAGGCCGCGGCGCGGATGGCGGGGGAGGGGGGGTGCGGCGCGGTCAGGGCGTGAAGGTTCCGCTCGATCAGGCCGGTGTCGAGGCGGGCGGCGATGAAATCGGGGTTGCGGGCGAGGCGGGCGAGAAAGCCGAGGTTGGTGGTCGAGCCGGCGACGGTCGTCGCCTCGAGCGCGTGGGCGAGGCTCCGCAGCGTGGCGGCGCGATCGGGGCCGTGGACGATGAGCTTCGCGATCATCGGGTCGTACCACGGCGTGATCGCGTCGCCGGCGCGCACGCCGGCGTCGGCGCGGGCGCCCGTCGGGAAGTCGAGATGGGTGAGGACGCCGATCGCGGGCAAAAAACCGCGCGCGGGATCTTCGGCGTAGAGGCGGGCTTCGAACGCGTGGCCGGTGAGCGTGAGTTGGCCTTGCGTCTTCGGTAGCGGCTCGCCGGCGGCGACACGGAGCTGCCATTCGACGAGGTCCTCGCCGGTGACCGCCTCGGTGACGGGGTGCTCGACCTGGAGGCGGGTGTTCATCTCCATGAACCAGAAGCCGCTCGGGGTCATGTCTGCGCCGTCGACGATGAACTCGACGGTGCCCGCGCCGGAATAGCCGATCGCGCGGGCCGCCTCGACGGCGGCGGCGCCCATCGCCGCGCGCATCGTGGCGGTCATGCCGGGGGCGGGGGCTTCCTCGATGACCTTCTGGTGGCGCCGCTGGAGCGAGCAGTCGCGCTCGAACAGGTGGACGGCGGACCCGAAGTTGTCGCCGAATACCTGGATTTCGATGTGGCGGGGGGCGGTGACGTATTTCTCGATCAGGACGGCGTCGTTGCCGAATGCCGAGGCGGCCTCGCCGCGGGCCGAGCGCAGCGCGGCGGCGAAGTCGGCGGGGGCGTCGACGCGGCGCATGCCCTTGCCGCCGCCGCCGGCTGTGGCCTTGATCAGGACCGGGAAGCCGATCTCGCCGGCGCGGTCGGCGAGAAAGGCCGGGTCCTGATCGGCGCCGTGGTAGCCGGGCACGACGGGCACGCCCGCTGCGGCCATCAGCGTCTTTGCGGCGTCCTTCAGGCCCATCGCGCGGATGGCCGAGGCGGGCGGCCCGATGAAAACGAGGCCTGCGGCGGTGACGGCGTCGACGAAGTCGGGGTTTTCGGAGAGAAAGCCGTAGCCGGGGTGGATCGCCTGCGCGCCGGTCGCGAGCGCGGCTTCGATGATGCGGGGGCCGTCGAGGTAGCTCTGCGCGGCGGGGGGCGGGCCGATGGCGACGGCGGTGTCGGCGAGGGCGACGTGGAGGGCGCGCGCGTCGACGTCGGAATGGACCGCGACCGTCTCGACGCCAAGGCGGCGGGCGGTGCGGATGACGCGGCAGGCGATCTCGCCGCGATTGGCGATCAGGATGCGGTCGAACATCGCGGCCTCCGATCCCGGTTGACTTCGCTCGGTGTCCTGGGAAGGCTTCGGGGCGTCAGGAGCGCGCCATGTACCGTCGTCGCCTCGTTCCGCCGGACTTCGCCGTGCCGGCCGAGATCCTCGGGCCGGGCTTCCGGATGCGGCGGCTGTCGCTCGCCGACGCGGTGCCGGATTTCGAGGCGGTGATGGAGAGCGCCGGGCGGCTGCGCGGTTTCATCGAGCCGGGGAGCGACTGGCCGGACGGGCTGACGCTGCACGAGAACCGCGTCGATCTCGGCTGGCACGAGCGCGAGTTCACGATCGGTCATTCGTTCGCCTATACGGTGATGAGCCTCGAGGCGACGCGCTGCCTCGGGTGCGCGTATGTCTATCCCAGTGACAAGGCGGGGTTCGACGCGATGGCGTTCTGGTGGGTGCGGACGAGCGAGGCGGCGCTCGACAGGTCCGTGGGGGAGGCGTTGCGGGCGAGCCTCGCCGGCTGGCCGCTGCCGCGCATCGCGTTTCCGGGCAGGGACATTCCCTGGCCGGCGTGGAGCGCGCTCCCGGACCGATGACGCGCCGCGCTTCACATGCGGAACACGCCGAAGCGCGTCTCCCCGATGGGCGCGTTCAGCGCCGCCGACAGCGAGAGCGCGATCACGGCGCGCGATTTGCGCGGGTCGATCACGCCGTCATCCCAGAGCCGGGCGCTCGCATAGAGCGGATGCGACTGACGGGCGAACATCTCGAGCGTCGGGGCCTTGAACGCGGCCTCCTCGTCGGCTGACCACGCACCGCCGCGGCGTTCGATCCCGTCGCGCCGCACGGTGGCGAGGACGCCCGCCGCCTGTTCGCCGCCCATCACCGAGATGCGGGAGTTGGGCCATGTCCACAGGAAACGCGGCTGGAAGGCCCGCCCCGCCATGCCGTAGTTGCCGGCGCCGAACGAGCCGCCGACCAGCAGCGTGATCTTCGGCACGGCGGTGGTGGCGACGGCCGTCACCAGCTTTGCGCCATGGCGCGCGATGCCCTCGTTCTCGTAGCGGCGGCCGACCATGAAGCCGGTGATGTTCTGAAGGAAGATCAGCGCGATGCGGCGCTGGCTGCACAGTTCGATGAAATGCGCGCCCTTGACCGCGCTGTCGGAGAACAGCACGCCGTTGTTGGCGATGATCCCGACGGGGACGCCCATCACATGTGCGAAACCGCAGACGAGCGTGGCGCCGAAGCGGGCCTTGAACTCGTCGAGGCGCGAGCCGTCGACGAGGCGCGCGATGACCTCGCGGATGTCGTAGGGGGTGCGCAGGTCGGCGGGGACGAGCCCGAGGATCTCCTCGGGGTCGTAGAGCGGGTCTTCGGGGGCTAGGGTCGCCGGGCCGGGGGGGCGGCTGCGGTTCAGCCCGGCGACCGCTTCGCGCGCGAGCGCGAGCGCGTGCGCATCGTCCTCGGCGAGGTGGTCCGCGACGCCGGAGAGCCGGGTGTGGACGTCGCCGCCGCCGAGGTCCTCGGCGGTGACTTCCTCGCCGGTCGCGGCCTTGACCAGCGGCGGACCGGCGAGAAAGATCGTGCCCTGATCGCGGACGATGATCGAAACGTCCGCCATCGCCGGGACGTAGGCGCCGCCCGCCGTGCACGAGCCCATGACGACGGCGATCTGCGCGATGCCGGCGGCGGACATCTGCGCCTGATTGTAGAAGATCCGGCCGAAATGGTCACGGTCGGGGAAGACCTCGTCCTGGTTGGGCAGGTTCGCGCCCCCCGAGTCCACCAGATAAACGCAGGGCAGGCGGTTCTCGAACGCGATCTCCTGCGCGCGGAGGTGCTTTTTCACCGTCATCGGATAGTAGGTGCCGCCCTTCACCGTGGCGTCGTTGGCGAGGACCATGATCTCCTGTCCGCGCACACGGCCCACGCCGGCGATGACGCCCGCGCATGGGGCAGCGCCGTCGTAGAGGCCGTGGGCGGCGGTGGCGCCGATCTCGAGGAACGGCGCGCCGGGGTCGAGCAGGTTGGCGACGCGGGCGCGCGGCGGCATCTTGCCGCGGGCCGAATGGCGCGCCTGCGCCTCGGGTCCGCCGCCCATCGCGGCGGCGTCGGCGGCGGCGGCGATTTCGGCGAGCGCCGCGAGGTGCGCGGCGCGAGTGGCGCGGAAGGGTTCGGCGCCGGGGGCGATCAGCTAGCGGATCTCGGCCATCAGGGGTTCTCGAAGGCGCGGCGCCTGGCCATCAGCGCGAGGGTGCGCGCGGCGGTGTGCTGCATCGCGCATTGCGGACCCGCGACGAGCCGCATCGAGCCGTCGGTCCAGAGCGCGACCTCCAGCGCGCAGTCGGCGTCGCGAAAGGCCTCCCAGGCGCGTTGCGAGGCTACGAGGAGCGGCGCCGCCGGGGGGGAGGGCGGCGCCTCGTCGGCGGCGAGTGCGTCGAGCGTCGCGGCCATCGCCGTCGCGCTGTCCAACGTCTCGGCCATGAGGTGCGCCCAGGCTTCGGCTTCCGCCGCGAAACAGGCGCCGATCGCGGTGGTGGTCGTGGCTTGTGGCGCATCGAGGCAGGCGGTGGAGGGTTTGCCGACGCAGGCCCGCTCGGCGTCCGGGTCGCGGTCGGCCTCGGCGAGACAGGACCGCAGCGTCGCCAGATCCGCGGCCGGTTGCTGCGCCATCGCGGCGGGCGCCGTCAAGGCGAGAAGGAGGGCGGCGCGGACGATCATGGGCCCGGCCTGTTCTGTTCGATGTCGCGCACCTCGCGCTCGAGGAAAAAGCTGATTGCCGAGCGGATCAGCACCAGCGCGCCGAGCACGGCGAGGCTTTCGAGCGTGGGCGACAACACGGTGCGGATGATGTCGGAGACGATGAACACCTCGAGGCCGGCGAGGATGTAGCGCGACAGGTCGATGCGGCCGCCGTTCATCCGCGCGGCGCTGGCTTGCGGGTCGCGGAAGCGGACTTCCGCCCCGACATAGGCGATCACGAAGCGGACGAGGCCGTTCAGCAGCACGACGATGGCGAAGACCTCGATGATCGAGGCCACGGTTTCGAGGATCGCCGCCAGCGTGCCGAACTGTGCGGCGATCGAGGGGACAGGGGTGGTGTCCATTGTCGCTCACGTCGCTCCGAAGCATGTCGGGACAGAATGGGCGACGGAAGCGGGTTGCATTCCACGACTGTACCGCGCCGCCGAACGGCTGTCGATCCGCGCCGTCGTGCCGCCATCTTCCCCGCGTCAGCGGATCGTCTCGACATCGACGCCGTGGTCCAGCCCGGCCCAGCCACGATCCGCCGTCAGGGTCGAAGCCGCGAACGCGGTCCCGCGCCTGCGCGAGGCCGACGCGCAAGGACACGATGCGCAACTCGCCGTCGACGACCCTCGCCATGGCGCGGCCCGAAGCATCGATCTGCATGGCGCGGCGCAACTCCGCCGGGATCATGCCGCGACCGTCAGTGGCGAAGGACAGCGCGACGGGATCCACGTTCAGGCTCACGTCGACCTTTCCGTCGCAGGTTTTCTGTCAGCAGTGGTATTGCGTAGAAGCCGTGTTGCCGTTGCCGCCGTCGGCCAAGTAGCGCTCCACGACTTCCTTGCGCGACGCCTTTCGGCCAGTCTCCTGTGTTTTCTCGTCCGCGATGTCCCAGACCCGTCCGGTCGCGCTGTCGCTAGGCGGCCTGCGGTTCAGCGATGAAGTCATGGCTTCCTCCCAAGTGGGACACGAAAATGATACGGCAAAAAATATAATTTACGTCAATATCTGTTTAAGCGGTCGCCTTCATCAGTTCGCGGCCGATCAGCATCCGGCGGATCTCGGAGGTGCCGGCGCCGATCTCCATCAGCTTGGCGTCGCGCAGGATGCGGCCGAGCGGCGAGTCGTTGAGGTAGCCCGCTCCTCCCATCGCCTGGACGCCCTGCACCGCCTGTTCCATCGCCTTTTCGGAGGCGTAGAGCACGCAGGCGGCGGCGTCCTGGCGCGTGACCTTGCCGCGGTCGCAGGCTTGCGCGACGGCGTAGACATAGGCGCGGGCGGTGTTCATCGTGGTGTAGAGGTCGGCGATCTTGCCCTGCATCAGCTGGAAATTGCCTATCGGCTCACCGAATTGCCGGCGCTGGTGCATGTAGGGCATGATGTGGTCGAGGATCGCATGCATGAGCCCGACGCCGATGCCCGACAGCACGACCCGCTCGTAGTCGAGGCCCGACATCAGCACGGCGACGCCGCGGCCTTCTTCGCCGAGCACGTTCTCGAAGGGGACCTCCACGCCGTCGAAGATCAGTTCGGCGGTGTTCGAGCCGCGCATCCCGAGCTTGTCGAAATGCGGGCTCGTCGAGAAACCCGTCATCGCCTTTTCGATCAGGAAGGCGGTGATGCCGCGCGCGCCCGCGTCCGGGTCGGTCCTGGCGTAGACGACGAGCGTGCTCGCGTCCGGGCCGTTGGTGATCCAGTATTTCGTGCCGTTGAGCACATAGCGGTCGTTCTTCTTCTCGGCGCGCAGCTTCATCGAGACGACGTCGGAGCCCGAGCCGGCCTCGGACATCGCGAGCGCGCCGACCGCCTCGCCCGAGATCAGCGCCGGCAGGTAGCGCGCCTTCTGCCCGGGCGTGCCGTTGATCGCGATCTGGTTGACGCAGAGGTTCGAATGGGCGCCGTAGCTGAGCGACACGCTGGCGGACGCCCGCGCGATCTCCTCGACCGTGACGACGTGTGCGAGATAGCCCAAGCCCGCGCCGCCGTCGGCCTCGGGCACGGTGATGCCGAGGAGGCCGAGGTCGCCCATTTCACGCCACAGCTCTGCGGGGAAGATGTTGCTGCGGTCGATCTCGGCGGCGATCGGGGCGAGCCGGTCCTGCGCCCAGCCCTGCACCATGTCGCGCAACGCGTCGATGTCTTCGCCGAGGGCGAAATCCAGGCTGGCCGTGAACATCGACGATTCCCTCCCCGCACGCTTTGGCGGAGAGGCGAACATATGCCCCGATCCGACGCAAGCCGCTTCGCCTCGACGTCGGGCGCGTCGGGCTTTCGCGCGCCCGGCGACCGTCCTATAAGCCGCGCGACACCCCGCCGCGAGGTTGCCCGATGCGCCAGGCCGAGATCTCCCGCTCCACTGCCGAGACGAACGTCCGCGTCCGCGTCGATCTGGACGGGACGGGCCGGATTTCGTGCCGGACCGGGGTCGGGTTCTTCGACCACATGCTCGATCAGCTCGGCAGGCACGCGCTCTTCGACCTCGAGGTCGAGGCTTCGGGGGATCTGCATATCGATGACCACCACACGGTGGAGGACGTCGGCATCGCGCTCGGGCGCGCCGTGGCCCAGGCGGTCGGCGACAAGCGCGGCGTCCGGCGCTATGGCGACAGCCTGCTGCCGATGGACGAGGCGCTGGTGCGCGCGGCGCTCGACCTGAGCGGGCGGCCGTTTCTTGTCTGGCGGGTCGATTTTCCGAGCCCGAAGATCGGGAGCTTCGACACCGAGCTGGTGCGCGAGTTCTTCACCGCCTTCGCGATGAACGGCGGGATCACGCTCAACGTCGCGTGCCTTGCCGGGGCCAACAGCCATCACATCGCGGAGGCCGCGTTCAAGGCGGTCGCCCGTGCGCTGCGGAGCGCGGTTGAACCCGATCCGCGCGCGACCGGCGTGCCGTCGACCAAGGGCGTGCTTTAGCGCATGACCACGGTCATCGTCGATTACGCGAGCGGCAACCTGCATTCGGCGGAAAAGAGCTTCCAGCGGATGGCGCGCGAGGTCGGCGCCCCCCCGGTCGTGGTCAGCGGCGATCCCGGGACGGTGGCGCGCGCCGAGCGTATCGTGCTGCCCGGCGTCGGGGCCTTCGCCGATTGCCGCGCCGGGCTGATGGCGCGCGACGGACTGTTCGAGGCGTTGGCCGCGCGGGTGATCGGGGCGGGAGCGCCGTTCCTCGGCATCTGCGTCGGGATGCAGATGATGGCGAGCGTCGGTCGCGAGCATGGCGACACGCCGGGGTTCGACTGGATCGGCGGCGAGGTCGTCCGGATCGCGCCCGCGGCGCCCGGGCTCAAGATCCCGCACATGGGCTGGAACGCGCTGGACATCGACCACCCGCATCCGGTGCTCGCCGGGATCGCGTCGGGCGATCACGCCTATTTCGTGCATTCCTATCATCTGTTTGCGGACGACGTTGACGACGTCGTCGCGCGGACCGATCACGGTGGCCCGGTGACGGCCGTCGTCGCCCGCGACAACCTGATCGGGACGCAGTTCCATCCCGAAAAGAGCCAGGCGACCGGCCTGCGACTGATCGCGAATTTCCTGACCTGGACGCCGTGACTGCTGCGGCGACCGGTCGTCGAAAGCGCATTGCCTCTTGCCAAATTTCCCGGGGCGGCTTACCCAGCCCGCGACGGATTGGTAGCTCAGTTGGATAGAGCACTTGACTACGAATCAAGGGGTCGGGGGTTCGAATCCTCCCCAGTCCGCCACTTAAACCCCAACGATAACAATACAATAAAACTTAAGCGGCATTGGGCCGCTGCCGGCGCGGTTCGGTTGGGGTAACGTTTGGGGTAACAGATGCCCGATCCCATCATGCCGAATCTGATGCCGCCCGAGGTCGAGCGCGGGCTACATTTCCTGCTCGGCTACCGGAACCGGCCGAATCCGATCGACGTTTATTCAGCGATCCGCGATGCGCTCGCGGCCAGCCCGCCCACGACTACCGAGGGAAAGCCCGGCGCTGTCGGCTGCGGGGCGCCGGATCCTCGAGGCCCAGGCCCGGGAAGCGCATGAACGACAGCCGGTCGCGCAACTGGTATTCGAACTGCTCGTCCGAGAGGTTGTAGAGCTCACACAATACGATCGCCTTGAACATCACGACCGTGTCCCACGGCTTGCGCCCCGCCTTCGACTTCCGCTCCTCCGGCGGTCGCCGCCAGACCGCGTCAAGCCGAGACCGGAAATCGTCCCAAGGCGCCATCGCGTTGAGCTTCACCAGCGGATCCGCCTTCGCGTCCAGCCCGGCGTAGCGGTTCGCCAGATCGTAAAAGCCCATCTGCCCCATCAGAAAACCCCGGTCATGTCGCCGACACCCACGATCCTACCGGAAACCCGCCAGACCGCGACACTTTTGGAGGTGCCCAACGGAGCCCCACGCGCGATGCGTCCATTTCTCTATTTGAGACACGCTGCGCGGGCTTTTTTACGTTGACGGCGGCGCACGACAACGCGGCTGGGTAGGCCTTTATACGGCGGCGTTACTGTGAATTCCGGCGAATGACCGAGACCGGAGTGCGCATTCCGGAGCATCAAATCACTTGTTCCGACGACAACCACTGTCCGTTAGTCAGCGTGATCTCGACCCGCTCCTCGACCCGCTCCTCGACCTTCGCCGCGCGCGGCGCCGCACGCGGGCCCGACATCAGAACGGGTGAGATCTCCAACGGCGTGAACCCCGCCGGCGCGCCGTCCAGCAGACCGAGGCGCTGGCCGCCCTGACTGGTCAGCACCCGGAATCCCACATCGCGTTCGACCAGATCCTCGACCGTGTTGACGAGATGGCGGAGAGAGCGGCCAAGACGGTCGAGCTTCCAGACGACAAGGACATCTCTGGTGCGCAGCGCCTTGAGACACGCGTCGAGCTCGGTCACGTTCGATAACGACACCTGCTTCGCGCGCCACATGCTGCTGCGCGGCATGCTCTCGGCCACCACGTACTTCTGTGACGCCTACGCCAGCTGGCAGAAGGGCGGGATCGAAAACGCCAACGGCCGCATCCGA
>JBBRUZ010000122.1:0-10176 GCA_038247355.1 Rhodobacterales bacterium
CACAGGGCCGGCGCATGGCCCCGGGGCTACACCTTTCGCGGCGTCCGCCCGCTCTTGCACACCGACGCGCTGCGCCTGATCGGCGGGGCGGAAACCGACGGCGCGCAGGACCTGTGCACCGCGACCGGCGAGGATTACGTCTGCATGCAGGCGCGCGTCGACTGGACCGGGATCGACGGGGATTGATCGGAACGGCGCCCTGCGGCGCAACGGGGGGAACCGGATGGCTGGCCTGCTGACGGGAATGCGCGTCGTCGAGGGATCGGCCTTCGTGGCCGCGCCGCTGGCAGGGATGACCCTCGCCCAGATGGGCGCCGACGTGATAAGGTTCGACCGGCTGGAGGGCGGCCTCGACGCCGCGCGCTGGCCGGTGACCGCCGACGGCGCGAGCCTGTTCTGGACCGGCCTGAACAAGGGCAAACGCTCGTTCGCCGTCGATATCGCCAACCCGCGCGGCCAGGAGCTGATCGCCGAGCTGATCTGCGCGCCGGGACCGGACGCGGGCCTGTTCCTGACCAACCTCGGCGCCCGCGGCTTCATGAGCCACTCCAGTCTGCGCAAGCGCCGCGCGGACGTGATCGTCGTCTCGCTGCTCGGCACGCGCCAGGGTGGCCCGGCGGTCGACTACTCGATCAATCCCGCGCTCGGTTTCCCAATGGCGACGGGGCCCGAAGGCTCCGCCGACCCGGTGGCCCATATTCTGCCGGGATGGGACTGCATCGCGGGGAACATGCTCGCCATGGGCCTGCTCGCCGCCGAACGCCACCGCACCCGCACCGGGATCGGTCAGCAGGTCGAGATCGCGCTGAAGGACGTCGGCGCGGCGATGCTCGGCAACCTCGGCATCATCGGCGAGGTCGTCATCAACGGCGTGGACCGGCCGAAGTCCGGCAACGCGCTCTACGGCGCCTACGGCCAGGACTTCGTCTGCGCGGACGGTCGGCGGATCATGGTCATCGGCCTGACCGACCGCCAGTGGAAGGGGCTGATCGAGGCCACCGGCACGACGGCCGCCATGGCCGAGCTCGCAAAACGCCTCGAACGCGACCTGCGCCGCGAAGGCGAGCGGTACCTCGCGCGCACCGAGATCACGGCGATCCTCGCCCCGTGGTTCGCGGCCCGCGACGTCGGCGATTTCGCCGACGCCTTCGAGGCGGCGGGCATCACCTGGTCCGAATTTCGCAGCTTCGCCGAGGCGGTTCGGCTCGACCCCGACCTGTCGCCCGACAATCCGATCTTCACGACGCTCGACCAGCCCGGCGTCGGCGCCTATCCGGTTCCAGGATCGCCGTTCCATTTCTCGGCGCAGAACCGCGACGATCCGCGCCCCGCGCCCCGCCTCGGCGAGCACACCGAGGCGATCCTCGCCGACGTGCTCGGCCTCGGTTCGGGCGAGATCGGCGCGCTGATGGACGCGCGGGTGGTGGCCGGGCCGGCCCGGTGAGGCGTCAGCGCAGCGCCGTCACGTCGTCGATCGAGACCTTGCCGCCGCCGTCGAGCAGCAGGAACGCCGCGCCGTCCTCGAGACGGACCTCTTTTACCCGTGCGAACACCTGCCCGGGGCTGGAGCCGATCAAATCGGCGCCGGCGTAGCTGTCCACGGCGAACGAATAGGCCCCGTCGGGCAATGTCGCGCCGAGCTCGGTCTTGCCGTCCCAGCTCAAGGTCGCGTCGGCGGCGTCGATCGCCCGTCGCGCCACCACCTCGTCGAAATCGTTCCTGACCACCAGCACCGCACTGTCGGAGCCGTCGAGCGGCGTCGTCTCGATCTCGATCGGCACGCCGGTGAAATTCGCCTGCGCCGGCGCGCGAACCTCCTTGCCGATCCAGGCCGCCAGCCCGCCCGTCGATCCGCCCCCCAGCGCGTCGAGGATCTGCTCGAGCCGGTCGTTGGTGCGCACCTGTTGCTCGACGCTCGAAAAACTGGCGAGCTGGGCGACGAACTCGGTCGATTCCATCGGCTTCAGCGGGTCCTGGTTCTTCAGTTGCGTTGTCAACAGCGTCAGGAACGTCTGGAAATCGCTGGCCAGCGCACCGCCGTCTGCGGCTGTGGTATCCTTGAGGCCGGCGACCGGCTTCGTCGCCTTTGCCGTCTGCGTGCCGGTAGGCTGGGTGATATCCATCGTCGTATCCTTCACAGGCGGATGTCGAGACCGCCGATTGCGGTGCGGCGCGGCGTCTCCGCGATCGCGGCGATCGTGAGGGCCACGTCGTAGCTTGGCGCGTATCTGCGCTCCTCGGGCACGTCGTCGCGCCGCGCCGCGTCGCCGCCGCTCGCGAACTCGAGCGTGACCTCGCCGTAGCCCGCCGCATTCAGGTCCCGCATCAGCGTATCCGCATGGCGGCGCAGGAAATCCTGCGTATCGGGGCGCTCGGCGAGCACGACCGCCTGGAGCCCGCCGCCCTCGGTCGGATTGAGACGGATTTGCACCCGCCCGAGTTCGGGCGGATCGAGCCTGATCTCGACTTGCGGCGCGGACGCCTGGCTGACCGCCAGCGTGATCTGTCCGGCGACGTCACGCGGAACCGCCGCGACCGGCTGGCCCCGCTCGACGCCCGCGCCGACCGCCTCGCCCGCCGCGAGCCGCCATCCGGCGCCGCCCGCCTGCTGACCCACCGGTTCGAACGCCAGCCCACCGCCGAGCGCGGTCGGATCCCCCGCAGCATGGGCGCGCAAGTCCCTCGCGCCGGACGCGTGCGGGTCGCTCGCGACGGTAAGGCGGGGGTCGATCGCGCCGGCGGGGTGCGACGCGGCCGTCACCGGCGCGGTCGAGGCGGGCGCGCCGGGATCCACCGGCGGCCCATCATCGGGGCCGCGTCGTCTCACGCCCATTTCGCCCGCAGCCGCCGCCTGCGCCGCGCGGGGATCCGGGATCGCGACCGCCACCGCAATGACGCCGGCTTGTGCGGCGGCGTCGGGGACCGCGCGCACGCGCTTGCGCGCGACCTCCGTGACCGGCGCATCCTCGGCGACACCGTCTTCGGCGGCGAGATCCGGCTCGGGCACGCCCGGCGTCGCCGCGCCAACGGGCGGCGCGACCTTGGTCGCTGTCGGCGCGCGAACGGCGACAGGCGCGGTCGGTTGCGCCTCGTCCGCCGCCAGGATCGCACCGACCGGCGCCGCCTCGGCGACGCCGACTGGTCGCACCGCCGTCGGAACCGCGACGACCGGCGTCGCCGTATGACTTCCGGGGATCGTCGCCGTAGTCGGACCCTCGGCGATCGCAGCCGCCCTCGGACCCTCGGCGATCGACGGTCTCATCCGGTGTTGAGCGGCGTTCGCGGCCACCTTCGTCGGCGCCGGCAAACTTGCTCCATCGCTCGCGCCCGCAGGGGTCGCGGCCGCACCCATTACCGTGACCGGCGTCGGAGCAACGACGACAGTCGCAGCCGCGGCTGTCTGATCGGCCACGGTCGTCGGCGGGAGCTCCGCCGCCGCCGTGGTCGGGAACACGTCGGACTGGTCCGCCAAGATCGCGGGCAGGGAGGTCGCGCCCCCCGCCACTTCGTCCATCGAAACCGGAGGCTCGGTTTCCGCGTCGTCGATCTGCTCGCCGTCGCCGGTCACAATCGCGCGAGTCGCGACAACCGGGAGCACATGCGAAGCACCGACGGATGTCGCAATCCCGGTCGACCCGAAAGCGGCGAATGGCGACAAAATTCCCGCAGGGCCGAAAGTGACTCCGGCTCCGGTCACGGCTGGATCAGCTTCGACGGCGACGCCACCATCGGCGGCGGGAAACGCCACGACGGTCGCGACCGCCGCGACCGCCGCCATCGCATCGGAATCGGTCGAAACGACGGCGTCGATAGGGAAACCGGACGGCTCGACCGGGGCCCCGATCGTCGTTTCGCCAGCGATCGCGGCGGGAACCGGTACATCGACCTCGACCTCGACGCGCAGGACCGCCGCCGCGACACCCTCGGGCGCGGCCGGCGTCAAGCCCGGCGCAGCCCCGACCCCGCCGCGTCCGCCTGTGGGGACTGCGGCGGCGGACGTCGGACCGGCCAGAACGTTCTCGAACGATCGCTCCTGCGCGGCGGACGTCGCGGCGGACGGCGCCTGCGGGCCGCGCGCCGACGTCGGGGCGGGGCCGGCGCGGGAAAGGTCGGACGTGATCATCGGTGCTCCGTCTACTGGCCCGTTTCCCGCTTTTGGACCAGAAACCGTTACGATTTATTTACCGTGCCCGACGTCTATGGGCGGCACGTATCGCCGAGGGAAAAGCACGATGATGGACTTGCCGCCGATCACGCCGACACCGGCCCAGCGTCCCCCCGCGCGGATCGACGGTCCCGACGCCGATGCTCCGGCGACGGACCAAGCCGCACGCGACACGGCGGAGCGGTTCGAAGCGTCGTTCCTCGCGGAAATGCTCAAGCACAGCGGCATCAACAAGACGCCCCAGTCCACCGGCGGCGGCGCGGGCGAGGACGCCTTCGCCAGTTTCCTGACCGATGAGTACGCCCGCCTGATCACCGATCGCGGCGGCATCGGCCTAGCCGAACAGATTTTCAACGCGATTCGCACGAAAGGACCGGTCGAATGATCGCTTCAATGCTGACGTCATCGCGCTTCGAGCGCGTGCTGCGGCTCCTAGACCAGGAGCGCAAGTTGATCCTGGACGGCCCTCTTTCCGAGCTCGGCGCCATCGTCGCCAGGCGCGAAGTCCTGCTCGGCGAACTGCTCGATCAGGAGCGCGACCTTCCCGAGGCGTTCCTCGCGGCGGTGAAGGCGCGGGCCGAGCGCAACAGCCGCCTGATCCTCGCGAGCATCGCCGGCGCAAGATCCGCCGAAGCCGAGATCGCCCGCATCGACGACGCCCGCAACCGCCTGCGGACCTACACCGCCACCGGCGCGCCGGTCGATGTCGCGCCGACCCGCATCACCCGCGACACCCGCGCCTGATCGCTGCCCGGCGACGCCAAAAACTCGACGTCACGAGGCGCCGTGGCGCGCCCATCACTTTGATGCGCTGGTGGCGCTCCATTGCCCGCGAAGCACGTCGCCGCGATACGATCGACGTTGCGCGGGTCGGCCCACCCGAGCGCAGCAATAAAAGCCGAAGGCACGCCCCGCCGATCGCGCGGTCGGCAGGGCGTGTGAACGATATTGCGGAAACCCAGCAGCGAAGCGCGCGACGATAGAACGCATCGCATCGCCCGCGCGCCCAATTTCTTGACCGCCGGCGCCGACCCCGTCGTCGGGTCTCGCCGGCTGACGCGTCAGCCGCCGTAAACGCTTTCGCGGGCTATATCGCGGATCGACAAGCGATTCAGACCGAGGTCGTTGAGGTCGCGGTCGCTGAGCTGGCGCAGCTCCTCGATGGTCGCGCGATAAAGCCGGTAATCAGCCAGCGCCTGCGCCATCCGGGCGAGGAAGCCCTGACCGGCGCCGAGGTAACCGGTTTTCGAACCGTATGAGTGAACTTGCGTCATGGTGTCATTCCTTTTTCGTGTCGTGACGCGATCCGGTGGGCGTAGGCCCATCGACGGATCGCTCAGGTGTTGACCGTCGCCTCGCGGGCGATCGCCGCGAGATCGCGGCCGGCGAAACCGAGGTCCTCGCGCTGGCGGATGCTCAGCGCCCGAAGCTCGGCGTGGGTCCTGCTGTAGACCCTGTTTCTGGACCAGGCCCGGCGAAGCGCGCCGAGCAGGTTCGGGATGAACCGCGCGTCGATCTCCGCGAAGACTCCGGGGCGGGACGTAGCAAGCCTCTGCGTAGTCATGTATGCCTCCTTTCGTCAGCGTTCGATTTTGAGCGTTCCCATTCTTGTTGCAGTGCAATATATGCAACCCCGGAAATCGGGCAAGCCCTCTGGACGCGCATCTGCCATGCGCTCGATGCAGGGCGTTCAATGCTTTGTTAACGCTTGAATTTTAGAGGACCTTTCCCGAGCACGGGCAGTGACGTTCGCGAGCGGCGTCGCGCGTCAGCGACACGCCCGCGGAAAATCCGCGCCGGATGCTCGAAAAAAATCGAACATGACCATTCCGGCGGCCGCATGCGCGCCGCTTGCGTCCGGGGACCGTGCATAGGATGTAGGGTCGAAATCGGAACAGGCGATCCCATGACCGTGACCCGCGACGCCGTCCTCGATGCCCTGCGAAACGTCGCCCTGCCCGGCGGCGGCACGCTGATCGACGCAGACATCCTGCGCGCGCTGACGATCGACGGCGCATCGGTGCGGTTCGTGCTGGAGGTGGACCCGGCGCAGGGGCGGAGCTACGAACCGGTGCGCGCCGCGGCGCAAGCGGCGGTGGCGGCGTTGCCCGGCGTCACGTCGGTCTCGGCGCTGCTGACCGCGCACGGCCCCGCCCCGAAGGCGCCGTCGCCGGATCTGAAGATCGGCCGTCACCCGACCCCCCAAACCGGCCCCCGGACCGTGCCCGGCGTGAAGCGCATCGTCGCCATCGCCTCGGGCAAGGGCGGCGTCGGCAAATCCACCGTCGCCTCCAATCTCGCCGTCGCGCTGGCGCAGGAGGGCAAGGCCGCCGGCCTGCTCGACGCCGACATCTACGGCCCCTCGATCCCGCGCATGATGGGCGTCAGCGCGCGTCCGAAATCCCCCGACGGCAAGGCGATCCTGCCGCTGCACGCCCACGGCGTCACCCTCATGTCGATCGGCCTGATGCTCAACGAGGGCGAGGCGGTGGTCTGGCGCGGGCCGATGCTGATGGGCGCGCTCCAGCAACTGATGGGCCAGGTCGAATGGGGCGAGCTCGACGTCCTGATTGTCGACCTGCCCCCCGGCACCGGCGACGTCCAGCTCAGCCTCGCCCAACGCTACACCATCACCGGCGCGATCATCGTCTCCACGCCGCAGGACGTGGCGCTCCTCGACGCTCGCAAGGCGATGGACATGTTCGAGAAAACCAAGGTTCCCCTCCTCGGCCTCATCGAAAACATGTCGAGCTACATCTGCCCGAACTGCGGCGTCGAGGCCCACATCTTCGGCCACGGCGGCGCCCGCGCCGAAGCCGACCGCCTCGGCCTCTCGTTCCTCGGCGAGATCCCTCTCGACATCGCGATCCGCCTCGCCGGCGACGGCGGCGTCCCCGTCACGGCCGCGAACCCCGACAGCGCCGAGGCCCTCGCCTTCCGCGCCGTCGCCCGCCGCCTGATCGCCGGCGGCATCGTGTAGGCCATCTTCGCGGCACGGACCGCTGTCGGGTGCGCCGCTCCGTTGAGCTCGGTCGTCAGGGTTCGCTTCCACGTCGCCTGCCGGGCCGCGATCCGAAACTCGGCGCTCTGCCGGGCGTCCTGCGGGCGCTGGGCCTGAAACACACCGGCCTCCCGAGCGGCCGCTCGCGCCACGCGCATCAACGCACCGACCATGCAATCCTTGGTCGTCTTGCCACAAAACGACAAAAATATAAGGTGCTGCGAGGTGATTCTGTCATCGGCCCAGTCCGAGAACGGAAACACGCAAAACCGATTGGGAGACTACGCATGAAACGCTTTTTGCTCGCATCCACCGCCAGCGCGCTGATGGCGTTCGCGGCTGCGGCCCAGGAACCGGTCAACGTCGGGATCATTCTCGGCTTCACCGGTCCGCTCGAATCGATCACGCCCGGCATGGCCGCCGGCGCCGAGCTTGCATTCACCGAGGCGTCCGCCACGGGCCTGCTGCCGGGCGGCGCCACAATCAACCCGATCCGCGGCGACAGCACCTGCATCGACGCCGCCGCCGCCGCCACCGTCGCCGAACGCCAGATCACGTCCGACAACGTCGTCGCCATCATGGGGGCAGATTGTTCGGGCGTCACCACGGCCATCGCCAACAACGTAGCGATCCCGAACGGCGTCGTCATGATCTCGCCTTCGGCCACGTCGCCCGCACTTTCCACCATCGAGGACAACGACTTCTTCTTCCGCACGGCGCCGTCCGACGCCCGCCAGGGCGAGGTGATGACCGAAGTGCTGAAGGATCGCGGCGTGACCGAGGTCGCGATCACCTACACCAACAACGACTACGGCAAGGGCCTGTCGGACGCCTTCGTCCAGAACTTCACCGCAGGCGGCGGCACGGTCGCGATCAACGAGCCGCACGAGGACGGCAAGGGCGACTACTCGGCGGAAGTCGCCGCGCTCTCCGCTTCGGGCGCCGAGCATCTCATGGTCTTTGGCTATGTCGACCAGGGCGGGCGCGGCATCATCCAGGCGGCGCTCGACACCGGCGCCTTCGAGAGCTTCTTCCTCGGCGACGGCATGCACGGCCAGAGCCTGATCGACGCCATCGGCTCCGAACTCGACGGCAAGATCGTCGGCACCCTGCCGGCCGTGGACAACGACGGCTCGCGCAAATGGACCGAGATCGCCACCGCCGCCGGTATCGACCCCACCGGGGCCTTCGCGCCCCAGAGTTACGACGCCGGCGCGCTGATCGCGATGGCGATGACGGCGGCGGATTCGACCGACAGCACCGCGATCCGCGATGAAATCCTCAACGTCGCCAACGCCCCCGGCGAGATCATCCTTCCAGGCGAGCTCGCGAAGGGCTTGCAGATCCTCAAGGACGGCGGCGACGTCGATTACATGGGCGCCACCGCGGTCGAACTGATCGGTCCGGGCGAATCCGCGGGCAGCTACATGGAGTACGAGATCCAGGACGGCGCATACGTGACCATCGGCTACCGTTGACCGCGACGTCGCCGATGCGCGGTCCGGGGTCAAGTCCCCGGGCCGCGGACGCGCGGTCCCGGCCGTGATCCGCGTCGATGACCTGCACATGCATTTCGGCGGCATCCGCGCCGTGGACGGCGCCTCCATCGAAATCGCCCAAGGCTCGATCACCGGCCTGATCGGTCCCAACGGCGCCGGCAAGACCACGCTCTTCAACGTCGTCGCCGGCCACTTCACCCCCACGTCCGGCCACGTCTACCTCGACGGCGTCGAGATCACCGGCCTGCCGCCGCACGAGCTGTTCCATCGCGGACTGCTGCGGACTTTCCAGATCGCGCACGAGTTCGCCACGCTCACCGTCCGCGAGAATCTGATGATGGTCCCCGGCGACCAGCCGGGCGAATCGCTGTGGGACGCGTGGTTCAAGCCCGCCCGCGTCCGCGCCCGCGAACGCGACGTGCGCGCGAAAGCCGACGAGGTCATCGATTTTCTCCAGATCCGTCAGGTCGCCGACGAATACGCCGGCAATCTCTCGGGCGGCCAGAAGAAGCTCCTCGAACTCGGCCGCACGATGATGGTCGACGCCAAGATCGTCTTCCTCGACGAGGTCGGCGCCGGCGTGAACCGCACGTTGCTCCGCACCATCGGCGACGCGATCCTGCGGCTGAACCGCGAACGCGGCTACACGTTCTGCATGATCGAGCACGACATGGACTTCATCGGCCGGCTCTGCGACCCGGTGATCGTCATGGCCGAAGGCCGCGTGCTCGCCAAGGGCTCCGCCGCCGACATGCGCGCCAACGAGGCGGTGATCGAGGCCTATCTCGGCACCGGCCTCAAGAACAGGGCGGGGGCGATCGCATGACGCGGCGCTCGGCCCGCGCATGAGCTTTCTGATCGGCGAGACGATGACCGGCGGCTACGGCGGCGCCGACATCCTGCACGACTGCACCATCGCGGTCGACAAGGGCCAGATCGCCGTCATCGTCGGCCCGAACGGCGCCGGCAAATCCACCGCGATGAAGGCCGTCTTCGGAATGCTCCCCCTCCGCCTCGGCCGCATCGTGCTCGACGGTCGCGACATCACCGCGCTGTCGCCGCAGCAGCGCGTCCAGGCCGGCATGGGCTTCGTGCCCCAGACCGCCAACGTCTTCGTCAGCCTCACCGTCGAGGAGAACCTCGAGATGGGCGCCTACATCCGCACCGACGACTTTTCCCCGACGATCGAGCCGATCTACGACCTGTTCCCGATCTTGCGCCAGAAACGCCGCCAGCCGGCCGGCGAGCTATCGGGCGGCCAGCGCCAGCAGGTCGCCGTCGGTCGCGCGCTGATGACCCAGCCGAAAGTCCTCATGCTCGACGAACCCACCGCCGGCGTCTCGCCCATCGTCATGGACGAGTTGTTCGACAAGATCATCGAGATCGCCCGCTCCGGCATCTCGATCCTGATGGTCGAACAGAACGCCCGCCAGGCCCTCAACATCGCCGACAAGGGCTATGTCCTCGTCCAGGGCCGCAACCGCTACACCGACACTGGCGCGGCCCTGCTC
>JBBRUZ010000123.1:0-10171 GCA_038247355.1 Rhodobacterales bacterium
CCGGACGAGCGCTCGCCAGCATCGAGACCTGCCTCGCCCACGGGCTCACGGTCTTTGACGCCGCGGCGGGCGGACTCGGCGGCTGCCCCTACGCCCCCGGCGCCACCGGCAACGTCGCCACCGAAGCCGTCGCCGCCCGCCTCGCGGACCTCGGCCACACCACCGGCGTCGATCCCGCAGCGCTCGCCGCCGCCGCGGCCTTCGCCAAATCCCTGCGAACCGGGTGAGCTACGCGACGATCACGATGGACGTCGACCCGCGCGGCGTCGCCCGCCTGACCCTGAACCGTCCGGGCAAGCACAACGTCCTCTCCGCGACGATGTGCGACGAGCTGACCGCCGCCGCCGCCGCGCTGAACGCCGACGCGGGCGTCCGCGCCGTGGTCCTGACCGGCGCAGGGCCGAGCTTCTGCGCCGGCGGCGACCTCGCCTGGATGCGCGCGCAGTTCGACGCGACCCGCGAGACCCGCCTGAACGAGGCGCGGCGCCTCGCGGACACGCTCCAGGCGCTCAACACGCTCGACCGCCCGCTGATCGCCCGCGTCAACGGCGCGGCCTACGGCGGCGGCGTCGGCCTCCTCGCGGTCTGCGATGCCGTCATCGCCGTCGAGGACGCGCGCTTCGGGCTCACCGAGACCCGTCTCGGCCTGATCCCCGCGACGATCTCGCCCTACGTCATCGCGCGCATCGGCGAGGGCCGGGCCCGGTCGGTGTTCTTCTCCGGCCGCATCTTCGACGCAATCGAGGCGCAAAGCCTCGGCCTCGTCACCCGCATCGCCACCCCGGACGCGCTCGACGCCGCCGTCGAGGCCGAGATCGCCCCCTATTTCGCCGCGGCCCCCGCCGCCGTCACTGCCGCCAAGCGCCTCGCGCGCAGCCTCGGCCCCCGCATCGACGCCAGCGTCATCGAGGCCACGATCGCCCGTCTGGCGGACACGTGGGAGACCGCCGAAGCCCGCGCCGGCGTCACCGCCTTCCTCGAGAAACGCCCGGCGCCCTGGATGCGCTGACCCCGGCCTCAGCGCATCCCGACGCCGAGATCGGGATACCGCATCGGCCCGGATTTAACGCCGCCGAACGACCACCCCAGTCCCCAGACCACGCGCTGCGGCGGGTTGCCGCCGCTCGCAGCCCAGCCGAAGACCGGCGCCACCGACGCCGCGCCCCGCAACGATCCAGCGACGCAATCGGCGGTCACCGCCGGCGCGTCGGGCCCGAGATCGGGGATCACCAGACGCCCCGGCGTCACCAGCGCCGCCTCGAAGCTTCCCGCGGTGATCCGGCACATGGCGCCCGCGACCTCCACCGGAGCGCCGTCGGTCGCGAACGCGTAGCTGCGCACCGCGAGCCCCAGATCGCGGCGGCCCGGCGGCGTGATCATGTCCTCGCGCCCCACCGCCCGCGTCGCCGGCAATCCGCCCCCGCCGCCGGTGACCGCGGGGCCGTAGCCCACGAAATCCCCGCCCGCGCACCCCGCCAGCGCGAGCCCCGCCGCCGCCATCACCCATCCGCGCATCGCCATCTCCGTTCTGATCGCGCGATCCTACTCCACGCCGCCCCCGCGCGACAACCGAACCTCGACCGCCGGATAGCGGATCACATAAGGCTGCGCCCCGCCGACCCATCCCCCGCCGCCGCCGAAGAAGCCGCCGACCGAAACCGAGGTCCCGCCGCCCGAGCCGGTCCCGACGCCGATCCCCACCACCGGAAAGCCGCCGTATCCGCCGCCGGCGCGCGCCACGCTCGGTTCGGCGCGAACGGCGCCACCCAGGCCCCCCGCCTCGCAGACGATCCGCACGCCGCCGGTCCCTCGACCGAACGTCGGCACGGCGAGTACCGTGGGCGCGGCGAACTCCGCGCGAAACCCCGTCCCCTCGCCGACGCAGTCCGCCGCCGTCGCCCGGTTCACGCCGCGCTCCGCCACCACCGCCGTCACCGGAATGCGCGCCTCGCCGCTCGCGACCGCCGCCCCGGGAACCACCCGCGCCGTCGTCACCGTCACCGGCGCGTCAACACCTGCCGTCGCCGAACCCGCCGCCACCCGGCCCGGCCCGGCGCCTCCGCTCGCCAGCGGCCCTTCGGCGCAAGCCCCGAGCGCCAGCGCCGCCGCAACGATCAAGCTCCGCATGTCCGATCTCCCCGTCAAACGTCCCCCCGACCCAATTCGCCCGGGCACGGTTCGTTCCGCCTAATCTTGAGCCGTGTGTACCCATATGAGGCCGTGCCGAAAAGCGGCGATACCATAGAACTTTTCGGCCCGTTGCGGACGTCGGCCAGCGGCCTTTCTCCCGCCTTGCTGATATTGTCCTGTTGAAATGCGCGATGCGCTTGCCTGACTGGCAGGCGCGAGTTCGCGCCAGCTTATGGGTAGGTAGTCGCTATTGGTCGACAACCTCGAAAAACCGGTCGTGACCCTCGTCGATAGGTACTTCCTGTCGGAATCTTGTCGTTGCGTCGAACTCGGTCATCCGCATTGCATCGAATGTAAGCGCTACGGCGCCTCCCTATGCGGCGATGCTCGCCTCGCTGGTTGCCACCCGCAAGATAGCCGACGTGAACCCGGTCGACTATATCGCCGCAACGCTGTGCGCCATCCTGAATGGCCACCCGCAAAGCCGCATCGAAGACCTGATGCCCTGGTGCTTCAATCAGCCGTCAAGCCTCGTCGCATAGGGAGGCGCCGTAGCGCTTACTATCATTCGTCTAAGCTCAAAACGATCAAAGCTATTCGACACTGGTTTCCCAGTGCGACGACTCTTGGATTTTTTGCCTTTGCGTTGGGCTTCGCTGGCAAGTTCTTGATCCGGATTATCGGCGTCTACTTCGGTGGATACCATCGAAATCGCGGAGATATCGTCTTCCAACTCGCTCTTAGCCTGATTGCAGGCAAAGCAAGAATTGACGTGCAGGTTCCATTGTTGCCGGTGCGAGCCTGGCGGAACGAAACGCCGCCCGATAACGTGCTCTTTTTGTGGTTCGTCTGAGCGCAGAAATTCCGCATTGCAGTAAGCACAACGTGCGTTCCTCAGGCGCGCCGGTTGATTGTGGTTAAGCAAATTCATCTCTGCTTTGTTCTTTTAGTTGAGCAGTTCAAGACCTTTACTTGTGGACTGAGGCTTATTCCAGCGGCGATGGCCATCATAGTTCTTACCGTGGCTAGCACTATGCAGATCACATAACGGCCGCTCCTGGCGCAACGCGGTCATATGCACCACCACAATCGTCACCGGCCCCACGGCAATGCGGCCTAATCCACCGCCTTGCGCAGGTTCCACGCGAGATACCCGAGCGCGCCGCCCGCCGCGATCAGATAGACCCCGACCAGCGTCCCGAGCAGCCAGTGCCCGGCCGTGCTCAGATTCGCCGCGAGGATCATCGCGACGACGATCCCGACGACGCCGCTCGCACAAAGCCACAGCCAGTCGTCCATCGGCCGGATCATCAGCGCGAAGACGATCCGCGACACGCCCTCGATCATGAAATAGACGACCAGCAGCAACGCCACGGCCAGCAACCCCGCCTCGGGCCGCGAGATCAGCAGGAAGCCCACGACGATCCCCAGCGCCACCGAAATGAACTGGAGCCAGAAATACGAGACCTTGTGCGCGCCGATCAGCCCGATGCCCTGCACGATCCCGCTCAGCACCAGCAGCCAGCCGATCAGCACCAGCACGCCCGTCCCGAACACGAACGGAAACACCAGCGCCAGCACACCCGCGAGGCCGAGCAACCCGCCCTGGATCAGATACAGCATCGAGCGCCGCCGGATGCCGTCGCGCACCGCCTCGCGCAGGACCGCCGAAGCCTCGTTGACCGTGATCGCCATGTCCGTCGTCTCCCCCGGGGCCGCTCCCGCAACTACTGCCCCAAGCCGCGCGACCTGTCCACCGATACGCGCCCCCGCCGCCCGCGAAACGCTGCGCCGGCCTGCCCGGCGATCCCCGCTGATCCGCAAGCCGATGCACCCGATGCCCCCCCGGGGGCGGCGCGACACCGAATCCCGGCATGACCGAGAAAACTCGGCGACCTCCAGCCAGCCAATATCAATGACTTAGCCGTGTCGCACACGCGGACGGTCGCCCCGCGCCGGTGTCGGCGTGGGGCTCATTCCAGCACCACGTTCACGTCGGGATAGAGGAACACCGGGAACGCGCCGCCCCCCCAGGGCCCGCCGCTCCACGCGCCGCCGCCCCAGGGCCCGCCCCAACCCACCGGGCCGATGGCGCCGGGATAGGCGCCGGCCGAGCCCCACGCGCCCGGCGCCTGCACCCACCGCGTGACCACGCCCTGTTGCGCCGCACCGGTCAGCTCGCCGGCCCGGCAGTCGAAGTTCAGCGTGACCGATTGCGGCCCGAAACTCGGCACGGCCAGTCTTGCCGGCGTCGCCACCCGCGTCGAGAACAGCAGCGACGTCACCTCGCAGACCGCGCCGCCGACTTCCGCTCGGCGCGCGTCCGGCCCGGCCACGAACGTCCGCACCACGACGTCCGCCTCGCCCTGCGCCGCCGACGTCTCGACCGGCGCCCGCACCGTCGGTCCCAGCGGCAGCCCTTGCGCGCACCCCGCGAGCAGCGCGACCAGCGCCACAGCGCTACTCCGCCGCGTGAACGCTCGGCCAGCCGCCCGCCGCGAACGCCTCGAGCAACTCGCAGCGCCGCCGCGCCGCCACCGCCGCGGATGCTTGCTTGACATGCCCGAACCCCCTGATCTCCAGCGGCAGCGCCGCCAGCTCCACCGCGATGCCGTGGGTACGGGCGCCCAGCCCTGCCTGCAGCCGATCGATGTCCGCCTCGTACTCGGCGATCAACGCCCGCTCCATGCGGCGCTCCGCCGTGCGCCCGAACGGATCGAACGGCGTGCCGCGCAGCCGCTTCAGCCGCGCCAGACCCCGCATCGCCGTCAGCATCCACGGCCCGAACTCGGTCTTCACCGGCCGCCCGTCCGCGTCCTTCCGCCCGAAGATCGGCGGGGCCAGATGGAACCGCATTTCGCGGACGCCCTCGAACTTCGCCGCCACCGCCGCCTCCAGCGTCTCGACGTGCAGCCGCGCCACCTCGTACTCGTCCTTGTAGGCGAGCAGCTTGTGATAGCCGCGTCCCACCGCCTCGCCAAAGCCCGCATCGACCGCCCGCGCCGCCGCCACCCGGTCCGCATAACGCCGGGCCAACGCCGGGCCCTGATACCGCTCCAGATGCGCGACCCGCCGCGCCACCAGCGCCTCGACCCCTTCGGCCTCCGGCGCAGCCCCGGGCGCCAGCGCCTCGGCCGCTTCCTTCGGGAACGCCACCGCCCAGCGCCCGAGCCCGAACGCCGCCTTGTTGCCCTCGACCCCCGCCCCGTTCAACTCGATCGCACGCGTCAGCGCCGCCTCGCCCACCGGCAGCAACCCCGCCTGCCAGGCCGCGCCAAGCATCACGACATTGGCGTAGATCGCATCGCCTAGCAGCACCTCCGCCAGCCGCGTCGCGTCGAACATCCGCAAGGCGTCCTCGCCCAGCCGCGCCCGCAGCGACAGCGTCAGCCGATCGGTCGGGAGCTGGAAATCCCGGTTGCGCGTGAAATCCCCGGTGACGATCTCGTGCCCGTTCACCACCGCGCGCGTCCGCCCCCGCGTCATCAGCCCCAGCGTCTTCGCGCCCGCCGCGACCACCAGATCGCCGCCGATCAGCGCGTCCGCCTCGCCCACCGCGACCCGGATCGCGGTGATGTCGGCAGGCTCGCGCGCGATCCGGCAATGGATGTGCACGGCTCCGCCTTTCTGCGCGAGCCCCGCCATCTCCATCACGCCCGCGCCCTTGCCCTCCAGGTGCGCCGCCATCGCGAGCAATGCGCCGACCGTCACCACGCCGGTTCCGCCGACGCCGGTGATCACGACGTTCCACGAGGACCGCGTGATCGCCGGCAGCACCGGCGCCGGCAACGCGGGCATCGTCATCTCCGCCCGCGTCCCCTTCCTGACCTTCGCTCCCTCCAGCGTCACGAAACTCGGGCAGAACCCCTTCAGGCACGAGAAATCCTTGTTGCAAGAAGACTGATCGATCGCCCGCTTGCGCCCGAACGGCGTCTCCAGCGGCACGATCGACACGCAGTTGGACTGCACCCCGCAATCGCCGCAACCCTCGCAGACCGCCGGATTGATGAACACCCGCCGGTCAGGGTCGGGGAAACTGCCGCGCTTTCGGCGTCGCCGCTTCTCCGCCGCGCAGGTCTGGATATAGACGATCGCGCTCACTCCCTCGACCGACTGCAACTCGCGCTGCACCGCGTCCAGCTCGTCGCGCGGCCGCATCGCGACGCCGCGCGGGAACGCCTTGAAGTCGATGTCCTCCTTCGGGTCATAGACGCCGACGACGCGGCCAACCCCCATCGCCACCAGTTCATGCGCGATCTGCTGCGGCTTCAGCCCGCCCTCGTTCGGCTGTCCCCCGGTCATCGCCACCGCGTCATTGTAGAGGATCTTGTAGGTGATGTTGACGCCCGCCGCCAACGCCGCCCGGATCGCCTGCACACCGGAATGGTTGTACGTGCCGTCCCCGAGGTTCTGGAACACGTGGCCCCGCGTCGAGAACGGCGCCTCGCCGATCCAGTTCGCGCCCTCGCCCCCCATGTGGGTGAAACCGATCGTCTCGCGGTCCATCCACTGGACCATGTAGTGGCAGCCGATCCCGGCATAGGCCCGTGCGCCGTCCGGCACCTTCGTCGAGGTGTTGTGTGGACAGCCCGAGCAGAACCACGGCTTGCGAACCGCGATCTCCTCGGCGTTGTCGGCGCGCAACGTCTCCGCCAGCACCGCTCGCCGCGCCGCCAGTCCTTCCGTCTCCACCCCGTCCGCCGCCAGCAACTCGCCCAAGGTCCGCGCGATCCTCACCGGATCGAGCGCGCCCTTCACCGAGAACACCGTCTCGCCGCGCTCGTTCTTCCACCCGGTCACCCGCCGCCCCCGCCGGTCGTCGAAGATCGCCTCCTTGATCTGCACCTCGATCAGCTTGCGCTTCTCCTCGACCACGATGATGTGCTCGAGATCATGCGCCCATTCGCGAAAGCTCGCCATATCGAGCGGCCAGACCATGCCGACCTTGTAGGTCGTCACCCCAAGCCGCACAGCCTCGTCCGCGTCGATTCCCAACAGCTCCAGCGCATGCGCGGTGTCGAGCCACGACTTGCCCGCCGACACGATCCCGACCTTTGCGCGCGCATCGCCGTGCACCCGCCGGTCGATCCGGTTCGCCCGCGCGAAGGCCTCCGCGGCGAACCGCTTGAAATCGTGCAGCCGCGCTTCCTGCGCCACCGGCGTATCGCCCAGCCGGATGTTCAACCCACCCTCCGGCATCTTGAAATTGCCCGGCGTCGCGATCGCCAGCCGGTGCGGATCGCCGTCGACCACCTGGGTCACCTCGACCGTGTCCTTGACGCATTTCAGCCCGACCCAAGTCCCCGAATACCGGCTCAACGCCCAGCCGAGCAGTCCGTAGTCGAGGATTTCCTGCACCCCCGCCGGGGACAGGATCGGCATCATTGCATCGACCAGCGCGAATTCCGAATGGTGCAGCACCGTCGAGCTTTCGCCCGTGTGGTCGTCGCCCATGCAGACGAGCACGCCGCCCTGCGCCGCCGAACCTGCCATGTTGGCGTGCCGGAACACGTCGCCGCAACGGTCCACCCCCGGCCCCTTGCCGTACCAGAGCCCGAAAACCCCCTCTACCCGCCCTTCGCCGCGAAGTGCGGCCTGCTGGCTGCCCCATAGCGCGGTGGCCGCCAGATCCTCGTTCAACCCCGGCTCGAACTTCACGTCCGCCGCCGCGAGCTGCTTCTTCGCCGCCGTCATCGCCAGATCGACGCCGCCGAGCGGCGAGCCGCGGTACCCGGTGACGTAACCGGCCGTCGCCAGCCCGGCAGCTTCGTCGCGCGCCTTCTGCATCAGCGTCATCCGCACCAGCGCCTGCACGCCGCCGAGCAACACCGGGATTTTGCTCAGATCGTAGCGATCCGAAAGCGAGACATCGTGCAGTGTCATCGGCGGCCTCCCCCGGGATGTGTCCGGCGAGTATAGGTCATAAACTATGACCGAAAAAGCGCGTTCGTTGCGTAGCGCCCTTCGACGTGAGAATAGCACGATTGTGTCGAGCGCAACCGACTGGCGCGCAGATCCGCAAATCGCTGGCGCCGAAATTTGAAATCCGTGCTATGGGCCGGCGCGACAGCGAAATGCGAACGGCGCGGACGGCGGCGCTGCGAGGCGAAATGGACTGGGACAAGCTGCGGATCTTCCACGCGGTCGCTGAAGCCGGCAGCCTCACGCATGCCGGCGAGACGCTCCACCTCAGTCAATCCGCCGTCAGCCGCCAGATCCGCGCGCTCGAGGAGAGCCTCGACACCACGCTGTTCCGCCGCCACGCCCGCGGCCTGATCCTGACCGAGCAGGGCGAACTGCTGTTCGAGGCCACCCGCTCGATGGCGCGACGGCTCGAGGCCACCGCCGCCCGCATCCGCGACAGCGAGGACGAGGTCTTCGGCGACCTGCGGGTGACCACCACGATGGGCCTCGGCACGCTGTGGCTCGCTCCGCGGCTGCCGCGCCTGTTCGAGCGCTACCCGAACCTCAAGCTCGAACTGATGCTGGAGGAACGCATCCTCGACCTGCCGATGCGCGAGGCGGACGTCGCCATCCGCATGAAGGAGCCGTCGCAGGCCGACCTGATCCGCCGCCGGCTGATGGAGGTGCGCATCCGGCTCTACGCCAGCCGCGCCTACATCGACCGCGAGGGCATGCCGCAGGCCTTCGAGGACCTCGCCGGCCGCCGGCTGATCGTCCAGAGCCCGCATTCGCCGCAAGTCCGCGCCGGCGCCGATTTCGTCCAGCCGATGCTCGCCATCTCAAACGCGCCGCTGACCGTCAACACCTATTTCGGCATCCTGCAGGCCGTCATGCATGGCATCGGCATCGGATCGCTGCCCGATTACGTGACGGCCGCATCCCCCGACCTCGTCCAGATCCTTCCCGGCCTCGAGAGCGCCCCGATCCCGGTTTATCTCGCCTATGTCCAGGAGCTTCGCCAGAACAAGCGCGTCTGCGCCTTCCGCGACTTCATCCTCGACGAAATCAACACCCACAAGAAAGCGTTGCTCACCAGCCCCGGTTGAGCGTTTTTCCGCCATGCGCTGGCGTTCTGACAGCCATGCACAACAATTTGGCATCGGGACTTGCAGTTGGCCGCACGCAAGCGTATCTCATACCTTGAAGTTGGGCGGCCGCGAGCGGTAGTCCTCTTCAACCTCCCTGTTGGACTTGGGCCGAGCGTAATGCTCGGCCTCTTTTTTTGCGGCTGCAGGCAGGAGGCGGCGACGCGCGGCTCGAAGGCCTCGGCGGCAACGACAGGTTGACCGGCGACAGTTGATCGGCGGGGCTGGCCGTGACGCGCTGATCGGTTGCGGCGGCGACACCGATGCGGACTTCGAGTTCGCGGTCCGTATCACCGACGGCGCCATCCTCGCCGGGGCCTACACGGCAGTCGATTTCGCGCTCCGAGCGGACGCCGCCCCGCGCCGTCCCTTGGCGAAAGGCTTCCTGTGGAGCGCCTCCCCCACGAGGCGCTCTCTTCGCGTTCCGTCCTCGTCGCATCCCGCTCGCCTGGCTTTCGCCCCCCTTCGCATCTCGCCCGTTTCGCGCTAGGCTCCGGTCATTGCCCCCGCGGCGTCGCTTCGTTCAGTTGCGCCGATCCTGCCCCAGCCTTACTCCGAACCGACCCTCCCCAGTTCAGGAACGCGCCGTGCGAGACTGGATCACCCTCGACGCCACCGGCCTGACCCTCCACGTCCCGCCGGTCCCCGACGGCCTCGTCACGCTTTTGTGGCTCGCGGGCTTCGGCGTCGTCCTGTTCCTGCTGCTCGCGCTGCTCCAGGCCTGGCCGCAACGCTCGACGGCGGGCAATCGGATCGCCCGCCTTTGGCGCCAAGTCACGACCTTCCTCCGCCGGCACTACCTGAAGCTGCTCCTGCCGCTCGGCTTTCTCGCCATCCTCTGGGCCGGCGCCACCTACCTCTGGCGCATCCCGAGCCTGATCGGCGACCTGCTCGTCATCGTCCGCGCCGAAATCGCCGATCCCGCCGCCGGGTCCGCCGCGAACTCCGCCTCGATCCGCAACCTCGCCTACGCCTTCGCCGCCTTCACCGGC
>JBBRUZ010000124.1:0-10107 GCA_038247355.1 Rhodobacterales bacterium
GCCCTCGGCTATGCCCAAACCCTCGTCCGTACACCTTCCGACACCATTCTCATCCTCATCAGCGACCTGATCCTGTCGGTTCGCAACATCGAAACCATCTACGACGGCGTAATCCTCGTGCTTCGCGGCGTTTCGCTCGATGTGCCGAAGGGCAGCATCGTGGCGCTGCTGGGCGGCAACGGCGCGGGCAAGAGCACGACGCTGAAGTCCATTTCGACCATGATCGGGGCCGAGCGTGGCAAGGTGACCAAGGGGTCGATCCATTTTCAGGGCCAGCGCACCGACCGGTTGTCGCCGGGCGACATGGTCAATATGGGCATGGTGCTGGTGATGGAGGGGCGGATGTGTTTCGGCCACCTGACGGTGGAGGAAAACCTGATCACCGGGGCTTATACCCGCAAGCTGCGCGGCGCCCAGCTCCGCGACGAACTGGACCGCGTCTATACCTATTTCCCACGCCTCAAGACTCGCCGCAGCAGTCAGGCCGGCTATACCTCGGGTGGCGAACAGCAAATGACGGCGATCGGCCGCGCAATGATGGCGCGGCCGAAGATGCTGCTGCTGGACGAACCTTCGATGGGTCTCGCCCCGCAGATCGTGGCCGAAATATTCCAGATCGTGCGCGATCTGAACGAGACCGAGGGCGTCAGCATCCTGCTTGCCGAACAGAACACCAGTGTCGCGCTGAAGTACGCCAACTACGGCTACATCCTGGAAAGCGGTCGCATCATGATCGACGGGCCGGCCTCGGTTCTGGCCGAGAACAAGGACGTAAAGGAATTCTACCTTGGCATGTCCTCGGACGGGCGCGAGAGCTTCCGAAACAGAAAATCGTACCGGCGGAGCAAACGCTGGGTATGACCGCCCCGCATGTGATCTGGTCCCAGTTGATTTCAGATCAGCAAGGGCACGTGGCGGTCGGAGACGCGATTACGTTGAAATTTTGGTTTCACCGCGCAACAGAGAAACCCGATGTCCCGCGCTAAGCTGGCAAAGACCTCATTGTCTCTTTCCAATTTTTTTCGAAGAATATGAAGAACTTTTCGCCAAACGGCTCGTGGGACTCGTAATGAAACGGACTTTCGAGATTCGTCGGAAAGATCGAAGAATCGAAGTTCTGAGCGCCATTAACTGGCCGTAATTCTCCTCGGACCCGAGAGAACTGTAGTGCCCCATTGTATTCTCTTCGACGGAGTTACCCGATTCATAAAACGGGATCGACCATCTGTCTATATGCCTGTTGACGGTCAAACTTGACGACAGCATGGGAGAGGGAACTGCGTAGTTGAAGAAAATTCTCCAACGGCCCTGCCGATCCCGTTCCGGCACGGCGTCCGGGGTGAACCGCAGGACCGTGCGGGCCTCGGAAAGCCGTCCACTGAAAATCCCCAGCTCCTCCTTTCTGGAGGAACCAGCGCCACTGCCACCTCGATCGGCAGCAGCAGCAGGTGGCGCGGTCGATCTTCGCTCGTCGTTTGGACCGGGCAGGGCAGGGAAGCCGAAGCGACCCGAACCGGCCGCCTCAGCGCCTCAGTTGCTCCGTCAGGCCGAAAAAGCTCCGCTGATCCATGGACCGCTCCAGCCGTTCCCAGCGAGACAACTCATCACGAACTTGCCAACCCCGCCAGGTTAATGCGGGTGTCCATTTGAAGTCGACTCTGACGATCTGAATTCGCTTGAACCTTTGTCTGCGTGCGGTCACTGTTCGCCCGCGAACGGAACCTCCCCCATCGGCTCCGGCGCATCGTTGCAACTGCGATCGGAGAGACCATGGCCAAGGAAGAGCTTCTTGAATTCCCCGGGGTCGTGACCGAGCTTCTGCCCAACGCGACCTTCAGGGTGGAGCTCGAAAACGGCCATGTCATCATCGCCCACACCGCCGGCAAAATGCGCAAGAACCGCATCCGGGTGCTCGCCGGCGACAAGGTCCAGGTGGAGATGACCCCCTACGACCTGACCAAGGGGCGCATCAACTATCGCTTCAAGTGACGCCCCGGCCCCTCGGGACAACGTCGTCGGCCCGCGCCTGATACTCGCCTCCGCGAGCCCGCGCCGGATCGACCTGCTTGCCCAGATCGGCGTCACCCCTCACGCCGTGCGCGCCGCCGACATCGACGAGACGCCGTTGCCGCGCGAGCGCCCGCGCGACTGTGCGTTGCGCCTCGCGCGCGCCAAGGCCGCGGCGATCCCGGCCGAGACCGGCGAGATCGTGCTCGCCGCCGACACCGTCGTCGCCGTCGGAAGCCGCATGCTGGGAAAACCGCGCGACGCGGCGCAGGCGGGGGCCTTCCTGCGCCTGCTGTCGGGCCGCCGCCACCGCGTGATCACCGCAATCGCGCTCGCACATGCGGGCGAGCTCAGGGCGCGCGCCGTCGAGACGGTGCTGCGCTTCAAGCGGTTGTCCGCGGTCGAGATCGCCGCCTATCTCGACTGCGGCGAGTGGCGCGGCAAGGCAGGCGCCTATGCGATCCAGGGACGCGCCGCGGCCTTCGCGCCGTGGCTCTCGGGGTCCTACGCCGCAGTCGTGGGTCTGCCGCTCGTGGAAACCCTCGCGATGCTCGACGCCGCGGGATACGATCGGCGGGCGCCGTGAAGGGCCGGCAAATCCTGATCGAGCCGCGCCCGGACGGCGGGGCCGCGGCGGCGCTGCTCATCGACGGCCGGCTCGAGGACCTGCTGATCGACCCCGACCCGGCCGACCCCACGCCCCGACCCGAAGCGATCTACCGCGCCGCGTCCGCGCGGCCGATGAAGGGCGTCGGCGGCGTGACGGTCGACCTCGGCGGCGGCGCAATGGGCTTTTTGCGGACAGCGAAGCCGCCAGCCCCCGGCGCGCGCCTGCTGGTCCAAGTCACGTCCTGGGTCGAGCCCGCCAAGGCGCCGCCGGTTGTGGCCCGCCCCACGATCAAGGGCGCCTTCGCCATCCTGACCCCCGGCGCGCCGGGCGTGAACGTCAGCCGCGCGATCCCCGACGGTCCCGAACGCGCGGCGCTCGCCCGCGTCGCGGCCGAGGCGTTGTCGGACGCGCCGCCAGACCTCGGCCTCATCCTGCGCTCGCTGGCCGCCGACGCGCCCGCGGCCGACGTCGTGGCGGAGATCGCCACGCTGCGCGCTCGCTGGACCGCGTTCGCGGACGACGCCGGCGCCCCCGGGCTCCTCCTGCCCGCGCCCGGCGCCGCGGCGATCGCGCGGCGCGAGTGGCGCGACCACGCCTGGGACCCGGTGACGGTCGGCGCGCAGGCGCTCGCCGACGCCGGCGTCTGGGACCTCGTCGCCGACTTGCTGCGCCCGACGGCGCCGCTCGGCGCGGGCAGCCTCGCCGTCGAGGCGACCCGCGCCCTCGTCGCGGTCGACGTGAACACCGGCGGCGACCTTACTCCCGCCGGCGCGCTGAAGGCCAACCTTGCCGCCGCGCGCGAACTGCCCCGGCAACTGCGGCTGCGCGGCCTTGGCGGTCAGGTCGCGATCGACTTCGCGCCGCTGGCGAAACGCGACCGCCCGCGCGTCGAAGCGGCCTTGCGCACCGCTTTGCGCCTTGACGACGTGGAGACGACGCTCGCGGGCTGGACGCCGCTCGGCCATCTCGAACTGCTCCGAAAGCGCGCCCGCCGCCCGTTGAGCGAACTGCCTCGCCGCTGACGCGCAAGGCGATTGCAGCGCGTCGTCGACGATCACGGCCACCCGCTGATCCTTGCCCGCCCTCGCCGGCCTTTCCTTCGCCCGAAGTGCGATGGTCTCGCCAAAAGGGGTCGCGGTCTTTGCTGATCAAACCTTGCAAGGGCTTGTTCTATAATCCGGATATCAGGCCCACATCATGCCGCTGAACTGATAGACGGTGAACACCAGATAGGCTGCGAGGAAGGCAATGCCGATGGGCCGGGTGATCCGGACCCCCGCCATCAGCATCGCGGCAAAACCGACGGTCACGGCGACCATGAACCACATGTCGAAACCGGCGAGGACAGGATCGACGACCAGCGGCTTGAGCATCGCGGTCAATCCGACAATGGACAGGATGTTGAATGTGTTCGAGCCGATGATGTTGCCGAACAACATGTTTGTCTCGCGCTTCAGGGCGGCGGCGATCGAGGCGGTCAGTTCCGGAAGCGAGGTGCCGACAGCGACGGCCGTCAATCCGATGATCGCCTCGGGCACACCAATGACGCCACCTGCGGTCACCGCGCCTTGCACCAGAAGCTCGGACCCCGCGGCAAGGGTCGCGATGCCCGCCACCACAAAGAATGTGGCCTTTGCAGCGCTCATCTCGATATCCTCGACCTCGGACGTGTCGATTTCGTTGTTGACGTATTGCCAGACGACGAAGGCCACCAGCAGGCCGAACATCGCCAGACCCATCCACAGCGTGAAGACGCCATAGAGCATGCCCCCGACCAGGACGGCGGTCGCCAGAAGCATGATGGCTAGATCGCGCATCACCTCGCCGGGCTTGACGACGAGCGTGCAGACAAGCGCCGAGGCGCCGATCACCAGCAAGACATTCGCGATGTTCGACCCAACGACGTTCCCCAGCGAGATGCCGGCAAAGCCCTGCAAGTTGGCGTTCACCGAGGTGAAAAGCTCGGGCACAGAGGTGCCGAAGGCGATGATCGTGGCGCCAATGAACATCCGCGACAGTTTTGCGCGCTGTGCAATGGCGACGGCGGCGTTGATCGTCCAGTTGCCGCCCATGACCAGCAGCCAGATGCCCGCAATGATCGCGCCGGTTGCAAGTATGCCGACATCGTAGGTAGAAAGTTCGAGGGTCAATTAATCTACTCCGGTGTGCCGGGCGCCGCAGCCAAGCTGTGTGAAAATAAACCGGCTTGTCATCTGGTTATGAAACGCAAAACGTCAATGAACAAATTGCGATGGGTCCAGCCCAGCGCCACCCCCTGGCGACGCCGCGATCGAGGGGTAGCAACGCAACGGGTCGATGTCGCTCCTGCCCGCGTCCGCCAGCAGGGAAGCGGTGAGCGTATTTGCCGGAGCATCCGGCCGCCGCGCCGGCGCCGCCTTGATCGAGATCGACGCGCCGTGTAGTCATCGCGCCGCAATGGGAGACTTCGAAATGGCCAACGGCCCTTCGCCCGCCATGATCGACACCACCTGCGAAAACTGCATGATCCGTCATCGTGCGGTTTGCGCGCTTTGCGAGCCCGACGATCTGGTGGAGCTCGAACGCATCAAGACCTACCGCAGCTATCGCCCCGGGGAGACCATCGCCTGGGCGGGCGAGCGCGCCCAGCTGGTCGGCAGCGTCATCGAAGGCGTGGCGATGCTGTCGAGCACGCTCGCCGATGGCCGCCGCCAGATGGTCGGCCTGCTGCTGCCGTCGGATTTTCTCGGTCGACCGGGGCGCACGACGCACGCCTACGATGTGGTGGCCGCCACCGAGGTCACGTTCTGCATGTTTCGCAAGGCCGAATTCGAACGGCTGGTGACCCGCACGCCCAGGATCGAGCGCCGCATGCTGCATATGACGCTCGACGAACTCGACAGCGCGCGCGAATGGATGCTGCTTCTGGGGCGGAAGACAGCGCGCGAAAAGATCGCGAGCCTGTTTGTGATCATGGCGCGCCGGGACGCGGCGCTCAACCAGGCCCGGCCCCGCGACGGCCTGCGCTTTCCGCTCTACATCACGCGCGAAGCGATGGCCGATTATCTCGGATTGACCATCGAGACGGTCAGCCGCCAGATATCGGCGCTGCGCAAGGCCGGGCTGATCGAGTTCGGCGCGAACCGCATGATCCATGTCGCGGAGTTCGTGCGCCTGATCGACGCCTCCGGCGACGACGCCGGCGGCGGCGTGCGCGCCTGACCGGTCGGCTTCGGCCGCTCCGCAGTTCCGCGACGAGGTGCGACTCCGACCGCATCCGGCGCCGGGCCGGCGGGTCGCTCGAGCCCCGCCGCCCGACCGAAGCGGCGCGTCGGCGGATCGCCACTTGCGACGCCGCGCCCGCGCCGCGCGTCTCCGTTCGCGTCTCTGGCGCCCGCGTTCCGCGCGGATCCGACGCGTTGCGCCGTTCCGCGCGGCGCCGCATGATAAGACCATGACCATGTCGGATTGACTTCGACGCGGGTCTGTCGTCCGATAGTTCGGCGAAAACATGGGCGTTTGACATGGATCATGGAGCCGCCGCCGCTGCGCGGACGACAGTGGCGGGCGAGACACACTTCGGGACCCGGCGCATCGCCGGCGGCGTGAGCAAAGCGGGGGCGAGATGCTGAATGGCGTGAAGATCGCGGGGTTGGGCATCCTGATCGTATTCTTCGCGATGGCGGCCAACTTTGGTCAGGACGCCGCCTATCAGCTGCACGCGGTGCTTCTGGCGGCGGCGGCCACGGCGGTATTGGTCCATGTCATCCGCGGCTTCGGCCGATCGGAGGCCGCGCCGGAGACCGTATACATGGACGGCGTCATCCGTTACGGCGTCGTCGCCACGACGCTCTGGGGGCTCGTCGGCTTCTCGATGGGCACGCTGATCGCCTGGCAGCTGACATATCCCGAACTCAATCTCGGCCTGCCGTGGACGAGTTTCGGGCGGCTGCGCCCGCTTCACACTTCGGCGGTCATCTTCGCCTTCGGCGGCAATGCGCTGATCGCGACGTCGTTCTACATCGTCCAGCGGACCTGCGCAGTGCGACTCTGGGGCGGGAACGCCGGCTGGTTCGTGTTCTGGGGCTACAACCTGTTCATCGTGCTCGCCGCGACCGGTTACGTGCTCGGCTCCACCCAGTCCAAGGAGTACGCCGAGCCCGAATGGTACGTGGACCTTTGGCTGACCATCGTCTGGGTCACCTATCTGGCGGTCTTTCTCGGGACGCTGGTCAAGCGCCGCGAGCCGCATATCTACGTCGCGAACTGGTTCCTGCTCGCCTTCATCGTCACGGTGGCGATGCTTCACGTCGTGAACGGCCTCGCCGTTCCCGTGTCGGTCTGGGGGTCGCTGTCGGTCCCGCTGTGGCCCGGCGTTCAGGGCGCGATGGTGCAATGGTGGTACGGCCACAACGCGGTCGGCTTCTTCCTGACCGCGGGGTTCCTCGGGATGATGTACTACTTCATCCCCAAGCAGGCCGAGCGCCCGGTCTATTCCTACAAGCTGTCGATCATCCATTTCTGGGCGCTGATCTTTCTCTATATCTGGGCGGGACCGCATCACCTGCATTATACGGCGTTGCCCGACTGGGCCCAGATACTCGGCATGACCTTCTCGATCATCCTGTGGATGCCGTCGTGGGGCGGCATGATCAACGGGCTGATGACGCTTCAGGGGGCTTGGGACAAACTCCGGACCGACCCGGTGCTCCGGATGCTGGTGGTTTCGGTAGGCTTTTACGGCATGTCGACGTTCGAAGGCCCGGTGATGTCCATCCGCGCGGTCAACTCGCTGTCCCACTACACCGACTGGACGATCGGCCATGTCCATTCCGGCGCGCTCGGTTGGAACGGCATGATCACGTTCGGCGCGCTTTACTACCTGGTGCCGCGCCTATGGAACCGCGAGCGGCTGTATTCGCTCAGTCTCGTCTCGTGGCACTTCTGGCTCGCGACGATCGGCATCGTGCTCTACGCCTCCTCGATGTGGGTCAGCGGCATGATGCAGGGCCTGATGTGGCGCGAGGTCGACGAGCAGGGCTTCCTCGTCAACTCCTTCGCCGACACCGTGGCCGCGCTGTTTCCGATGTATGTCGTGCGCGCGCTCGGGGGCGTCCTCTATCTGACCGGTGGGATCATCATGGCCTACAACCTCTACAAGACCGCGGTCGGCGCGGGCGTCACCGCCCCCGCCCGCGCCGTGGCCGCGGAGTAGACGGCGATGGGCGTCCTTTCCAAGCACGGGATCATCGAGCGCAACGCCTTCCTGCTGCTGCTGCTGTCGTTCCTCGTCGTCACCATCGGCGGCCTCGTCCAGATCGTGCCGCTGTTCTATCTCGACAACACCATCGAGGAGGTCGAGGGCGTCCGCCCCTACTCGCCGCTGGAGCTCGCGGGGCGCAACATCTACGTGCGCGAAGGCTGCTATCTGTGCCATTCCCAGATGATCCGCACGATGCGCGACGAGCAGGAACGCTACGGGCACTACTCGCTCGCGGCGGAATCGATGTACGATCATCCGTTTCAATGGGGTTCCAAGCGCACCGGCCCGGACCTCGCGCGCGTCGGCGGCCGCTATTCCGACGCGTGGCACGTCGCGCATTTCAACAACCCGCGCGATCTCGTCCCGGAATCGATCATGCCCGCCTACCCGTGGTTCGCCGCGACGCCGATCACCGGCGACCGGATCGCCGCGATCATGCGCGCGAACCGCACCGCCGGCGTGCCCTACACCGACGCGATGATCGCCGCCGCCGCCGCCGATTTCGCCGCCCAGGCCGACCCGGAGAACGAGGACACGACCGACCTGCTGGCGCGCTACCCCAAGGCCGTCGCGCGCAACTTCGACGGCGAGCCGGGCACGAGCGAACTCGACGCGGTGATCGCCTATCTGCAGATGCTGGGGACTCTGGTCGATTTCTCGACCTATACCCCGGTCCCGAGCCGCTGAGATGGAGACCTATGGCGTGCTGCGCGGCATCGCCGACAGCTGGGCGCTGCTGGCGATGGTCATCTTTTTCGTCGGTCTCGTGATCTGGGTGTTCCGGCCCGGTGCGAAGCAGAAACAGGACGCCGCGGCGCGGATGATCTTCCGCAACGAAGCCGAACCGAAGGACGACGCCGATGACCGACATCCTTGAGACCGGCGAGCCGGAGCCGATAGGCAAGGCGCGGCATCGACCGGAACCGGTTGCGGCCCATCACGAATGGGACGGCATAACCGAGCTCGACAACCCGATGCCGCGCTGGTGGCTTCTGACATGGTACGCGACAATCCTGTGGGGCGTCATCTATATCGTGCTGTACCCGGCCTGGCCGATGATCTCGAGCGCCACCCCCGGCATCCTCGGCTATTCGAGCCGCGCCACGGTGACAGCCGAAGTCGCCGCAGTGCGCGAGGCCAACGCGGAGCTCGACGCCCGGCTGAACGCGGTCGATCTCGGCGCCATCGCCGACGACCCCGACCTGCTGCGCTTCGCCATCGCCGGCGGCGGCGCGGTGTTCCGCAACCACTGCGGCCAGTGCCACGGCGCAGGCGGGCAGGGCGCGATGGGCGGCTTTCCGAACCTGCTCGACGACGACTGGCTCTGGGGCGGCGATATCGACGCGATCCACCAGACCATCGTTCACGGCATCCGCTACGAGCCCGACCCTGACACCCGCTTCAGCCAGATGCCGGCGTTCGGCGAGATTCTCGCCCCCGAGGAGATCGACGGCCTCGTCCAGTACGTGCTGTCGATGTCGGGGGCCGCGCACGACGCAACCCTCGCCGCCGCCCATGCCGAAACCTTTCTCGACAACTGCTCCGCGTGTCACGGCGAGGCTGGGGAGGGAATGGTTGAAATGGGCGCACCGAGCCTCGCGGACGGCATCTGGCTTTATGGCGGCGATCCCGCGACGATCCGTCTGAGCATCGTCAACGCCCGCTACGGCATCATGCCCTCGTTCTCCTGGGCCGACCGGCTGCGCGCCGAGGACATCCGCAAGGCCGCAGTCTACGTCCATAGCCTCGGCGGTGGTCAGTAAGCCCGCCGCAGCTTTCCCACGAGAATCACGCGGCCAAGCGACCATCCAGCGCACGGTGGCGTTTCCGGCAAACGCCTTTCCGCTTCAGGCTCGCGCAGCGGCGGCGGCAAGGGCGGTCGATGCTGCCCGTACACTTGTCGCGTCCTCCGCATTGCGATGACCGCGTGTCCGATTATCATTGACGAATTGATCCCGGATCGCCGTTCGGGAAATCCGCTTCGGGGCCGGTTCCCGGCCGGGCCTGGTCGCCGAACCACGGCTCGCCACCAGCCATGTCATCGTCGCGGCCCGCTCGCTGGTCGGCGACAGGTGTTTCAAGCGGCCCGAGGCAGCCGCTCAGGGCGATCGTGTCGTGGCTGCGGCGTCACGCCCCGCGACAGGGCGCCGCCGCTTGATCCCGATCAAAGCGGTCGCCAGCGCCGGCTGTTACGTGTAAGCTTGGCTTTCGAGCCAGGAGTTGCGCGTGACCCAGTCCTCCACCGAAC
>JBBRUZ010000125.1:0-10009 GCA_038247355.1 Rhodobacterales bacterium
CCCGCGTCGATCAGCCGGCGTCCGGGAAAGCGGTAGCGCACCAGCACCCAGGCGAGCGCCAGCCCGAACACGAGGTTGAAGAGCGCCGCATAGAGCGAGGTCAGGAACGACAGCTCGAGCGCCGCCCAGACCCGCGGCCGGTTGACCACCTGCCACAGTTCCGCGGGGCCGATCGCGGCGCCGCGCAGCAGCAGCGCCCCGATCGGCACGAGCACGATGATCGACAGCATCGTGAGGGCGAGCCCGAACGCGAGCCCGAACCCGGGCAACGGCGACAGTTGCCGCAAGGCGAGCGCGCGCATCTTCATTGCCCGACGTAGATCTGGTCGAACACGCCGCCGTCGCCGAAGTGCTCGGGTTGCGCGCTGCCCCAACCGCCGAATTCGTCGATCGAAACCAACTCCAGCTCGGCGAACCGCGCGACGTCCGCCGGATCGGCGGCGCTGGCGTCCCAGGCGCGATAATAATGCTTGAACGCGAGCGCCTGACCCTCAGGGCCACAGAGGAAATCAAGGTAAGCCGTCGCGACCGCGCGTTGTGCTTCGGACGCGATGTTGCCCTCGACCAGCGCCACCGGCGGCTCGGCCAGCATCGACACCGACGGCGTGACGATGTCGAACTGGTCCTCGCCGAGCTCGGCGAGCGCGAGGTACGCTTCGTTCTCCCAGGCCAGCAACACGTCGCCGATGCCGCGCTGCGCGAACGTCGTCGTCGAGCCGCGAGCCCCGGTGTCGAGCACCGGCACGTTGGCGAACAGCTGACCGACGAAAGCCTGCGGGTCCACGCCGTTCCTCTCGGCCCAGGCCCAGGCCGCGAGATAGTTCCAGCGCGCGCCGCCCGAGGTCTTGGGGTTCGGGGTGATGACCTGAACGCCTTCGGCCACGAGATCGCCCCAGTCCTGCAAGTTCTTCGGGTTGCCCTCGCGCACGAGGAAGACGATCGTCGAGGTGTAGGGCGATGAATTGTGCGGCAGCTTGGACTGCCAGTCCGCGGGTATCTTGCCCGATCGCTGCGCGATCGCGTCGATGTCGGAGGCGAGCGCCAGCGTCACCACCTGCGCGTCGAGCCCGTCGATCACGGCCCGCGCCTGGCTGCCCGAACCGCCGTGCGAGGTCTCGATCTCGACCGCCGCATTGCCCGCCGCCAGCCACTGCACGGCGAAAGCCGCGTTGACGTCGCGGTAAAGCTCACGCGTCGGATCATAGCTGACGTTGAGCAGGCGCTCCTGCGCGTGGCCTTCGGGCGCGAAGCCGCTCGACAGCGCGAGCGCCAGCCCGATCGCGACGGACCGCGAAAAGAACCTGCTGATCCCGCGCGGCGCCGGAGCGACATCGGGCGACGGCTCGAACGCGGCGGTGTCCCGCGCGCCGGCCGGCACGAAATGCACGACGCCGAACATGTCGATGGCGACGACCATCGGGGTTTCTGCGGCATACGCCGGCGACTTCGCGGGGCGGGCAAGCGACTCGGTGGGAAGATAGCTGTACATCGTCACGACCTCCGGTTTTACCCTATAATCACGACATAGTTGCTAGATATTAGCAAGATAAACTATCGGTCGGGATTTATGATGTGATTCAATAACTTTGACGACTTTCGTCAAAACGGAGTCATGGGCCATCGCCGAATCATTCTCCGACGGTCACCCCCACGCGCGTGAATTTACCGCCACGGACGATCAGACCGCCACCAGCTCTCTTAACCGAAATCGCGGCTGTGACCTGTCGGCTCGAACCGCGCCCCATCGCGGCGCCCCCCGATCCATCGGTCAGCGACGACCCCAAAACGCCGCCCAACGGGTCAGTCCGGCCAAGCGGATTGGTCCGCGCGCCGTCACATCACCGCACCGATCTGCCAGGGCACGAACTCCGCGCCGCCAAACCCAAGCTCCTCGCTCTTCGTCATCCGGCCCGAGGCGACGTTGAGGAACATCTCGAAGATCTCGTCGCCTTTCGCGCCGAGCCCGACCCCCTCCGAGATTATGTCGCCGCAGTTGACGTCCATGTCCTCGGACATCCGCGCGTACATCTCGGAGTTGGTCGCGAGCTTGATGCACGGAACGGGCTTGTACCCCGACACCGACCCCCGCCCCGTCGTGAACACGATCAGGTTCGCGCCGCTCGCGATCTGCCCGGTCACCGAACACGGATCGTAACCGGGGCTGTCCATGAACACGAACCCGTGGCTCGTCACCGGCTCGGCGAACTTGTAGACGCCGGCGAGCGGCGCCGTGCCGCCCTTGGCCACCGCGCCCAGCGACTTCTCGAGGATCGTGGTCAGACCACCTTTCTTGTTGCCGGGTGAAGGGTTGTTGTCCATTTCTCCACCGTTGCGCGACGTGTACTCCTCCCACCAGTGGATGCGCTCGACCAGCCTTTCGCCGACCTCCCGGCTCACGGCGCGCCGCGTCAGCAGATGCTCGGCGCCATAGACCTCCGGCGTCTCGGACAGGATCGTCGTCCCACCGTGCGCGACCATCAGGTCCGAGGCAACCCCGAGCGCCGGATTAGCGGTGATCCCCGAATACCCGTCCGATCCGCCGCATTGCAGCCCGATCACCAGCGCCGAGACCGGCGCGGGGCTGCGCGCGACCGCGTTGGCCTTGGCGCCCATCTCGCGCAGCATCTCGACGCCCTTCTCCACCGAGCGCCGCGTGCCGCCGGTTTGCTGGATCGTCATGTAGCGGAAGTTCCCGTCCGAGCGCATCCGTCCGGCCCCGATCAGATCAGGGATCTGCATCACCTCGCACCCGAGGCCCACCAGCAGGATCCCGCCGAAGTTGGGGTTGCGCGCATAGCCCTGCAAGGTGCGGAACAGTGTGTCGTAGCCCTCGTTGTCGCCCGACATCCCGCAGCCGGTGCCGTGCACGATCGGCACGACGCCGTCGACGTTTTCCAGCGCGCGAAACCAGTCCGACCGCTCGGCCGCCTCGGCGATGAACCGCGCCACGCTGCCCGAGCAGTTCACGCTCGTCAGCACGCCGAGATAGTTTCGCGTGCCGACCTTGCCGTCGTGCCGGTGATAGCCGAGGAACTCCCGCGCGACCGCGGGTGCTGTCGGCGGGTTGATCTCGACCCCGTAGACATAGGCCCGATCATGCTCGCCCATCCCGAGGTTGTGGGTATGCACATGCCCGCCGGCCGGAATGTCCTGCGTCGCCTGCCCGATTGTCTGGCCGTAGCGCACCACCGCGGCGCCCTTCGGAATGGCGACGGCGGCGATCTTGTGCCCGCGCGGCGCAGGCTCGCGCAGCGGCGCGGAAAGCCCCTCGGGCATCACGCCCGCGGGCAGGTCGCCGAGTGCGATCACGATATTATCCTCGGCGTGCAGCCGGATGATGCGCGCTGTCGTGTCCAGCATGTTGTCCTCACTGTGGTCGCCGGGGGCGGTTCGTGGATTTGCTGCTTTCGATCATATCATACGAGTGGCGCCGCGCCGCAACCGCTGTCGCCGGCCAGGCCGGCCCGCGTCTGGCGATCAGGCGGCGCCGCGCCGCCGTCGCTCATTCCGGCCTATAATCGCGGGTCGCTTCCGGGTCGTCGGTCGCGAAAGGCGCCGCCAGCAGCTCGTCCCAGACTTGGCGCCCGATCGGCCATGCGGCCCAGGCCAGCGTCTGCTCGATCCGGTCGGGCTTGCTGACCCCGCAGATCGTCGACGCGATCCGCGGATCGCGGATCGAGAACTGCAGCGCCGCGGCGCCGGTCGGGACGCCGTGCCGGTCGCAGATCGCCTCGATCCGCGCGATCGGCGCCAGAACCTCCGCACTCGCCTCCTGATAGACATAGCGCCCGTACGCCGCCGCGCCCTTGGCGAGGGCGCCGCCGGCATAGGGCGCCGCGTTCAGCACCGAAACCCCGCGCTCCACCGCCAGTTCGATCAGCGGCTCGGCGTTTCGGTTGACGAGCGTATAGCGGTTGTGGGTGATCAGCACGTCGAAATCCCAGTCGCGCAGCAGCGGCGTCATCACGTCGATCCGCCCGGCGGCGAGCCCCACGGCGCGCACGATCCCCTCCGCCTTCATCCGCATCAGCGCATCGAGCGCCCCGCCCTTGCCGGTGATCTCGCCGAGATCGAGCGCGTACTCCGGGTCATGCAGATGCAGGATGTCGATCTGGTCGACCCCCAGCGCCGCGAGGCTCTCCTCCAGCGACCGCCGCGCCCGGTCGCCGTCGAAGCGCCGCGTCTCCATGTCCCGGTCGAGCTTGGTCGACAGAACCCGCCCCGCCGGCCAGCCGCCGAGTTCGCGCACCACCTGGCCGATCCGCGCCTCGCTCCGCCCCATGCCGTAGTTGCGCGACGTGTCGAGAAACCCGTCCTCGCGCGCGAGGATCGCCCGGATCGTCGCCCGCGCCGTCTCCTCCTCGACGCCGTATCCGTAGGTGCCCGGCATATCCCCGAGCGCCGACGTCCCGAAGCAGATCGCGGGTATCCGCACCCCCGTCCGCCCGATCTCGACCTGTCGCTCCGTCATCGCGTCACTCTCCCATCATTCCGGCCCCGAAGGATCGCTTTTAGCGTGATATCAGCCTGTTATCCCCGCAAGTATTTGATTTACATCATTACTCCTGCACAGAACCATCGGCGTCCACGCTTCGCGACACGACCACGACACTGCTCGGGGACACGCGCTGTCCAGTTCCCCGACATGACCCGGTGTTGTGTCCGTCCGGCGTCGCCAGGCCGAGCCCAACCGATCCTCCGCAGCAGCGATCACACATCCCGCCAGCCCCCTTCGGCCGCGGAGCCTTGCACCGCCTCGACCAGCGCCTGCACGCGCGCCCCCGCCGCGAAGCCGAACGGCTCGGGCGCGCGCCCGGCCAGCGCGTCGAGAAACCCGGCGATCTCGATCGCCTTGAGATCGTTGAACCCGAGCTGGTGCCCCGGCGCCGGGCAGAAGTCGCCATAGGGCGGATGCTCGGGCCCCGCGGTGATTGTCCGGAACCCGTGCCGGCCCCGCCGGTCCCGCGTATCGAAGTACCGCAGCTCGTTGAACCGCTCCTGGGTGAAGACCAGCGCGCCGCGGCTGCCGTAGACCTCGAAATCGTGCTGCATGGTGCGCCCGGTCGCGATCCAGCTCGCCTCGAGGCTGCCGCTCGCGCCGTTCGCGAAGCGCAGGAACGCCCGCGCCACGTCGTCGACCGCCACCGCGCGCGCCGCTCCGTCCGGTCCGGGCCGACGCGCGAACCGCGTCACGCAATCGCCCATCACCCGCGCGATCGGCCCGATCAGAAACTCCGCCGTCGCCAGCGCGTGGCTGCCGAGATCGACGAGAACCCCGCCCCCGACCGGCTCGAGCCGAAAGCTCCACGGCGCCGCCGGGTCGGCCATGTAGTCCTCGGCATGGATCCCGCGATAGCTGGCGATCTCGCCCAACTCGCCCCCCGCGATCATCTGGCGCGCCAGCGCGATCAGCGGGTTGGCGAGGTAGTTGAACCCGACCTGCGTCGCCACGCCCGCCGCCGCCGCCGCCGCCGCCATCCCGGCTGCCTCCACGGCGGTCGGCGCCAGCGGTTTCTCGCAATAGACCGGCTTGCCCGCGGCCAGCGCCGCCAGCGCCATGTCGCGGTGCAGCGCGTTCGGCGCGGTGATGTCGATCAGGTCGATCGCCGGATCGGCCGCCATCGCCCGCCAGTCGGCGGTGGAGCGCGCGAAGCCCAGCCGCGCCGCCGCAGCGGCCGCGACCTCCGCGGTCGCATCGGCGAGGCAGGCGAACTCGACCCGGAACGGCAGATCGAACACGCGGGCCGCCGTCGCGAAGCCGAACGCATGCGCCCGGCCCATGAACCCCGACCCGATCAGCCCCAGCCGCAGGACCGGCTTCACGGCTCCACACGGTCGCCGAGCGTCGCCGCGTTCACCACCAGCCCCGGATCGAGCCGTCCCGCGAAGAAATCGAGAACGTTGCGCACCGCAACCACCGCCATTCGCTCGGTCGAGGTCTCGCTCAAGCCCGCCACATGCGGCGTCGCGATCACGCGGGGATGGCGCGTCAGCGGGTCGTGCGGTCCCGGCGGCTCGACCGTGAAAACGTCGAGCCCCGCCGCCGCGATCCGGCCGCTCTCCAGCGCGTCGAGCAGCGCCGCGCCGTCGATCGCTTCGCCCCGCGCGGTGTTGACCAGAACCGCGCCGGGCTTCATCCGCGCGATCTCGGCGGCGCCCAGCACCGGCCGCTCGCCTTTGGGCGCATGCAGCGAGACGAAATCCGCCGCCGCCAGCGCCGCCCCGAGATCGCCCACCAACGCAACCGACCCGTCGGGCGCGCGCGCCGCGTCGAGGAACGGATCGTAGGCCGCGACGGTCATCCCGAACCCCGCCGCCAGCGCCGCAAGCAGGCGGCCCGTACGCCCGTAGCCGACGATCAACAGTCGCCCGCCATGCAGTTCCCGCCCCCCGTAGCCGTCGCGCCAGCCCCAGTCGCCCGCCCGCACCGCCCGATCGGCCGCCGTCAGCGACTTCGCGCAGGCCAGCATCAGCATCATCGCGTGCTCGGCGACCGACCGCGAATTCACGTCCCCGACGATCGCGAGCGGGATCCCCCGCGCGCTGAGCGCCGCCACGTCCACCGCGTCGTATCCGACCCCGTGGCGCGAAACCACCTGCAGCCGTCCCGCCCCGGCCAGGATCGCCGCCGTCAGCGGCTGCGTGCGGAGCACCAGCCCCTCCGCCGCGCCGAGATACGGCAGATAGCTGTCGGGGCCCGTGTCCTCCACCAGATCGAACGTCACGCCGGCCGCGTCGGCGATCAGGTCGAGCCCGCTGCGGTGGATCTTGCCGGCGATCAGAACATGCGGCATTTCAGTAGCCCTTCGCGCCTTCGACTGGCGGGGCCGGCGCCCCCATCAGCGCGCGCGTCTGCCGCACCGAGCCGCCCGCCGCGGCCGCGAGCAGCCGCACGTCGTTGGACAGCGTCACGAGATCGAACCCCCAGCCGATCGCCCGCGCCGCATACTCGGGCGTCGCGCAATGCAGCCCGGCGCGGATCCCAGCACCCTTCGCCGCCGCGAGGATCCGGGCGATCACGTCGAGCATCTCCGGCTCCTCGCGGTCGAACCCCGGCGCCAGCCGTCCCGCCGTCACTCCGAGCGTCAGATCGGCCGGCCCGACGTAGACCCCGTCGAGCCCCGGCGTCGCCACGATCGCGTCGAGCGCTGCGACGGCCTCGGCCGTCTCGATCATCGCCAGCGCCAGCACCTCGCCGTTCGCGCGGGCCGCATAGTCCGACCCGGCCGCGAAACTCACGCGCGTCGGCCCGAAACTCCGCGCCCCGAGCGGCGGATAGCGCATGGCGGCGACGAACCGCTCGGCTTCCGCCCGGCTGCTGACCATCGGACAGATCACGCCGTAGGCGCCCGCATCCAGCGCCTTCATGATCGCGCCGGGATCGAGCCAGGGCACGCGCGCCATCGGCGCGACCCCGCTCGCCCGCATCGCCTGGAACATCCCGAGCGCGTCGGCATAGTCGAGCGCGCCATGCTGCAGGTCCACCGTCAGGCTGTCGTAGCCCTGCGCCGCCATGATCTCGGCGGTGAACGAACTGCCGATCGACAGCCAGCCGTTGAGCGCCGCTCCGCCGTTGTTCCACAGCGTTCTCAATGGATTGGCGAACATGGCTCAGATCCCCGGGCGGCGTCCGGGCCGCTCCGCCCCGGCCTTTCGGCAACAATCGTTGCAATTCCACGCGGCTGTCAATATGCATTCTGCCAACCGGGAAAACCCCGATCAGCCGGAGGACCGACATGGCCGACACGATCCGCCTGACGATGGCGCAGGCGCTTGTGCGCTGGCTCTGCAACCAGTTCATCGAGATCGACGGGGCGCGCGTTCCGCTGTTTCCCGGCGTCTTCGCCATCTTCGGCCACGGCAACGTCACCTGCCTGTCCGAGGCGCTCGAGGCCGTGCAGGACACCCTGCCGACCTGGCGCGGTCAGAACGAACAGTCGATGGCGCTGGCCGCCATCGCCTTCGCCAAGGCCAGGCGCCGCCGCCAGATCATGGTCGCCGCCAGTTCGATCGGGCCGGGCGCGCTCAACATGGTGACGGCGGCGGGCGTCGCCCACGCGAACCGCCTGCCCGTCCTTCTCCTCGCCGGCGACGTGTTCGCCAGCCGCCGCCCCGATCCGGTCCTGCAACAGATCGAATGTTTCTCCGACCCGACCCTGTCGGTCAACGACGCGTTCCGCCCGGTCACCCGCTACTGGGACCGGATCACCCATCCCGAGGCGATCATCTCCTCGTTGCCGCAGGCCGTGGCCGTCCTGCTCGACCCGGCCGATTGCGGGCCGGCGTTCCTCGGGCTGTGCCAGGACACACAGGAGCAGGCGTTCGACTACCCGGCGGCGTTCTTTGCGCCCACGACCCACGCGGTCCCCCGCCCCCGCCCCGACCGCGCCCGCCTCGCCGCGGCGGCCGAGCGGCTCCGCACCGCCAGGCGCCCGCTGATCATCGCCGGCGGCGGCGTGCGCTATTCGCTGGCCGACGCGGCGGTCGCCGACTTCGCGCGCGCGCGCGGCGTTCCCATGGCCGAGACCATCGCGGGCAAGGGCACGGTCGCCCACGACCACCCCGCGCATGTCGGCCCGCTCGGCGTCGTGGGCTCCACCTCCGCCAACGCGCTCGCCGCCGAAGCCGACGTCATCCTCGCCATCGGCACCCGGTTGCAGGACTTCACCACCGGCTCGTGGACGGCATTCGCCCCGGACGCCGAGTTCATCGCGATCAACGCCGCCCGCTGGGACGCCACCAAGCACCGCGCGCTGCCGCTGGTGGGCGACGCGCTGGAGACCGTGACCGAGCTTGACGCGGCGCTGGCCGACTGGAAGGCCGACGCGGCCTGGACCGCCCGCGGCCCCGCCGAATTCGCCAAATGGAACGCGCTGCTCGACGAGCTGCAAAAACCCACCAACGCCCCCGTCCCGACCTATGCGCAGGTCGTCGCAGCGGTGAACCGCACGGCCGACCCCCACGCCAGGATGATCGCCGCCGCCGGCGGCCTGCCCGGCGAGACCGTCAAGGGCTGGCGCGTCAAGGTCCCCGGAACCTTCGACTGCGAGTTCGGCTTCTCGTGCATGGGCTACGAGATCGCCGGCGGCTGGGGCGCCGCGATGGCCGACCCCGATCACGCGCCGATCGTCATGACCGGCGACGGCTCCTATATGCTCATGAATTCAGACATCTACTCGTCGGTCCTTACAGGTCATAAGATGATTGTCATCGTCTGCGACAACGGCGGCTTCGCGGTGATCGACCGCCTGCAGACCGCCAAGGGCGTGCCGTCGTTCAACAACCAGATCGTCGACTGCAAGGTCGTGGCGCCCTTCGCGGTCCGCTTCGCTGAGCACGCGCGCAGCATGGGCGCCGCCGCCCGCCACGTCGACGGCCTCGCCGACCTCGACGCGGCTCTCGACTGGGCCCGGACCACCGACCGCACGACGGTGATCTCTATCGCCACCGACCCCCACGCCTGGGTTCCCGGCGACGCCGACTGGGACGTCGGCGTTCCGGAGGTCTCCGACCGCCCGGCCGTGAACGCGGCCCGAACCGCGCAGTCCGCCATCCGCGCCCGCCAGCGGATCGGCGTCTGACCAGCGCGCGAACTTTTGCCCTCCCGCGGTTTGATCCGCGCCCGGATCGCCGATCTGTGTCCCCGAGGCCCAGCCCCCGCGCCCGGCGTGCGCCCGGGGCGCCGAACCCGGAGGACCGAACCAGGATGGACAGCAACGACCAGCAGGCGATCGACGGCCTTTTTCACCGCCTCGCCGAAGCCGAACGCGTCGCGCCGCCCCGTGACGTCGAGGCGGAAGCCTTCATCAACGCGCGCATCGCCCGCCAGCCCGCCGCGCCTTACTTCATGGCCCAGACGATTGTGGTTCTGGAACGCGCGCTCGCCGATACGAAGGCCCGCCTCGACGCGCTGGAGGCCGCTGCCGAGGCCGAACGCTCGGGCGGCTTCTTCGGCAGCCTCTTCGGCGACGCCGCCGCGCTCGCCGAACGCCATGCCCCGCGTCCCCCC
>JBBRUZ010000126.1:0-9982 GCA_038247355.1 Rhodobacterales bacterium
AGCCGGTCGGCCATCGCCGCGCGCACCCTTGCCTCGCGCCGGCGCTGGGCGAATTCGTTCATGGAGATGAAGAGTGCGGTGAACACGCCCGAGGCGCGGATCGGCTTCATCAGATAGCCTGCGCAGCGCTGGCGCACGACGCGCGCGAGCCGCCCCGGCGCCTCGACGCCGATCATGGCGACATAGGCGGCGTCCGGCGGCGCCGCCTCGCCGAAGACGCCGCCGAGGCCCTCGTCTGCGTCGAAGAAGACGACGTCGCAGTCTTCGACCCCCGGCACGGGGCCCTCGCCGCCGGGCTCGATCAGCGCGACCAGAAGGCCGAGTCGCCGCAGCGTGATCGCGAGCGTCTCGCGGTTCGCGTCGTCGGCGTGCACCACGAGCGCCCGCGCGCCGCGAAAGTTCTGCGCGACGGCGCCGGCGTTCACGTCACCACTCTCAGACCGGCGCCGGGGCGAGGCGCCTGTTCCGGCAGTCCGTATTCCCATACGAGATAAGGGTCAGGCGCCACCGCCGCCGCGCTTTCGCTTAGGATGTCAAACGTGCCCGCCTCGTTCGAACGGCCGATCCGCGGGTGCAGATGGCAGTGCCGGTTCTCGGGGTCGATCCAGACCCTTCCCTGTGGCGCAATAAAGCCGAGCCCCGCGGTCGCGGCGCGCACGCCGAGAAAATCCGCCGCGCCGGCCCGGTCGAGAGCGCGCGCGAGCAGATGCACCGCGATGTAAGACGCCTCCGCATCGGCCGAGGTGTGGCCGAGCGCGGGGAATCGCGCCCGCCATGCGGCCGTGAACCGGGCGTTCTCTGGGGTGGCGACGGTCGAGAAATAGACGCTCGACGACAGATGCCCCGCAGCCGCCGGACCGATCAGCGCGAGTTCGGGCTCGGCGAGGCTGCAACTCGCGACCGGAAGACTGCTCGGCTGGTCGAGGCCCTGGCGCAGCGCCGCTTCGCGAAACAGCCGGTAGAACGCATAGGCGGACTCGCCGATGAACGTGCTGAAGACAAAATCCGGTCTCTGGCGCAGGATTTGCTCGACCACGGTGTCGAGTTCGATTTCGCCGACCGGGAAATAACGCTCGCCCATCACCTCTCCGCCCGCGGTCTGGAGGGTCTCGCGCATGATGCGGTTGTTCTCCCAGGCCCAGATGTAGTTCGATCCGACGAACCAGCCGCGCCTGCCGCAGTCGGCGATCAGGTGCCGGGTCAGCGGGATGACGTGCTGGTTGGGCCCGGCGCCGGTGTAGATGACGTTGTCGCTAGTCTCGAAGCCTTCGTAGTGCGATGGATACCACAGGAGCGCGTCGTGTTTCTCGAAGAGCGGCAACACCTCCTTGCGGCTCGACGAGGTGTAGCAGCCGACGACATGGGCGATATGACCCTCCGCGAGCATGCGTCGGGCGCAGTCCACGTAGCTCGCTGTCACCCCCCCCGGATCAAGGAAATGCGGCCGGAGCGTTATCGAACGGCTGTCGTCGGAGTTGACCTCCTCGATAGCGAGTTCCGCGCCCGCCCGCATGGCCTCGCCGACCGCGGCGTAGGAGCCGGTCCGGGAGAACAGCACGCCGATATCGACCGCGGGCCGGGTCATTGCAAACTCCATACAAAAAACCCCGACGCTGCGAAGCGTTCGAGGCTCTGTTGCCAGCCGCATCCATGGCGGAAAGAGATACATAAACTTGGACAACCTCGCCGTTGAGGTATCACGTCCACGAAGAAAAGATTAACACCGGTCGGACGCAAGTCAAGCATCAATCTCCGGGGGCGAGATCCGGCGGCGAAGTGGGGGGCGAGGGGTTCGAAGTGCGGTGATTCGCCGGGAAAGCTCAATTCTGGCAATGGCTTGTTCTCGCCGTCATCTCGAGCGCCGGCAGCGGGGCGCATCGGGTCCGAACCCGCGCATCGCGCCCGAACGCCGCCGAAGCGGCCTTGGATATGATCTTTTCGATCGCAATGCGCCCATAATCTGGCCGTTCGGAAAAAACTTTGCGTGCGGGATAGGCAAAAAATACCCGAATGGCGAAATGCACAGCAACGTGGGTTGACAGGCCAGGCTAACGCCTTGTTCCGGTAAAGAGCCTTACCGGCAGGGGTGAGCCTGGTGCAAATTCGGCGGAGCCGCGGGTGTTGGACAGACTGGATCACGGAACTCGATGGCGCTGGCCGTCCGGTGGCGGCTAGCTTTTACTCAGGGAGAATCACATGAAGAATCTCGGATCTGTACGAGGCGTCACGCGGAGGAACTTCGCCAAGTTGATCGGCGGCGCGGCGACGCTCACTGCGGTCGGTATTCCGGTTCGCGCGCAGGAACTTAAGGTGGTGAACTTCAGCGAAGCGGTGCACAACCTTGGCTACATCAATCTTTACGTCGGTCAGCACGCCGGCATCTTCGAGAAGCACGGCCTCGACCTGCGGGTATCGGCGGCGGGCGGCGACACCCAGACCTTCGCCGCGGTATTGGGCGGCTCGGCGGATTTCGCGATCGGCGACGCCACCATGGCCCAGATCTCGCGCGAGCAGGGTGGCCCCGGCGTCGTCGTCGGAACCGTTGTGCAGCGGGCGCATTACTTCGGCGTCTCGAAGACCCTCGACGTGATTACTGATCCGACGGAGTTTAAGGGACTGACGATCGTCACCTCGCCGGAGCCGAACACCAACTTCTCGGTGGCCAAGCGGATGCTGGAGAACGCCGGCCTGAAGATCGGCGAGGACGCCACGATCCTCCAGGTCAATCCCGGCACCGAGATCGGCGCGATGCTCGCCGGCCAGGCCGACATGGCGATCGCCTACCAGCCGAGCGTGGCCTCCGCGGTCGATCAGGGGGCCAAGGTGGTGTTCGATTTCTCGAACTATGTCGGCCCGTTCTGCAACACCGGCATCATGGTGCTCGAGTCCACCATCGAGCGCGATCCGGAAATGGTCCAGGCGCTGGTGACAGCGTTCGAGGAAGCCTCGCGGCTGACATACGCCGATCCCGACTTCGCCAAGGAGGTCGCCCGCATGGAGTTTCCCGACCTGCCCGCAGCGGTTGTCGACGCCGCGATCGACGCCCAACTGGAATATCGCATCCCGGCCGAGACGGTGGTCGTCCAGCGCGACCAGTGGGACGCCCTGATGGACATGCAGGTCTATCTCGGCAACGTCGGGGGCAGCATCACCTTCGAGGACATCATCGACAATTCCTTCGCGGAGAAAGCGGTCGCCGCCCTTGGCTGAGGCAGTGCTCGCGCCGCCGGCGGCGGCTGTGACGGGCGGCGCCGCGGCGCCGCCCCTGCGGGTCGTTGGCGTCTCCAAGAGCTACGAGGTCGGCGACAGCCTCGCCCGAGTGATCCGCGACCTTACGCTCCAGCTCGACAGCGGCGAGATCGTCAGCATCGTCGGGCCGTCTGGTTGCGGAAAGTCGACGCTTCTCAACGTCGTGTCTGGCCTTCTTCCACCGACGAGCGGCGAGGTGTTCTGGCATGGCCGCAAGCTCGCGGGCGTACCGGCCAACGCGGGCTACATGCTCCAGAAGGACCTGCTGCTGCCTTGGCGGACGGCGCTCGGAAACGTCGTGCTCGGGCTCGAGATCACGGGCGCCGACAGGACGGACGCGCAGGACCGGGCGGGCGCGATGCTCGACCGGCTCGGCCTGCACGGCTTTGCGGACGCCTACCCCGGCACACTCAGCGGCGGCATGCGCCAGCGCGTGGCGCTGGCGCGCACTTTGGTGACCGACCCCGAAGTGCTGTTGCTCGACGAGCCCTTCGCGTCGCTCGATTTCCAATCGAAGCTGCTCATCGAGAACGACACCGCAGCCCTCGTGCGCGGCGAACGGCGCTCGGTCTTGCTGATCACCCACGACGTCGAGGAGGCGGTTTCGATGTCGGACCGAGTGCTCGTCCTGAGCCAGCGACCGACCTATGTCATTCGCACCTACGTCATAGACCTGCCAGGCAGCCGCACGGACATGATGGAGGCACGCAAGAGCCACGGCTTCCAGGACTACGTCCGCTCGATCTGGAACGACCTCCAGGCGCCGAAGCGCTGACGAAAAGGAGACCACGGAATGACAGACGCCGCGCTGACCCTGCTGCCGGAGGCCGAGCGTCGCGCCCGCCGGCGCACGCGGCTGAGCCGCGCGTCCGCCATCCTCGTCTGTCAGATCGCGCTCTTGGCGGTTTTCCTCGGGCTCTGGGAATGGGCGACCGCTTCGGACCGCGCGGTCGCCTTCCTCTTCGGCTCGCCGAGCGCGATCTGGGGCTTTCTCGTGCAGATGTGGCGGGATGGCAGCCTGTTTCGCGACACCTACGTCACTGGCGTCGAGACGATACTCGGGTTCGTCGTCGGCAACGTGCTCGGCACCGTGCTCGGCCTGTCGCTATGGTACTCCCAGTTCGTCGCGCGCATCGTCCAGCCCTTCATCGTGGCGCTGGGCTCGATCCCGATCATCGCGCTCGCACCGATCATGATCATCTGGTTCGGAACCGGTCTCATCTCGAAGGTGGCGATGGCGACGCTCTCGGTGGTGGTCGTCGCGCTGGTGACGGCCTACAAGGGCGCGATGAGCGTCGATCCGGACAATGTGAACCTCTTTCGCACCCTCGGCGCGTCGAAGCTGCAGATCTTCCGGCGCCTGGTGATCCCCTCGGCGCTGTCGGACATATTTGCGGGGTTGCGCATGACCGTCGGATTTGCGCTGATCGGCGCGATAATCGGCGAATTCATGTCCTCCTCCGAGGGGCTAGGCCACGCTATATTCAAGGCGGGCTCGCTCTATAACATCCCGAAGGTCTTTGCGGCGCTGGTAGCGACGATCGCGCTCGCGCTTTTCCTGACCTGGCTCGTCGGCAAGCTCGAGCGTCTGCTGACGCCATGGAAAAACGTCGGCTGACAACGTTCCGCGATAAAAAGACAATCAGGAGAGAGAGATGGCGAACGCAGTGGTGCGAAAGGCGGGAAATATCAAATACGCCCTGTCCGGCGATGCGGCGTTCATCGCCTCGGTGGAGTCCGGCCAGACCTTCGAGGTCGAATGCGCCATCAACATCAACGACGGCGTGATCCGCCATGTCGGCCAACAGCTTACGCCGGCGGACGTCGCGCTGCCTTACGTCAATGGCGCAACCGGACCGATCGAGGTCAGGGGCGCCCGGGCAGGGGACATGCTTAAGGTCGAAATTCTCGACATGAAGCTGGACGGGCTCGGCTTCACCGCGCTCTGGCCGGGGATCGGTATGTTCCCCGACTGGGTCCGACGCAAGGAGTTCGGCCATCTGACGCGCGTGGTCGAGGTCTCGGGAGGCGTCGTGCACTGGAGCGACCGGGTGAAGTTGCCGGTACGCCCGATGGTCGGCGTCATCGGGGTGGCGCCGGTCCACGGCGCGGTCCTCACGATCGACAACGGAACGCACGGCGGCAATCTCGACATCCAGGAGGTGACCACCGGCAACACCGTGATGCTGCGCATCCGCAAGGAAGGCGCGCATCTTTTTCTGGGCGATTGCCACGCCATCCAGGGCGACGGCGAATGCAACGGCATGGGAGCGATCGAGATCGCGGCCCGTCTGACCGTTCGCGTCACGACCGCGCCCGCGCCGAGCCGCCTCGACTGGCCGCGCATCGAGACACCGACCCATATCTGCACGACCGGCTGCGCGCGACCTCTTGAGGACGCGATGCGGATCGCCTTCGAAGAGATGGTCTACTGGATGGAGGAAGACTACGGCGTTCCGGTCGCGGAAGGTTACATGCTGCTCGGACAGATCGCCGAGGCGCGCTGCACCCAGGTGGTCAATCCCAAATACACCTACATCTGCAAGGCGCCGAAGGCCCTGCTCGAGAGCTATGGCTGAGGGTCGGGCCGGCGCCATGACCGACCGCGCGATGATCGAGGTCGGCGCCGTCGACGCGCGAAGGGCGATCGCCGATGGTCGACTGGACCGGCGCGCCTATGCCGAGGCCCTGGCGGCCCGGAACCGGGCGCGCGACCCGCAGATCGGGGTTTGGGCGCATTTCGACGAAGCGGCTTTCCTTGCGGCCGCCGAACTGTCTGGTGAGGGGTGCTTGGGCGGATTGCCGATTGCGATCAAAGACATCTTCGATACTCATGACATGCCGACGCAATGCGGCTCCCCGATCTTCGCCGGCCGACGGCCCTTGCGCGACGCCGCGGCGGTCGCAGCGATCCGCGCCGCCGGCGGCGTCGTCATGGGCAAGAGCGTCACGACCGAGTTCGCCTACGCCCATCCGGGCGTGACGCGAAATCCGAACCATCCCGGGCACACGCCCGGAGGCTCGTCGAGCGGTTCGGCCGCGGCGGTGGCGGCCGGCATCGTACCCCTCGCGATCGGGACACAGACCGCGGGCTCGGTGATCCGCCCGGCCGCCTTTTGCGGGGTCGTCGGCTTCAAGCCGAGCTTTGGACGGATCGACCGGGCGGGCGTTTTTCCCTGCGCCGCGAGCTTCGACACGATCGGCGCCTTCGCGCGCGGAGTCGCTGACGCCTGGCTGCTGGTCGAGGCCATGTCGGGCGCCGAACTTCCCGCCCCGCTCGCCGCCCCGGCGCGCCCGCCGCTCATCGGCCTGTGCCGAACCCCCGAGTGGGACATCGCCGCCGAGGAAACCCGGTCCGCGGTCGCGGCCGCAGCCGCTACTCTCGCCGCAGCGGGCGCCGAGGTCGCCGACGTGGCGCTGCCGGACATCGGCGCGTGCCTCCAGCAGGTTCATCTCGACATCATGGCGCACGAGGCGGCGCTTGTTTTCGCCCGAGAGGAGTGCGCCCGCCCGCTTGGGCTCAGCGCGCCGCTGACGGCGCTGATCGCTGCCGGCGAGGCGATTTCCGACGTCGCCTACCGACGCCGGCTGGATCAGGCGGCGTCGGCGCGCAGCTCGATGGCGGCGGTGTTCGGGACTGTCGACGCAATCCTGACCCCGAGCGCGATCGGCGAAGCGCCCGCAGGCCTCGCTTCGACCGGCGATGCGGTGTGCAATCGGGTCTGGACGCTGCTGCACGGTCCTTGCGTTCATCTGCCGACCGGCCGGGGTCCGCGAGGACTGCCCATCGGCGTGCAACTCGTCGGGCCGGTGGGCGGGGACGCGGCCCTCGCCGGCGTTGCGCTCTGGGCCGAACGGATTCTCGCGCAGTGATGGCTCCCGTGTGCGGCGCCCGTGCGAAGACCCGAGGCGCGGGCGCCTGGGTTCGAACCGGGACTCCCCGAGGACGGGATTATAAAGACCCCAGCAGGCTCCTTCGCTCAAACTGTGTCAGGCGATTCATCCAGCGAATCCCGCGTTTCGAGACGCTGGACTACTTCGATTTTGCGTTCCGTCCGGCAATCGAGCGGTCACGCATCGAGACGCTCGCCCTCTGGATCAGGAACGCCGAGCTGATCTTGATGCAGGGACCATCGGGCGTCGGGAAAAGCCATCTCCTCGCGAGCCTCGGAGTCCGGGCGATCCAGCTCGGCTTCTCAGTTCAATACTCCGCTTCGACGAGTTGCTGACCGCGCTGGGGGCCGACGCACATGTGCCGCCTTCCCGGCGGGTCCAGTTCGTTGCTGCTGATCGACGAAATGGGGTACGACCTGATGAGCCGCGCTGAGGCCAGCCTCTTTTTCCGCCTTGTCAGTTATCGCTATGGCCCGCGGCGCCATGGTCATTACCATCAACAAGAGCATCCGAGACTGGACCGAACTGCTCGCCAGCGGCAAAGTGCTGAGCACCCTTCGTCGGGCAAACGCTCCACCGGGGGCTGTTGCAGAGGTAGATTTTGCTGGATCAGGCCGCGCTGGTTCGGGCGGTGATCTGCAGGGCGAGCAACGCGCTGATGGCGACGCCCTAGGCCATCGCGAGGCGCTTAAGGTTGATGGCGGTGGCCGTCAGGAGCGCCTGGATGCGGATGTTGGCGAGGCCGCGCCGCATGGCTCTGGCCAGCCCGTGCAGGGTTTTGGCTGTCCCTTGGGTTCCTCTACGCGCCAACGATGTCGAACGGCGTATCCGCCGCGGGGTCAGAACGTCCCGTCGTAGGCCCGCGATCCGATGCGGCATGCGAGGACCGTGAAGGTGGCGCGGTCCAGCGCGGCGGCGGCCTCGGCGCGGAGCGTGACGTGATCGTCGATCCAGACGCCGTGACCGCCGAGCGCCGCGGCCGCAGCGGGGAAGTCGGTCCGGCCGAACGTGACGCCGCGATCGGGACGGCCCGAGGCGCGTTGCTTCATCTCGATCAGGGAGAGCCCGCCGTCCACGAGTACGGTGACGATGACGGCGAGGCCGAGATCGCGCAGCGTGGCGAGTTCGCCGAGGCCCATCTCTAGGCCTGCGTCGCCGACCACGGCGAGGACCGGAACGTCGCTTCGGCCGAACTTGTGACCCGCCGCCAGCGGGACGGCGCAGGCCATCGTACACAGGCCGGTCGACTGGAGCAGGCCGCGCGGGAACAGGCAGCGCCAGACATGGCTGAACAGGATGCGGTGCGCGCCGCTGTCCGCGGTGGCGACGGTCTCGGGCGGGAGCGCGTCGCGCAGGGTCCGGAATATCGCGGCGGGGCAAAAGCGCGCGCACCCGGACCCAGTCTCGGACGCAGGCTCGAACGCCGCCGCGACCGCCGTGCGGGTCGCGCTCGGGGCGGCGTTCCGCCAGCGCCGGGACTGGGCCGGGCCCGGCGCGAGCCGCGCGAGCGTCGGGGCGATGGCGCCGCGAAGCGAATGGCTGACGCTGTGCATGCCGTGGCCGCGGGCGACCGGAGCCACCTCGATGACGGTGCGGTCCGTGGGCCACGGATTGCGCCAGCCGGCGCGCATCTCGATGGGATCGTATCCGAGCAGCAGGATGCAGTCCGATTGCGCGATCAGCGGCAGAATCAGCGCGTCCGCCTTCGGCGAGAGGCCGGCGCCGCCGATCGCGTGCGGATCGTCCTCGGGCAGCAGGCCCTTGGCCTTGTACGTGGTGACGAGCGGGATGCCCTGCGTGCGGCAAAACGCGGCGATCACCGGACCCGCGCTCTCGTTCACTGCGTCGACGCCGGCGATGGCGAGCGGGCGCTCGGCGCGGGCGAGGCGGCTGATCGCATCCGCAAGCACCGGCCCCTCGGGCGCGCTGCGGGCGGCGAGCGCGACGACAGGCGCCTCAGGTTCGTCGGCGGCGGTCTCGGCGACGCCGATCGGCACATCGATATGGACCGGGCCGGGCTGGCCATCGAGCGCCAGCGCGATGGCCTTGGCGATCATCGGGCCGAGCGCGCCGGCTGCGGCGCGGAACGTCCCCTTGACGATGGGGCGCAACATCGCCTGGTGGTCGAAGACCTGGTGGGTGTAGGTCTCCGCCAGCGCCGCGTCGACGCAACCGGTCAGGAAGATCAGCGGCACGCGGTCCTGCGACGCGTTGGCGACCGCGTTGACGGCGTTGGCGACGCCGGGGCCGAGCGTAGCCACGAGGACCGGCAGCGCGCCGGTCGCGTGCCACAGCCCTTCGGCCATGAAGCCCGCAGCGTTCTCGTGCCGCGTCAGGACGAATTCCACGCCCGCGCCCGCAAGCCCGTCGATCAGGGCCAGGACCTCGCCGCCCGGAATGCCGAAGGCATGGGTGGCGCCGGCTTGCGCCAGCGCCCGGCCGATGATGTCGGCGCCGGTCAAGCGGCGACCGCGCCGGACGCCTCAAGCGCTGCGATCGCGTCCGCGTCGAGGCCGAGCAGGTCGGCGAGGACGCTGCGGGTGTGCGCGCCAAGGATCGGCGGGGCCGACGCGTAGGCGATCGGCGTGTCGGAGAACCTGATTGGGTTGCCTATCAGGTCGACTGCGCCGTGCGGATGCGGCAGTGTGATCTTCATGTCGCGGGCCAGCGTCTGGGGGTGCTCGAACACCTCGGCGAGGTCGTTGATCGGGCCGCAGGGGACGCCGGCGGTCTCCAGCGCCACGAGCCAGTCGGCGGCGGGGCGGCGCTGCGTCGCCGTCTCCAGCTGAGGGATCAGCTCGGCGCGGTTGCGCACGCGGTCGGCGTTGCGGGCGAACCG
>JBBRUZ010000127.1:0-9945 GCA_038247355.1 Rhodobacterales bacterium
ACGCCGTCCTCGACCCCAGGGTGGCGACGGCGCAGCCCATCCCGGCGCAGGCGGCCCCAATTCCACTGGAGCCACAGGCAAATCCGTGCGACAAAATTGACGATTTGGCATCACCTAATAAGCGCAGATCGGGAGACGACCAATGACGCTGAAAATAATCGGATCCGGTTACGGCCGCACCGGCCCGATGACGATGAAGCTGGCTCTTGGCGAATTGGGTTTCGCTCCCTGCTACCACATGATCGAGGTCATGGAGAATCCGGACCACCTCACCCACTGGAAGTTGATCTTCGCCGGTAAGCCGGTGGACTGGGCCAAGGTCTACGGGGGTTACGTGGCGCAGGTCGACTGGCCCGGAGCGTCGGTCTAGCAAGAGGCGTCGATCGCCTTTCCCGACGCCAACGTCATCCACACCGAGCGTCCCGAGGACGAGTGGTGGAACAGCTTCAATGGCACCATCGGCAAGTTTTTCGCGATCAACGAAACGCTCCCCCTGCCGCCCGCCATCGCAGAGGTGTTCGCGACGATGAAGGCGGGCATCCTGCCGCGGGCGTTCGGAGACTTCACCGATCGCGACAGCGCGATCGCAGGCTAACGCGCCAATAACGCGCGGGTGCGCGAGGTCATCCCCGCCGACCGACTCCTGGTGTTCAACGTCGCCGAAGGCTGGGATCCGCTCTGCCAATTCCTCGAGGTCCCCGTGCCCGACACGCCGTTCCCCGGGACCCACGCGCGCAAGGAATTCTGGGAACATTTCGGCGGCGAACCCGAGGCGCCGGCCGCCTGACTACGCGGTGCGCCCGGTCAGTGACCGGACGCTAATCCGCCCGCGCCAGACCGGCGCGGGCGCATCGATCAGTTCTTGGCGTAGTATTCCACCACGAGATTGGGCTCCATGACAACCGCGTAGGGCACGTCCGAAAGGCTCGGAGTGCGCACGAACTCGGCGGTCAGCTTGGAATGGTCGACGCTCAGGTACTCGGGCACGTCGCGCTCGGGCGAGCCGATCGACTCGAGAACCAGCGCCATCTGGCGGGACTTGTCGCGGACCTGGACTACGTCGCCCTCCTTCACCTGGTACGAGGCGATGTTGACGCGCTGGCCGTTCACCGTGACATGGCCGTGGTTGACGAACTGGCGCGCGGCGAACGGCGTCGGCACGAACTTCGCGCGGTAGACCACCGCGTCGAGCCGGCGCTCCAGCAGGCCGATCAGGTTCTCGCCGGTGTCGCCGCGGATGCGTTCGGCTTCGGCGTAGATGCGGCGGAACTGCTTTTCGGTCAGGTCGCCATAGTACCCCTTCAGCTTCTGCTTGGCGCGCAGCTGCGTGCCGAAATCCGACATCTTGTTCTTGCGGCGCTGGCCGTGCTGGCCGGGACCGTATTCGCGGCGGTTCACCGGGGATTTCGGGCGGCCCCAGATGTTTTCGCCCATGCGGCGGTCGATCTTGTACTTCGCGGACGTGCGCTTGGTCACGTGGATGGTCCTTCTATCGTCTCAATAGTGCCGGCGCCCTCCTTTGCCCGGTCTCCCGGACCGACAGGATTCCCCTTGCGGGGCCCGCGGACGCCATTCGCCTCCGCCCCAAACGGGCCGAGGAAGCGCGGCTTATAGCGGCTGGCGCGGCGGTGTCAATCCGCCGCCGCCGAAGGCCATCGGGGGCCGCACGCGCCCCCGACCTGCGCCCCCGCCGGTCGGGAGACGCGGCCGCTCCCCATACCCGGTGCGAACGCCGTCAACCCGTGACGGCATGCGGCGGAGCCTATGGACCGGCGCCGACCGGACCTTGCGGGAGCGCGCGACGCGCGGCGACCGCGCGCATCGCGGTCTCGATGTCGTGGACGGCGGTGCGCGTGAACGAGCGCGCCACCAGAATCTCGAAACCCGCCGTCCCGGCGATCAGCAGGCAGTCGACATGGCCGAGCAGGCTGCGCGCGACGCCGCCGGCCGGAAACGCCACGGGCGCGAGGTCGAGCGGCACGAGCCGCGCCAGCACGACGGCGGCGCCGGCGCCGGTCAGCGCGAGGCCCGTCCAGCCGTCGGACTGGTCGACGAGCGCCGCACGACCGGCGAGTCGCGCGTCGGGCGCCGCACCCGCGAGCAGATACCGGCCCAGACCGTTCCAGATCAGCCGCCCGCCGCCGGGCAGCGCCACCATGCGGCCGGGGCCCGGCAGCGCCGCGCCGAGCGCGTCGGCGACCGCGCGCTCCTGACCTCGGAGGGGCGCGAGCGAGGCGAGCGGCCCGTCGGGCAAGATCGACAGCGTCACGCCCCCGAGGCTCAGCGGCAGGTCGAGGCCGGCCCAGGCCGGGCGCGCCACCAACTCATCCACGCAAGCGCCCTCCGTCGGGATCGAGAAACGGCGGCGCCACGACATCGACCGCGGTGTCGAGGCCGCGCAGCCGGCAGACGGCGCGCAGCGTCTCGCCGGTCCGGGCGCGGCCGTCGCGCAGGAAGGCGAGGGCGATGTCGCGGCCAAGCGTCGGCGACCAGCAGACCGAGGTCAGATAGCCCTGATCGTTGGCGGCGGCGGCTTTGGCGCCGGGCTCGAGGATGTGGGCGCCGCCGGCGAGGCGGCCCGACGCATCGCGCGCGCGCAGTCCGACGAGTTGCTGGCGCTCTGGACCGGACAGGCCGGGACGCCGGCTGGCGGTCTTGCCGATGCAGTCCTTGGCGCTCGCGACCATGCGCCCGAGCCCGAGGTCGTCGGCGGTGGTCCGGCCGTGCAGCTCGGCGTGCGTCAGCAGGCCCTTCTCGATGCGGAGCACGTTCAGCGCCTCCATGCCGTAAGGGCCGCCACCGAGCGGTCGCGCGCGCTCGACCAGCAGGTCGAACAGTCCGGCGCCCCAGCGCGCGGGCACGGCGACCTCGTAGGCGCGCTCGCCGGAAAAGGAGATGCGGTAGATGCGGCCGGGAACGCCGGCGATGTCGGCGGCGGCGCAGCCCATGTAGGCAAGCGCCGCGTCGTCGATGGGCGTGGCCACCAGCGGCGCCAGCAGATCGCGGGCCTTCGGACCGGCGACGGCGATCTGCGCCCAATGGTCGGTCTGCGACACGAAGGCGACGTCGAGCCCGGGCCACAAGCATTGCGCGGCGAAATCGAGATGCGCCATCACCTGCCCGGCCGCCGCCGTGGTGGTGGTGATGAAGAACTGCGTCGGACCGACGCGCGCGACCGTGCCGTCGTCCATGACGAACCCATCCTCGCGCAGCATCAATCCGTAGCGGACGCGGCCGACCGGCAGCGTCGACATGGTGTTGGCGTAGACATGGTCGAGAAAGGTGGCGGCGCCCTCGCCCTGAACGTCGATCTTGCCCAGCGTCGAGACGTCGCAGACGCCGACCGCCCCACGCACCATCGCCACCTCGCGGTCGCAGGCCTCGCGCCAGGTGGTTTCGCCGTGGGCGGGGAAGTAACTCGGGCGCCGCCACAGTCCCGCTTCGACCAAAGGGGCGCGGCGGGCGGCGATGGGCGCCTGCGTGGGCGTGTCGCGGTGCGGCGCGAAGCCCCGCCCCGCCCCTCCGGCCCCGAGCGCTGCGATCGGCACCGGGGTGAAGGGCGGGCGGAACGTGGTGACGCCGGTCTCGGCGACGCTGCGGCCCGTCAGTTCGGCGAGGACGGCGAGGCCCGCGACGCCGCCGGTCTTGCCCTGGTCGGTCGCCATGCCGAGCGTGGTGTAGCGCTTCATGTGCTCGACGCTGCGAAAGTTCTCCTGCGCCGCGAGGGCGACGTCCTTGGTGGTGACGTCGTTCTGGAAGTCGAGCCAGGCGCGGCCCGTCGTGCGCGCGACCCGCCACAGCGGCGTGATCGTCGTGGCGGCGTCCTCGGCGTACGGGACAGCCTGGTCGGCGGCGGCGATCCCGAGCGCCGCGAGCGCCTCGGCTGCTGCGGCGGCGCCTTGGGCAAGCGCCGCCCGCGTGGAGAATGCGCCGCGCGCCGCTCCGACCGCCGAAAGGCCCGGCGCCGCGTCCGGCGCGGGCGTGAACGCGGCGATGGCGGCGTCCCAGACCGGCCGGGCGCCGAGGTGGCACGAAAGATGCAGCGTCGGGTTCCAGCCGCCCGACACGGCGAGGCATTCGGCCGCGACGCTGCGCTCGCCGTGTGCGTCCCGAACCGTGACGGCGCGCAGCGCCCTGATCCCGCGGGTTCCGGTGACGACGGCGCCGGTGAACGTCCGCCAGGGGCCATCCGGGGGCGCGACGCCGGGCCGCGCGTCGATCAGCGCGGTGACGGGCACGCCGGCGGCCGCGAGGTCCGTCGCGGTGCGCCAGCCGTCGTCGTTGTTGGTGAACACGGCCGTGGCGCCGGGGCTTGCGGCCCAGCGGTTGACATAGGCGCGCACCGCGCCCGCCAGCATGACGCCGGGACGGTCGTTGTCGGGGAAGGCGATCGGGCGCTCGATCGCGCCGGCCGCGAGGATCGCGCGGGGGGCGACGATGCGCCAGAACGCGTCGCGCGGCAGACCTTCGGGCGGATCGGCGAGGTGGCGCCCGACCCGTTCCAGCGCGCCGTAGGTGTGGCCGTCATAGACGCCCGTCACCGTCGTGCGCGGCATCAGCCGGACGTTCGGCAACGCGGCCAGTTCGGCGACAGCCGCGGCCGCCCACGCGACCGCCGGCGCGCCGTCGATCTCCAGCCGCTCGACGTTGAGGCGGCCGCCCATCCGGAAATCCTCATCGGCGAGAAGGACGCGCGCGCCGGCGCGCCCGGCAGTCAGCGCCGCCATCAGCCCCGCCGGACCGGCGCCGATCACGAGCACGTCGGCGAAAGCGAAGGCCTTTTCGTCGTGGCCGGGGTCGCGGGCGCCCGACAGCGCGCCGAGGCCCGCCGCGCGGCGGATCAGCGGCTCGTAGACGCGCTCCCACGAACGGGCGGGCCACATGAACGTCTTGTAGTAAAAGCCGGCCCCGAGCAACGGCGCGAGCCGGTCGTTGATCGCCATCAGGTCGAAGCCCAGCGACGGCCAGCGGTTCTGGCTGAAGACCGCGAGACCGGGATAGGGCTCGATCCCGGTGGCGCGGGTGTTCGGCGTCGCCTCGGCGCCGGCGCCGACCGTGACCAGCGCGTTCGGCTCCTCCGACCCGGCCGCGATCAGCCCGCGCGGCCGGTGGTACTTGAAACTGCGCCCGATCAGCCGCACGCCGTTCGCCATCAGCGCGGACGCGAGCGTGTCGCCGGGATGCGCGGTCAGCCGGCGACCGTCGAAGGCGAAGGGGATGCGGCGTGCGCGGTCGATCAACCCGCCACTCGCGAGGCGGCTCATCGCGAGCCCTCGTGCGCGAGTTCGGTCGCAAGGAATTCATGCGTGCGGGTGTCGCGGACGACCCGCAGCCATGCGCGGCAGCCGTGCTCGTGATGCCACAACTCGGGGTTGGGACCGGCGAAGTTTTCGCGGATATGCAGGTAGTCGTCGAACGCCTCCGGACCGGCGTCGGCGGCGGGACGGTCGAGCAGCTTCGCCGCGCCGCGATAAGTGAATTCGCGCAGATCGCGCGGGCCGCAGAGGGGGCAGGCGATGCGCATGTCAGTGCAGGTTGTGCTGGGCGCCAGTGCCCTCTTCGTCGAGCACGCGGCCCGTCGCGAAGCGGTCGAGGCGGAGTTTGGCGGCGGCGGGATGCGGCGCGCCGGTGGCGATCAGATGCGCAAAGCACCAGCCCGAGCCCGGCGTCGCCTTGAAGCCGCCGTAGCACCAGCCGCCATTGAAGAACAGGCCGTCGACCGGCGTGCGGTCGATGATCGGCGAGCCGTCCGAGGTCATGTCCATGATCCCGCCCCAGCTTCGCAGCACCCGCGCGTTGCCGATCATCGGCATCAGCGCCATGCCCGCCTCCATCACGTGCTCGACCATCGGCAGGTTGCCGCGCGCGGCGTAGGAGTTGTAGAAATCGAGATCGCCGCCGAACACCAGCCCGCCCTTGTCCGACTGGCTGATGTAGAAATGCCCCATGCCGAACGAGATCACGCCGGGGATCAGCGGCTTCAGCCCCTCGGTGACGAACGCCTGCAGGACATGGCTCTCGATCGGCAGGCGCAGGCCCGCCATCGCGCCGACCTGCGAGGACCGGCCGGCCACCGCCATGCCGATCTTCGGGGCGGCGATGTAACCCCGTGTCGTATCGACGCCGCGCACCCTGCCGGCCTCGATGCGAAAGCCCGTGACCTCGCAGTTCTGGATCAGATCGACGCCGCGCAGATCGGCGGCGCGCGCGAAGCCCCAGGCGACGGCGTCGTGGCGCGCGGTGCCGGCGCGGCGTTGCAGCAGACCGCCGTAGATCGGAAAGCGCAGATCGTCGAAGTTGAGAAACGGGGCGTGCGCGCGGACCTCCTCGCGCGTCAGCAGGTCCGCGTCGTCGCCCTGCAGGCGGATCTGGTTGCCGCGCCGGGCGAAGGCGTCGCGCTGGCCGTCCGAGTGAAACAGGTTCACGAGGCCGCGCTGCGACATCATCACATTATAGTTCAAATCCTGCTCCAGCCCCTCCCAGAGCTTCAGCGCGTGTGAATAGAATTCCGAATTCCCCGGCAGCAGATAGTTCGCGCGCACGATGGTGGTGTTGCGCCCGACGTTGCCCATTCCGAGGGCGCCGCGCTCGAGCACGGCGACGTTCGTCAGGCCGTGGTTCCTCGCGAGGTACCAGGCGGTGGCGAGCCCGTGGCCGCCGCCGCCGATGACGATGACGTCGTAGGCGGGCTTCGGAACGGGCTCGCGCCAGACCGGGCGCCAGTCGCGGTCCCCGGTCAGCGCGTTGCGAAGGATCTGAAGGGCCGAATAGCGCAAGTCCCGCTCCCGCGATAACGGGCGGACCATGTGCCGCGCACGCCGCCGCCCGCAAGGGGAAAAACCGCCGCGGTCTGGTGCGCGGCCGGCCCGACACGGCGGCCTGGCGCCGCAGCGATCGGGGCGGCTGAACGCAAGCGCGGCGGCGAATGCCGTCCCGCCCGACATCGGCCGCGCCCTGTGACGGCCCGCCGTCCGTATACGACCAAAGGCGGAGATGCGCGGGCCTGTTCATCGCGCCGGTTGTTCGTCATGCTGCCTGTCCAGCCGCTCCCGGCTGCGCAGATCGGACCGACGCGATGGAGGGATACTCCCCGAGCCTGCCGGAAGCGAGCGACCGCGACGCGTCGCACGCGCGCATCTCCGCACTGGTCGATGCGCTGAAGTCGGGGCTCGTGGGTCGCGGCGTCCTCGTCGAGCGGCTGATGATCGGTCTGCTGACCGGCGGTCACATCCTGCTCGAAGGCCCGCCCGGCCTCGCCAAGACCCGCGCGGTCAAGCTCGTCGCCGCAGGTCTGGACGTGAGCTTCGCCCGGATACAATGCACGCCCGATCTGATGCCGGCCGATCTGACCGGCACGCTGGTCCTCAAGCCCGATCGCGGCGCCTTCGAATTCGTCGAGGGCCCGGTATTCCATTCGCTGGTCCTCGTCGACGAGATCAACCGCGCCCCTCCCAAGGTCCAGTCCGCGCTGCTCGAGGCGATGGCCGAAGGCCAGGTGACGGTGGGCGGGACCACGCGGCCTCTGCCGCAGCCGTTCATGGCGATCGCGACGCAGAACTCGATCGAACACGAAGGCACCTTTCCGCTGCCCGAGGCGCAGCTCGACCGCTTCATGCTGCATGTGCTGCTCGCCTATCCCGATGCGGCGGACGAGCGGCGCATCCTCGATCTGGTCGAGGCGGAGGACCGGTCGCCGACCCCGCCCCGCCTGCCCGGCCTCGCCGTCGCCGATCTGATGGCGGCGCGCGCCGAGGTGCGGGCCGTGCATCTCGCGCCCGCGCTCAAGGACTATATCGTGCGCATCGTCGCCGCGAGCCGCGACGCGGACATCGCCCCCGATCTGCGGCGCGAGATCGAGCATCCGGTTTCACCGCGCGGCACGCTCGGCCTCGCCGCAACCGCCCGGGCGCGGGCGTTCCTGCGCGGACGCGTCTACGCCGTGCCCGAGGACGTGACCGACCTCGCGCCCGACGTGCTCGCCCATCGGCTGATCCCGACATGGCGCGCCGCCGCCGACGGCGTCACCGCGCGCGATCTCGTCCGCCGGCTGCTCGACACGGTGCGCCCGCTGTGATCCCTTCGTCGGCGGACCTACCAGCCGTAGCTATCCCAGGCGTCGCGATACCTGGCGTCGCGATCTCGGCCGAAATGCTGCTCGGCCTGCGCCGACATCTGCGCCCGGTGGCGGGCGGGCCGTGGCGGCCCGACGCGCGTCCCGCCGGATTTCCCGGACGCCGCCGCGGCGCCGGGTTCGAAGCCGTCGACGTGCGACCGTATTCGGACGGCGACGACCTGCGGCATCTCGACCGCAACGTCACCGCCCGGACCGGCGTGCCGCACGTGCGCAGCTACCGCGAGGAGCGCGGCGCGACGGTGGTGCTGGTCGCCGATCTGCGCCGGGCGATGTTCTGGGGCACGCGCCGGGCGCTGCGTTCGGTCGCGGCGGTGGAGGCGCTGGCGCTCTGCGGCTGGCGCGCAGTCGAGGCGGGCGGGCGCGTCGGGCTCTATGCGTTTGGCGGCGGCGAGGACCGATACGCGCCGCCGCGCGGGCGCGTTTCCGGGATGGCGGCGATCGCCGGCGGCCTCGCCGAGGCGCATGGCCGCGCGCTCGCAGCCGGGGCGAGTCCCGCGCCCGATCCCGATCTCGGCGCCGCGCTCGAAGCGGCGGGGGGGCTCGCACCGCTCGGCGCGACGTTGGTGCTCGCGACCGCGCTCGACGATCCCGGTCCGGACGTCCCGCGCCTCGCCGAGGCGCTGGCCAGGATCGGACGCCTGCGCGTCGTGCTGGTGCGCGACGCGTTTCAGATCGCGCCGCCGCCGGGGCGGTATCCGTATCTTGCCGCCGACGGCCGCCGACGCTGGGCGGAAGTCGGCGCGCGAGCGCCGGGGGCCGAAGTCGGCGCACGAGCGCCCGGGTCCGAAGTCGGCGCGCGAGCGCCCGGGATCGAAGTCGGCGCACGATCGCCCGGGATCGAAGTCGGCGCACGAGCGCCGAGGGCCGACGCCGACCGCAGCGCGCTCGAACGCCTCGGCGTCCCGGTCCTCGGGCTCGACGGCCGGGACGATCCGGAGACGATGGCCCGCGCCTGGGACAGGTTCGATGGACCCGTCCGCTGACCTCGCCGCCGCGTTGCGCCCCATCCGCATGCCGGTCCCGACCGAGACCGAGGCGCTGGCGGACGGCCTGCTCGCCTTCGGCCTCGGCCTTGGCGCGGCGCTGATCGCCTACGGGCTGCTCTGCGTCATCCTTGCGCGCCGCGAGGAGACGACTGCGCGTCTGCGCGCCGAACTCGCCGCCTCCAGGGGCCTCGATCCCGCCGACCGGCTGCTCGCCCAGGCCCGGCTCGCCGCAGCCGCCCCAGCCACCGTCTCTCCGGCCATCGCCCCGGCCATCGCCGCCGTGCGGGCGACGCTCGCGCCCGCGCTTTACCTGCCGGACCCAACGGTCGATCTGGACGCGACCGACCGCGCGCTCGCCAGCGCCTTCGGCACGCGTGGCCGTTGAGGCGATGTGGAGCCTCGCCGCCCCCTTCGCCCTGCTGCTCGCGCCGCTGCCGCTGATCGCCGCGCGCCTGCTGCCAGCGGCGGAAGTCGCCTCGAGCGCGCTGCGCGTGCCGCCGACGGTCGCCGCTGAACTCGCGGATGCCCGCCCGGCGCGGCTGCGCGGCACGCTCGACCGCGCGCTTCCCACCGCGCTCTGGCTCGCGCTCGTCCTCGCCCTCGCCGGGCCGCAGCGGTTGTCGCCGGTCACGGCGCTGCCCGCCTCGGGCCGCGACATCGTGCTGGCGCTCGATCTCTCGGGCAGCATGGAGGCCGAGGACTTTGAACTCGACGGCCGCCCCGCCCAGCGACTGGCCGCGGTCAAGCGCGTCGGCGCCGGGTTCGCCCGCGCGCGCGAAGGCGACCGGCTCGGCCGCGGCGTCTTCGGCGAGGAAGCCTTTTTCG
>JBBRUZ010000128.1:0-9918 GCA_038247355.1 Rhodobacterales bacterium
CGCCGCAAGCGCGCCGGGCATCTCGTCTCCAAGCACCGCTACCTGTCCGCCCAGTTCGAAGCCTATCTCGCGGACGACCTGTGGCGCGACATGGCCCGCACCGCAAACGCCCGCGCCGCGCGTCTGGCGGCAGGGATCGCGGCGCTGCCCGGCGGGCGGCTGAACCATCCCACCGAAGCGAACGAGGTGTTTGCGGCGTTTCCGCGCGCGGCGCACCGGCGGGCGTTGGCTGCCGGCGCGCAATATTACCTGTGGTCGTTCGACGATCCTGCGGGCCAGACGCTCGACGGCCCGGATGCGGGGCCGGTCTCGGCGCGGCTGGTCTGCAACTGGGCGACGACCGAGGCGGAAGTGGACGGCTTCCTGGGGGTCCTTCGGGCGGAGAAAATCACGCAGCGCGCGTGACGTTGCGTACGGATGCGTGACCGGCGCCCTGTGCCTCGCGCCGGCGATCGTCACCCGCCGCGCGCGCGGAAGGCGCCGTCCAATTCGACCTGCGGCGATCAGGCCGATTTCGCCAGGTGGGCTTCGAGATGCGGCAAGCGGTCCTGGCCCCAGAACACCTCGTCGCCGACCAGATAGCTCGGCGCCCCGAACACGCCCCGGCGCAACGCCTCGTCGGTGTTGCGCTGCAGCGTTTCCATCGCAGCCATCAGCCCCCGGTCCGCGAGGGCTGGCTCGAACCCGTGCGCGGCCAGCACGTCGCGCACCACGGCGTCCTCGGCGATGTCGCGATCCTCGGCCCAGACCGCGCGACAGAACGCATGGACGAGCCCGCCGAGATCGCCGCCCTCCGCGGCCTGCGCCGAGACGATCGCGGCGGAGGCGGGCGCGGCGTTCGTCGGCCAGAACGCCGGCCTCAGGTTCACCGGCAGCCCCGCGATCCGCGCGACGCGCGCGATGTCCTTCAGGCGGTACGCCTGACGCGACGGATGCCGGTCCTTGACCTGCGGCGTTCCGGTCGCTTCGAAGATGCGTAACAGCTGCACCGGCTTGTAGACGATCGCCGCGCCTTGTCTGGTCGCGACCTCCTCGAGCCCGAGCCCGGCGAGATAGCAGAAAGGCGAAAGCGGAAAGAGATAGTAGTCGATCTGGGCCATGGTCGATCCCCCGTGCTGGCGCGCAAGCATCGGCGGATTCGGGGGCTTTGCAAGGCCCCGTGGCGGTGATACCGAAACGCCGGTCCAGTGCATCCGCGAAAGGCCGCCGCCATGAACCCCCTGTTCAAGCCGAAGCTGATCGCGGGCAACTCCAACCGCCCGCTCGCCGCCGCGATAGCCCGGCGCATCTCGATCCACCGCGGCGAGGTGGTCGAGCTGGTTCGGACCCGGGTCGAGCGCTTCAACGACCAGGAGATTTTCGTCGAGGTCTTCGAGAATGTCCGCGGCGAGGACATGTTCATCATCCAGTCCACGTCGAACCCTGCGAACGACAACCTGATGGAGTTGCTGATCATGACCGACGCGTTGCGCCGGTCTTCGGCCGCGCGGATCACCGCCGTGATGCCGTATTTCGGCTACGCCCGTCAGGACCGCCGCTCCAAGGCCCGCACGCCGATCTCGGCGAAGCTTGTGGCGAACCTGCTGACCGAAGCGGGCATCGAACGCGTGCTGACGCTCGACCTGCATGCGGCCCAGATCCAGGGCTTCTTCGACATCCCGGTCGACAACCTCTACGCGGCGCCGGTCTTCGCGCTCGACATCCGCCACCAGTTCGCGTCGCTCGGCGACGTCACCATCGTCTCGCCCGACGTCGGCGGCGTGTCGCGCGCGCGCGAACTCGCCGAGCGCATCGACGCGGAACTCGCGATCGTGGACAAGCGCCGCTCCGGGCCTGGCGAGGTCGCCTCCATGACCATCATCGGCGAGGTCCGCGACCGGGTCTGCATCATCGTGGACGACATCGCCGACACTGCGGGAACGCTGGTCAAGGCCGCCGAGCTCCTGACCAGCCAGGGCGCCCGCGAAGTCCACGCCTACATCACCCACGGCGTCCTTTCGGCCCCGGCGGTCGAGCGCTTGTCGAAGTCGGTGATGAAGAGCCTCGTCGTCACCGATTCGATCGAGCCGACAGCCGCGGTGCGCAACGCCCCGAACATTCGCATTGTCCCGGTGGCGCCGCTGTTCGGTCAGGCGATCCTGAACATCTCGAACGGCACGTCGGTATCCTCGTTGTTCGACAGCGGTACGCTGGCCCCGATCTACGAGGCGCTGTATCCCAACGCCGCCTGAACGCCGTCCGCGGCGATGCTCGTGTTCAGATCGGGGATGCGCGCACCCAAGGGCCTTGCAATCACAGCAGGAAATCCGCCGCCGAATAGGCCGAGGCATGGACCGCGCCGTCGATGATCCGGATCGAGAACTCGGCCGCGGCGTCGGAGTCGGTGTTGGCGAAAACCAGTGTGTCGCTGCCGGAAGTCGTCAGCCACAAGCCGCGCGTCCCGGTGTGTCCGAAGACGAATGCGTCGTTCGCTCTCGTTCCGGCGTTCGCGTCGATCGCTGTGAGATCGATCAGGTCGCCAGCCGCCTTCCCTGCCCCGTCGAATCGCGCGATCACGTCCGGCGCACCGGCGGGCGAGTCCGCCGCCAGCGTGAAGACGAAGCGGTCAGCTCCCGCGCCGCCGTCGAGCAGGTCAATCCCGGCGCCGCCGAACATCCGGTCGTTCCCGGCCCGGCCGAGCAGTACGTCGTTGCCCGCGTCACCGCGCAGGTAGTCCGCGCCGTTCCCGGCGGCCACGCGGTCGGCTCCGGCCCCGCCGTAGAAATAGATCCGCCCGGCGTAGGCGCCGTTGAACGTGATGACGTCGTTCTGCGCCGATCCGACGAGCTCGAACGAGCCGGTCAGCGTCCGGCTGAGGTTCACGTCCGCCGAACCGCCCGCCGTCAGGTCGACCCGCCCGGTAGTGAAGTTGGACGCGTAGCCTGAGACGAGGTCGAACGTCGCGAGCTGCGACGACGTCATCCGCACGGCGCCGTAGACGTGGAGGCGCTCGATGCCGGTCAAGCTCGCGCCGGTGATGTCATGGCCGTTCTCGAAGCGCAAGGTGTCGACGCCCGATCCGCCGCGCAGCGCGGCGGGCAGGCTGGCGCTCACCGACAGGATGTCGTCGCCGGCGCCGCCCGACGCGTTCGTGGCGGCTCGCACGCGCAGGAGGTCGGCGCCCGCGCCGCCGTCCAGCGTGTCGGCGCCCAGTCCGCCGTCGAGGATATCGTCGCCGCCCCGACCGCTGAGGACGTCATTGCCGCCGTCGCCACGCAGATCGTCCGACCCCGCGGCGCCGGATACCCGGTCGTTCCCGTCCCCGCCGTAGAAGTAGAGCTTTCCGGCGTAGGTCGCATTGAACGAGATGGCGTCGTTGCCGGACGAGCCGACGAGCTGGAAGTACGCGGTGAGCGACGGACCGAGGGTCACGTTCGCAGCACCGCCCTTGCTGAGATCGACGCGGGCGGTCGTGTGGTTCGACGCGTAGCCGGACACCAGAGCGAAACTCCCGAGCTGCGCCGCCGTCATTCGGGCGGCGCCATAAGCGTTCAGTTGCTCGATGCCGCTCAAGCTCGCGCCGGTGATGTCATAGCTGTTCTCGAAGCGCAGGACGTCGGTTCCCGACCCGCCGTCCAGCGCGAGCGGCCGATTGGCGTTGACCGACACGACGTCGGTCCCCGCGCCGCCGAACGCGCTGTCCCCGGTCCGCACCCGCAACAGGTCGGCGCCGGCGCCGCCGTACAGCGTGTCGATCTGCTCGCCGCCGTCGAGCGTGTCGGCGCCGCCGAGGCCGATGAGCACGTCGCGGCCGTCGCCGCCGGTCAGGACGTCGTCGCCCGCGCCGCCGCTCGCGCGGTCGTCGCCGCTTCCGCCGCTGAAGTAGATGGTGCGGGCATAGCTGGGGTTGAAGGTGATGATGTCGTCGCCCGGCGAGCCGACGAGCTGGAAGTACGCGGCAAGCGTCGGGCTCAGGTTCACGCGCGCCGTGCCGCCCTGGCTGAGATCGACCCGCGCTGTCGTGTGGTTCGACGCATAGCCGGAGACGAGATCGAACGCATCGAGCTGCGCCGCCGTCATTCGGACGGCGCCGTAGGCGTTGAGGCGCTCGATGCCGGTCAAGCTCGCACCGGTGATGTCGTAGCTGTTCTCGAAGCGCAGCGTGTCGATCCCCGACCCGCCGCTCAGCGCTGTCGGCAGGCTGGCGCTCACCGACAGGATGTCGTCGCCGGCTTCGCCATTGGCGGTCGCGCCCGTCCGCACCCGCAGCAGATCGGCGCCGGCGCCACCGTACAGAAAATCGACGCCCAACCCGCCGTCGAGCGTGTCGTTGCCGCCTTGGCCGCTCAGCACATCGTTGCCGCCGTCGCCGCGAAGGTCGTCGGCGCCCGCGCCGCCAGAAACCCGATCGTTCCCGTTGCCGCCGTAGAAGTAGATCGTCGCGGCGTAGCTCGAGTTGAAGGTGACCATGTCGTTTCCGGACGACCCCACGAGCTGGAAGTACGCCGACAGCGTCGGGCTCAGGTTGACGCTGACCGCGCCGCCCTGGCTCAGATCGACCCTGGCGCTCGTGTAGGTCGACATGTACCCGGACACCACCGCGAAGCTCGCCAGCTGGGACGCGGTCATCCGCACGGCGCCATAGGCGTTTAGCTGCTCGAAGCCGCTCAAGCTCGTGCCGGTGATGTCGTAGCCGTTCTCGAAGCGCAGGACGTCGTTCCCCGATCCTCCGCTGAGTTCCCGGACCCCGTTGCCGCCGACCGTTACGAAGTCGTTGCCCGAGCCGCCGAAGGCGCTGTCGCCGGTCCGCGTTCGCAACAGGTCGTCACCATCGCCACCATACAACGCATCGACACCGTCGCCGCCGTCGAGCGTGTCGTTCCCGCCAAGACCGTTCAGCGTGTCGCTGGCGGCGCCGCCCGTCAACAGATTCGCAGCGGAAGTGCCGTTGATCGTCGCCATCGCCCCCATCCTCCGTCCGAATCGTTCAGCCCAATAACAGAACGCCGGCCAGTTTCAATAATCGTCAAAAGATCAGTCCGATCGAGCGCGCAAAAGACACAGTCTTTGACTCGCCTGAGGCGTCCTTGAACCGGTCACGGGACTTTTTGCGGACGCCTGCCAAGATCGATCGTAATCCGCAAATCGGTCTTACTACGGTGGAAAATCTACGGCAACGATGGTCGCCGTTGCGCATTCCGGGAAAACCAAGCCATGGTTAACGCCTGGAGCGGGGTTCTGTGGCGATCCCATACCGGGCGCCGCGCCGCGGTCACGGCGCGTCACGCCGAACTCAGACCCTCGCGCATCGCCCGAAGGAACGGCAACGCCGCCCTCAGTTTGTCCGCCCCCAGCCCCGCCATCAGGTCGTCGAACACCGGCGCGATCGCCACAACGGCCAGATCCCGCGCCGCCTGGCCCGCCGGGCTCAAACCAACCCACTTGCGCCGCGCATCGTCCCAATCGGGCCGGATATGCACGTAGCCGGCCGCGTCGAGCTTTTGCAGCGTGTTGGTCATCGCGCCTTTGGTCACGTGGAACACGCGCGCCAGTTGAGCCGGGCTTTTCTCGCCGCCCGCGCCCGCCAGATGATTGAGCGTCATGAAGTGCGACAGCTCCATTCCTTTGGGCAACGCCCGCGCCAGCCGCACGCGCGCCAGTTGCTCGATCATCACGATCTCGCTGAACAGGACGATCACCATCGGGTCGCGCTGCGTGCCGTCCATCAGGCGCTTTCGGGTCCGTGGAACGTCCGGTCGTGCCGCAGCGACGGCACCCGGCCCCGCGCCCGCGCCACCTCGCCGAGGTCGAGATCGACGAGCGTCACGCCGACGCCTTCGCCGGCGTCCGCGAGGATTTCGCCCCACGGACCGACCGCCAGCGAGTGGCCGTACGTCCGCCGCGTTTCGCCAATCGTCGCCGAATGGGTTCCCGCTTGCGCCGCGGCCAGCACGAAAGCGCCGGTCTCGATGGCCCGCGCCCGCAGCAGCACGTGCCAATGCGCCTCACCGGTCGGAACCGTGAAGGCGGCCGGCGCCAGCAGCACCTCGGCGCCGGCCTGCGCCAGCGCGCGGTAAAGGTAGCCAAAGCGCATGTCGTAGCAGATGCTGAGGCCGATGTGCGCCGACCCGGCCTGCGCTGTCACCGCACGGTCGCCGGGCCGGAACGCCGCCGATTCGCGGTAGCTTTCACCGCCGTCCAGATCTACGTCGAACATGTGGATCTTGTCATAGCGCGCCGCGATCCCGCCGTCGGGCCGGATCAGGAAGCTGCGGTTGGCGAAGCGGCCATCGGCGTCGTCCGTCGCCAGCAGCAGGCTGCCGACGCCGATCCACACGCAAAGCTCCGCCGCGACAACCCGCATCCGGGCCAGCGTCCGGTCCTCTGCCTCGGGCGCCAGCACCGCACGCTGCCGCGCCCGGCTCGCGCTCATCAGATTGGTGCATTCGGGCGTCAGGATCAGCGTGGCCCCTCCCGCCGCCGCCGCGCGCACCAACGGCTCTGTCGCGACCAGATTGGCGGCCGGATCGTCGCTCGAACACAGCTGCACGAGACCTGCGCGCATCGTCTAGGCCGTGAGCAGCGGGTCGAGCTTGCCGGCGCGGTCCAGCGCGCTCAGGTCGTCAAAGCCGCCGACATGGATCTCCCCGATGAATATCTGCGGCACCGTGCGCCCGCCCTTTGCGCGGTTCACCATTTCGGCCCGCCGCGCCGGATCGGCGGCGACGTCGATTTCGGCGAAACCAACGCCCTTGGCGGTCAGCATCCGCTTTGCCGCCATGCAGTATCCGCAGAACGGCGTGGTGTAGAGCGTGACGGACGGCATCGCGATCCCCGGTTCGGACCGCGCATCATAGCCCCGGCGAATCGGTAAAGGCAACGCGCGCCAGCGCCAGCACGTCGACGCGTGCGGCGCCCGCCGCCTTCAGGCAATCCGCACATGCCGAGAGCGTCGCCCCCGAGGTCAGAACGTCGTCGATCATCAATACCGCCTTGCCCTCGACCGACGGGCGCCGGCGCGCCGAGACCGCAAATGCCCCCGCCTGGTTCGCCGCCCGCGCCGCCCGGTTCATCTTTTCCTGCGGCGTCGTCGCCCGCGTCCGCGTCAGCAGATCGAGGATGACGGGTTTGCCCGACAGCCGGCCAAGACGCTTCGCCAGTTCAGCCGACTGGTTGTAGCGCCGCTTGACCAGCCGGGTCCAATGCAGGGGCGCCGGCGCGATGACGTCGCACTCCGCGATCAACTCCCGACCCGCCACCGCCATCCACCCCGCCAGCGGGCCGATGATGTCGAGCCGGTCGCCGTGCTTGAGCCCAAGAACGAGCTGCTTGCCCGCGCCCTCGTAGACCAGCGCCGCGGCGCCCCGGTCCCAAGCCGGCGGATGGCGCCGGCACCCGTCGCACAACGCGCCCGAGGCTGCACCCGCGTCGCCCATCAGCGGCACGCCGCAGCGGTGACAGGTCGCGCCGGCAATGAAATGCGTGTCGCGCCAGCAGGCGGGACACAGCCCGTGCGGCGCGTCCGTCGGCTCCGGGCAAGCGATGCAGCGCGGCGGAAAGATCAGGTCGACCAGCGTGGTTCGCATCGTCTTCAGCATGGCGTCCTCGCGGGTCCGGGCCTATCTGAGAGTCGAGGAGACGAAAGCCATGACGACCCCGCCCGACCTTTTCGACGACGCGCTGCTCGACCGCCGGCGTCAGCGCGCCGCACGCGCCCCGGCCGACTTTCTCCAGCGCGCCGTCGCGTCGGAAATCGCAGAAAGGCTCAGCGAGGTTAACAGGCCGTTATCGGACGCCGTGGTGATCGGCCCCCGGGCGGGCGTCTGGGGCGACGCGCTCGAAGCCTCCGGGCGACGGCGCCCCGACACGATCCCCGACGCCCCGGTCCTCGACCTCGCGTCCGGATCGCGCGACCTGGTGATCCACGCGCTGGCGCTGCACTGGGCGAACGATCCGGTGGGCCAGCTGGTGCAATGCCGCCGCGCGCTTCGGCCCGACGGCCTTTTCGTCGCCGCGCTGTTCGGCGGCCGGACCCTGCACGAACTTCGCACCGCGCTGGCCGAAGCCGAGATCGCGCAGACCGGCGGCCTCAGCCCGCGCGTCGCGCCGATGGCGGAGATCCGCGACCTCGGCGCCCTGCTGCAACGCGCCGGCTTCGCGCTGCCCGTGGCCGACAGCGCGCGCTTCGACGTGACCTACGCCGACGCCTTCGCCCTGATGCGCGACCTGCGCGCAATGGCCGAGACCAGCGTCCTGCGCGACCGGCTGCGCCGTCCGACGTCCCGCCGCCTGTTCGCCCATGCCGCGGCGCTCTACGCCGAGCGCTTCGCCGAAGCCGACGGACGGGTCCGCGCCACCTTCGACGTCGTCGTCCTTACCGGTTGGGCGCCAGCCGCCAGCCAGCCGAAGCCGCTCCGTCCGGGCTCGGCGCGGACCCGGCTCGCCGACGCGCTCGGCGTGCCGGCCCCGCCGCCGGCGACGGGGCCGGCCCATAGCGGGCGGCGTCGGCGCGGGCGTTCATCGCCGCGGACGTCGTGCCCGGCGCGGTCCGGTTCGGCGACCGCAAGGTCGGACCCCATGCCGAAATGGTTGCAACCGCCGATTGCGATTGACCCCGCCGCCCGCTGAGCTAGCTGTCCGCTTCCGGAGTGGTGATGATTGTCGAGATATACCCGCACATGTATGACGCTGCCATGACACGCTGTCCCGTTGCCCACGACAAGCCCGGCGAGGGCAGGTTGGGGCATGCGGCGTCCGATCATCCACCGGTTCCTCCCGCACGGATCGGGGTCGTGCTGTCGAATCTCGGCACGCCGGACGCGACAGACTATTGGTCGATGCGTCGATACCTGAACGAGTTTCTCTCGGATCGTCGGGTTATCGATTACTCCCCCTGGCTTTGGCAGCCGCTGCTGCAATTGATCATCCTGACCAAGCGGCCCTTTTCGTCGGGTGAGGCCTACCGTGGGATCTGGAACACCGAAGCGGACGAGAGTCCGCTGCTGACCACCACCCGGGACCAGGCCCACGCCGTCGCCGAACGGATGAACCTGCTTTACGGCGACCGCGTCGTGGTCGATTTCGCCATGCGCTATGGCAATCCCTCGACGCCGTCGGTGATCAACCGCCTCAAGGATCAGGGGTGCGAGCGAATCATCTTTTTTCCGCTCTATCCGCAGTATTCCGCCCCGACGACGGCCACCGCCAATGACCAGGCCTTCCGCACGTTGATGAAGATGAACTGGCAGCCGTCGATCCGGACTGTCCCCGCCTATTACGACGACCCGGCCTACATCGAGGCGTTGGCGCAATCGGTCGAGCGCGCGTATGCGCGGCTTGACCATCGGCCCGACATTCTCGTCACCAGCTACCACGGCGTCCCGCGGCGCTACCTTCTCGAGGGCGATCCGTACCATTGCCAGTGCCAGAAAACGACGCGTCTGCTGCGTGAGCGCCTCGGCTTCGCCGACCACGAGATCAAGGTCACCTTCCAGTCAAAGTTCGGACCCGAAGAATGGCTGCAACCCTATACGGTCGAAGAAGTGGCGCGCCTCGCCGAATCGGGAAAGAAACGGATCGCCATCATGGCGCCGGCGTTCTCGTCCGATTGCGTAGAAACGCTCGAAGAAATCAACGAAGAGATTCACGAAAGCTTTGTCGAGGCTGGCGGCGAATCTTTCGACTACATCCCATGCCTCAACGCTGATAATGCCCATATCGACATGATGACCGCCATCCTGCAACGCGAGATGGCTGGCTGGATATGACCGGGTCGCCCGCGCGACGGGCAAACCCGGCAGGTTCTTGCGTCAAGCGATCCCGACGACCTGCTCGACCGGATGTGCCATGGCGTCGGGAATGTGCTGGTGGCCGCGCGTCGAGATCGACCGACCGCGATACTCGGTCTTGCCGTCGCGAATGACCACCCGGCCATCGGCC
>JBBRUZ010000129.1:0-9877 GCA_038247355.1 Rhodobacterales bacterium
AAAGCATCGGAATCGTCGCGGTGTCGACCAGGCGCGTAGTCATAGCGATGTTGCGGTCCCATAGGGTCTCCAGATGCAGGCTCGCGGGTTTCCCGTGGACGCCGATATTGGCGATGGTGCCACCCGCCGCGACCAGCTTCTCGCAGAGTTCGAAGGTTGCCGATATGCCGACGGCCTCGATGGCCATATCGACCCCGGCGTCGCCTGTGAGCTTCATCACCGCCTCTACGGCCTTTCCGTCCGAACTGTTCACGGTGTCGGTGGCACCAAAGCGCTTGGCGATCTCCAGCCGGTTGTCGTCGAGGTCGATCATGATGATCTGCGCTGGCGAATAGAACTGCGCGGTCAGAAGTGCGGCCAGGCCGATCGGACCTGAGCCGACAATGGCGACGCAACTGCCTGGCTGGACCTTGCCATTCAGGACGCCGCATTCGAAGCCGGTCGGAAGGATGTCGCTGAGCATCACCAGCGCCTCCGCGTCGGCACCTTCGGGGATGTGGTTTAAGCTCATGTTGGCGTGGGGCGTGCGGACGTATTGGGCCTGCGTGCCGTCAATCTTGTTGCCAAGGATCTAGCCGCCGGTGGTGCAATGCGAATACATCTGCCGCCAACAGAAGCTGCAGGTGCCGCAGGCGCTGCTGCAGGAGATCAGCACGTGATCGCCGGGCTTGAACGACACCACGGCCGCGCTGACTCTGTCGATCACGCCGACGCCTTCGTGACCGAGGATGCGGCCCGGGGTGCAGGTCGGAACGTCGCCCTTCAGGATGTGCAGATCGGTGCCACAGATCGTGGTGCGGGTGACGCGGACGATGGCGTCGGTGGGGTCGAGGATCGCCGGCCGGGGATGGTCGATGAGCGCGATCCCGTCAGGCCCGGAGTAGACCAGCGCCTTCATGGTCGCAGCGTCGGACGCGCTGCCCTGACCGGTACCGGGCAGGGCGCCGACATCCGCGGCGGCCTTCACGGGGGCGTCAAGCTCGGCGGTGGGTACGTTCTGCGCCATGTCTCAGACCGGCGCATGTTCTGCGGCCTTCCATTCCCTGGTGCAGTTCGCGGCGGCCTTCGTGGCGGAAGAAATATTGCTCGGTGCTTTCGTCGGGGTCATAGCGGTTCCCCTGGTCAGGTGGTTCGGACTGTCCCGCCGCCGCTCCGGACCACCGCGCTTGAAGCGGGCCGCTGAATGACGGACGTTCGGGCGGAACTTTTCGCTGCACAGCCGGTGTGGACCTTCGCGCCCAGACCCGCACTGATCCAGGTTGGTCCTTAGCGCGGTTTCGTTGGCGACCGAACGCCCGGGATTTGCGCTTCTCGCTGACATGGATCAACGCGGCGCCTCGTGGCGACGCGTAGTGTGCCGTGGGTACGCTCCTGCCGACCGCAGCGGCGGCCGCAAAACGTGCCCGCTCGAAAGGCTCCGAATCCATGCAAGTCCACGAGACATCCGCCGCGCGTCCCGTCCCGCCCGGAGGCGTCGTGCATGCCGTGAGGGGTGCTGTCGTCGACGTCGTCTTTGCCGGGGCCGATCTGCCACCGATCAATGCGGCGCTGCACGTCGAGTGGGACCGGTCCACGCCGCTCGTTCTCGAAGTCCATAGTCATGTCGATCTGACCACGCTGCGGGCGGTGGCGTTCCAGTCGACCGCGGGCCTCGCGCGGGGCGTCCGAGTTCGTGCGACGGGCGGGCCGGTTGCCGTGCCAGTCGGCGAAGCGGTGCTCGGGCGGCTTCTGGACGTGGTCGGCGATCCGCAGGACGAAGGGCCCGCCCTGCCGCCGGATACGCCGCGTCGGTCGATCCACGCGTCGCCACCGCCTCTGGGGGCGCAGACGAGGACCACGGACGTCTTCGAGACCGGGATCAAGGTGATCGACCTGCTCACCCCCATGGCGCAGGGCGGGAAGGCCGCGATGTTCGGCGGCGCCGGGGTCGGCAAGACGGTTCTGGTGATGGAACTGATCCGCGCCATGGTCGAGAAGTACGAAGGCATCTCGGTCTTCGCCGGGATCGGCGAGCGGTCGCGCGAGGGACACGAGCTTCTGACCGAGATGCGCGGCTCGGGTATTCTGGAGCGCACGGTATTGGTCTATGGCCAGATGAACGAGCCGCCTGGGGCGCGCTGGCGCGCGGCCCTCACGGCGCTGACCGTTTCGGAGTACTTTCGCGACCAGAAGCACAGGAACGTGCTTCTGCTGATGGACAACGTGTTCCGCTTCGTCCAGGCGGGCGCGGAGGTGTCGAGCCTTCTCGGGCGGCTGCCCTCGCGCGTGGGCTACCAGCCGACGCTTGCGACCGAGGTCGCACGGCTCGAGGAGCGCATCGCCTCCGTGGCGGGCTCGGCCGTAACCGCCATCCAGGCGGTCTACGTGCCCGCCGACGATTTCACCGATCCGGCGGTGACGACGATCTCCGGGCACATGGATTGCGTCATCGTGCTGTCGCGCACCCAGGCGGCGGAAGGATTCTATCCCGCGATCGACCCGCTCGGCTCCTCCTCGATGCTGCTCGATCCGCTGATCGTAGGCCAAGCGCATTACGAGACGGCCGAGGCCGTCCGCCAGGCGCTCGCGAGGTTCAAGGAGCTGACGGACATCATCTCGCTGCTGGGGATCGAGGAACTGGGTGCGGCCGACCGGAAGATCGTGCGACGCGCGCGGCGGCTGCAGCGCTTCCTGACCCAGCCGTTCATGGTGACCGAGGCCTTCACCGGCACGCCGGGCGAAAGCGTCGCCCTCGCCGACACCCTGTCGGGGTGCCGCGCGATTCTGGACGGCGAGACCGACGACTGGGCGGAAGGCTCGCTCTACATGGTCGGCACGCTGGAGGACGCGCGCAAAAAGGAGGCGGCCGCAAAGGCCCAGGACGCCGGCGACGCCAAGGCAGCTGCATGAAGCTCCGGATCGTCACGCCGCTGTCCGTCGTGGTGGATGACGACATCGACAGCCTGCGCGCCGAGGATGCGAGCGGCGCCTTCGGCATCCTGCCCGGTCACGTCCCGTTCCTGACGGCGCTCGCGATCTCCATCGTCAGCTGGCGAAAGGCCAAGGTCGAGCGCTTCTGCGCCGTGCGTGGCGGATCGATGACCGTGAGCGACGGGGCCATGATCGCCATCGCCACGCGTGAGGCGGTCGCCGGCGACGACCTCGCCACGCTCGACGCTCAGGTGCTGGCGCGGTTCCAGTCGGACGCCGAGGAGGAACGCGTCGCGAATGTGGACTCGGTCAGTCTGCAGTTGAACGCCATCCGCCGGATGGTGAGCCGCCTACAGACCGGCACAGACGCGGGGCAGTTCCGGTGAACGTGGACCAACCTGAAGTCGCGAAAGACGCGAAGCCGGACGAAGATCCGCTGGTCAGCGAAACGCGCCTGCGGCGCGACCGACATGAACGCTGGCTGCGCGAGGGCGACATGTCGGTCGGCCGCCGTCTGGCGCAGATCGGCGTGCTGGGGTGGATCTTCGTGACGCCGACGCTGGCGGGCCTGTTCTTCGGACGCTGGCTCGATGCGCGCTTCGCAAGCGGCATATTCTGGTCCGCCCCGCTGATGCTGCTGGGGCTCTGCGTTGGCGGCTGGACCGCCTGGAAATGGATGAACGCACGATGACCGACCTCGCCGCCCTGCCGTTGCTCGCAACCCTGCCGACGGCCTTTCTGGCCGGGCTCGCGCTGGGCTACATCTATTTCCGCGCCCTGCGCCAAACGGCGGATGCGATCGTCGCGCAGGGCCGTCCGCTCTTCGCGCTGGCGCTGACCCTGGGGCGTGTGGCGCTTCTTGGCCTGGGCCTCTACGGCGCGGTGCTGATGGGTGGGCTTGCGCTTCTGGCGGTTCTTGCCGGCGTCCTGTGCGCCAAGGCCGTGATGATCCGGCAAGCCCGCGGTGCCGGCATATGAACTCGCCGCTCGAGTCCGTGACGCTGTTCCAGTTCGGGCCGGTTCCGATCACCCAGGCCGTGCTGACGACATGGGGGATCATGGCAATCCTTGTCCTCGGGTCGGTCCTGCTCACCCGGCGGCTCGACCTCGTCCCCGGCAGGCGGCAGGCCGCGCTCGAGCTGATCGTCACGACGCTCGACACCCAGATCCGCGAGACGACCGGGGCCGAGCCCGTGCCCTATCGCGGTTTCATCGGCACGCTCTTTCTATTCATCCTGGTGGCGAACTGGTCCTCGCTGGTGCCGGGACTGGAGCCGCCGACCGCGCAGCTGGAAACCGATGCGGCGCTCGCCGTGCTCGTCTTCCTGTCGGTGATCTGGTTCGGGGTGCGCGGCGGCGGCCTCGGCGGCTATCTGAAATCCTTCGCCGCGCCCAATCCGGTGATGATCCCGCTGAACATGCTGGAAAGCGTGACGCGGGTCTTCTCGATGTTCGTCCGCCTGTTCGGCAATGTGATGAGCGGGGTGTTTGTCATCGGAATCGTCGCCTCGCTCGCGGGGCTGCTCGTGCCGATCCCGCTTATGGCGCTCGATCTGCTGACCGGGCTGGTGCAGGCCTACATCTTCGCGGTCCTTGCGATGGTGTTCATCACGTCGGCCGTCGAACACGCCGCGCGCGAACCGGCGGGAGGCGGCGACCTGACAGGCGCGGAACCCACGCCCTCCCCCAAAACAAAAGGATCCCTGATGGACTATCTCCCCCTTGCCAGCATCTTCTGCGCCGCATTCGCCGTGGCGTTCGGCGCAATCGGGCCCGCACTTGCCGAGGGCCGCGCGGTGGCCGCCGCAATGGATGCGATCGCCCGCCAGCCCGAAGCCGCGAACACGATCTCGCGCACGCTCTTCGTGGGCCTCGCCATGATCGAGACGACGGCGATCTACTGCCTGGTGATCGCGCTGCTGCTGCTCTTCGCCAATCCGCTGCTGGCGTGATCGCATGACGATCGATTTCTGGGGGCTCGGGCTGCAGGCGGTCAATGTCCTGATCCTGGTCTGGCTGCTGTCGCGGGTGTTCTGGCGCCCCGTCGCGAAGGCCATCGCGACGCGCCAGGAAGCGGCGGAGACCCTGCTGAGCGATGCCCGGGCGGCCCGGGCCAAGGCCGACGCCGCTCTCGCGGAGGTCACCCAGACCCGTGCGGGGCTGGCGGCGGAGCGACAGACGCTGCTGGCCGAGGCCGCTGCGACGGCGGAGACCGCGGCGAAGGCCGCACTGGCGGAAGCCCGCGGAAAGGCCGAGAAACTCGCCGAGGCCGCGCGGCTCGCCAACGCCCGCGAGATCGACGCCGCGCGCATCGAGAACGCAAACAAATCCGCCCAACTCGCCGTGGACATCGCCCGCAAGCTGCTGGCCCGACTGGACGCCGCTTCGGTCCAGGCCGCGTTTCTCGGCCTTCTCGTCAAGGCCATCGAACGGTTGCCTGCGAACGATCGCGCGGCGCTGGCCGGGACGACCACAGGCATCGATCTGGTCAGCGCGCGCGATCTGGCAGACGCCGACAAGACGGCGATCACGACGACCCTTCAGCGCGCGATCGGCGGCGAACCGAAGCTCGCCTTCGTGACCGACCCCGACCTGATCGCCGGTTTCGAGATGCGAACGGCGCATTTCGTGCTCCACGACAGCTGGCGGTCGGACCTCGCCGAAATCCTCGGGGGCCTCAAGAATGCGGCCTGACCGTCCCGATTGGCTTGTCGCCGCAAAGGACGTGGTGCGCGACCTGTCACTCGGTCCGCGCGCCGAGCACCGGGGCCGCGTCGAGGAGCTCGGCGACGGCGTGGCGATGATCTCGGGCCTTCGCGATGTCCGCCTGGACGAGGTGCTCCGGTTCGAAGGCGGACAGTTCGGATTCGCCCGGGTCCTCGATCCCAATCTGATCGGCTGCGTGCTTCTCGACGAAGCGACGGCGGTCGAGGCCGGCGACGCCGTATTCGGCGCCGGCGACGTGGTCAGCGTGCCGGTCGGCGAGTCGCTGCTCGGGCGGATCGTGGATCCGCTGGGCCGCCCACTGGACGGCAAGGGTCCGGTCGCGGCGGAGAAGCATCTGCCGATCGAACGCCCGTCGCCGTCGATCGTCGAACGCGACCTCGTGACTGAGCCGGTGCAGACCGGGATCGTCGTGATGGACACGTTCTTCGCGCTCGGCCGGGGCCAGCGCGAACTGATCGTCGGCGACCATTCCACCGGCAAGACGACGCTCGCCATCGACGCGCTGATCGCGCAGCGCGACAGCGACATGGTCTGCGTCTATGTCGCGGTCGGGCAGAAGACGTCGAGCGTGCGCCGCGCCGTCGACGCGCTTCGGGCGCACGGCAATTTCGCCCGCTGCATCGTCCTCGTCGCGGGGCCGGCCTCGGCGCCGGGGCTGCAATGGATCGCTCCCTATGCCGGCATGACCATGGCCGAGCATTTTCGCGACGAGGGGCAGCATGCCCTCGTGGTGATCGACGACCTGTCGAAACATGCGGCCACGCACCGCGAGATCGCGCTGCTGACCCGGCAGTCGCCGGGACGCGAGGCCTATCCGGGCGATGTCTTCTACATCCATGCGCGGCTTCTGGAACGGGCGGCCAAGCTGTCGCAGGATCGCGGCGGCGGGTCGCTGACGGCGCTCCCCATCGCCGAGACCGATGCGGGCAACCTGTCGGCGTACATTCCGACCAACCTGATCTCGATAACCGACGGGCAGATCGTGCTGGACGCCGCCCTGTTCCACCAGGGCCAGAAACCGGCGGTGGACGTCGGGCTGAGCGTCAGCCGGGTGGGCGGAAAGACGCAGGCGAAACTCCTGCGCGCGGCCGCGGGCGCGCTGCGCCTCGACTACGCCCAGTTCCTGGAACTGGAGGTCTTCACCCGCTTCGGCAGCATGCCCGAGGGCCGGGTGCGGCAGCAGCTTACGCGGGGCGAACGGATCAGGCAGATCCTGCGCCAGCCCCAGCACACGCCGTTTCGCCTCGCCGACGAGGTCGCGCTGATGCTGGCCGTGCAGTCGGGTCTGCTGGATCCGCTTCCGCTGGCGGCGGTGTCCGCGTTCCGCGCGGGTCTGCCCGCGGCGCTGGACCAGGACGCCGCCGAGACCTTGCACAGGATCGCCGAGATGGGCGAAATGGACGCCGGAGCGAAGCAGGATCTGCTGGCGGCGATGACCCGCCTCGCGGAATCTCTCACTGAAGTCCCGTCGGCGACATGACCGAGCGGCTGGCCGACGTCAGCGCCCGGATCGAGGGCATCCGCCAGCTGGGTGCCGTGGTGAACGCGATGAAAGGCATCGCCGCCGCCCGCGCCCGGACCGCGCGGACGCAGGTCGACGCGGTCGACAGCTATGCCGCGACCATATCCTCCGCAATCGCGAGCGTCGCCGAACCCGATGACGGGATCGACCCAGGGCCACGTCGCCGGGACATCGGCGAAGGCAAGACCGGCCTGCTCGTGTTCCTCGCCGAACAGGGGTTCGCCGGCGCGTTCAGCGAGCGGGTCCTGGACAGCCTCGCCGGCGACGTCGATGGCGCGAGCCTGTTCATCATCGGAACCCGCGGGCTGTCGATCGCCCGGGCGCGGGGGGCCGTTCCGATCTGGACCGCCGGAATGCCGTCCCACACGCCCGGCATTCCCAAGCTCGCTGACGGGATCACGACGGCGATTTACGCCGCTGTGGGCGATGGCCGGATCGACAGCCTCGATGTCATCCACGCCGGCTGGACGTCCGGGCGACCGCAGGTCGAGCGGCTGACGCTGTTTCCGATCGACTTTTCGGCATTCCCGGCAGGGACGCGGGAAAGGCCGCTCACCCAGCTTCCCGCGGCGACATTGCTCGCCGATCTGGGCGCGGACTACCTTCACGCGCTGATCTGCAGGGCGGCGCTTCGCGCCTTCGCCGCCGAGAACGAGGCGCGGATGGAGGCCATGTCGGCCGCGAGCACCCAGATCGCGCGCGAACTCGAGGTGTTTCAGGCCACGCTGCGCCGGGTTCGGCAGGAGGCAATCACGGCGGAGATAATCGAACTGGGTACCGGCGTCGCGACCGCCCAGGACGCAAGGTGACCGCGCCGACCTCGTCGTACGCTCGATCGCGTGCGTCGGATCGATTCTCGCGGACAGGACCCGTCGTCTCGCCGAGTTGACGTAGATCAGTACTGCGCCGCAGCAAAGAGGCTATTTCCGACGGCGAAGCGGATTGATCCGCACAATCTGAAGAGGACGCATAATGTCAGCGAGACCGCAGATCGTCAGCCCTGAAAGCACAACTCCGGCGTTGCGTCGGGTCGATACGACGCCACTCGAGCCGTCGAAGGAGCCCGCGCGCGAGGTTGAGCCGACCGTATACGAGGCGATGGATCGGGCGGCGCATGCCGCCGTCGCGAAGGCGACATCGGGCCTTGCGCCGTCGGTCCTGGCCGAGGCGTGGATGGACTGGGCGGTGCACCTCGCGGTTTCGCCCGGCAAACAATTGCAGTTGATGCAGACTGCGATCCAAAACTCGCAGGCGCTCTGGGGGCTGGCCCTGGGCGCGGCCCGGGCCGATACCAACGCGGCGCCCGACCGGCGCTTTGCCGGTAATGGCTGGCGGAAGTATCCGTTCAGCGTCTGGACGCAGGCGCATCTGATGACTGGCGGTGGTGGCAGGACGCCACGAAAGGCGTCCACGGGGTCGCGCCGCCGCATGAAGACCTGATGTCGTTCGTCACGGCTCAATTGGTCGACATGGCGGCGCCGTCCAATTTCGCCGCCACCAATCCGGATGTGATCTCGGCCACGCTGGCTCAGGGCGGCCAGAACCTCGCGCGCGGCGCGAAGATGCTGGCGGAGGACATGGCGCACCAGGCGGGGGCCGCACAGCCGGACGGCCCGCACCCTTTGCGCCGGGGCGCAACTTGGCCGTCACCCCCGGCAAGGTGGTGTTTCGCGACGATCTGATCGAGCTGATCCAGTACGCGCCGACCACCGGGACCGTCCGTCCCGAACCGATCCTGATCGTCCCGGCATGGATCATGAAGTACTATATCCTCGATCTGTCGCCGCAGAACTCGATGATCCGCCATCTGGTGAGCCAGGGCTTCACCGTCTTCATGGTGTCGTGGAAGAACCCCAATGCGGACGACCGCGCGCTCGGCATGGATGACTATCTTCGGCTCGGGGTCATGGAGGCCGTGGACGCCGTCGAGACGATCACGGAGCAGCACCGGATCCACGCCATAGGCTATTGCCTCGGCGGCACGCTTCTGTCGATCGCGGCGTCAGCGATGGGGCGAGACGGCGACGAACGGCTGGCGAGCGTGAGCTTCCTTGCCGCCCAGATCGACTTACCGAGGCCGGGCCGCTCCGGCTTTTCATCAACGAGTCCGAAGTCACCCTGATCGAGGACATGATGGCGGAGACGGGCTATCTGTCCTCGGACCAGATGGCCGGCGCGTTCGCTATGTTGCGCGCCCGCGACCTGATCTGGGCGCCGGTCATCAAGAAGTACCTCCTGGGGCAAAGCAGCGATTCCTTCGACCTGATGGCCTGGAACGAAGACGCGACGCGGATGCCCTACCGGATGCATTCGGAATACCTGCGGCGGCTGTTTCTGAAGAACGATCTGGCCGAAGGCCGATACCGTGTCGATGATCGCCCGATTGCCATCTCGGATATCCGCGCGCCGGTGTTTGTGGTGGGCACCGAGCACGACCATGTGGCACCCTGGCATTCCGTCTTCAAGTTCCACCTGTTGTCCGATACGGATGTGACCTTCGTTCTGACCAGCGGCGGGCATAATGCCGGGATCGTGTCGGAACCCGGGCATCCGCACCGCCACTACCGGCTGCACACCAAACCCAAGGATGCGCCCTATACCGACCCGGATCGCTGGCTGGCGGAAACCGGTGCGGTCGATGGATCATGGTGGCCCGCGCTGACCCGGTGGCTGGGTGCGGCGTCGGGTGAAGCGATCAAACCGCCGGGAATGGGGGCC
>JBBRUZ010000130.1:0-9795 GCA_038247355.1 Rhodobacterales bacterium
GCAGCACCGGGTCGGCGCGCTCGAACGCCGCGTCCGGTCCCGACGCCATGATCGTCATCGCCCCCTCGGCCGCCCTCGCCGCGCCGCCGGAGACCGGTGCGTCGATCGCCAGCATGCCGGCGTCGCGCAACCGCATGCCGAATTGCTCGGCGCGCGCCGGAGGAATCGTCGCGGACAGGATGAAGACCGTCCCCGGTCGGGCCGCCGCGACCGCCCCGGAGGCAAACAGAACCTGTTCGATCTGGTCGGCGTTGACGACGAAGACCGCCACGACGTCGCAGGCGCCGGCCAATGCGGCCGCGTCGGCGTCGACCGCGCCGCCCGCCGCCTCGAACCGCTCGCGGGCGCCGGCGTCGATGTCGTGGCCGCGCGCGGCGAAACCCGCCCGCACCAGCGATGTCGCCGCGCCCAATCCCATCGAGCCGAGGCCGATCACCCCCGGCGTCACGCGCGAACCGTGTTCCATACGCAACCCCTCCCTCGACGACCGTGTCACTATGGCGGTTCCAGTCTGTGGCGGCAATCATCCGCACGCGCGGACCGCGCCTCGGTTTCTAGCGGTTGCGCAAGAAGATGTGCGCCGCTACCGTCACCGCCAAGAAAATTGGGGAACGTACCGAATGGCGGTGGTGAGGATTCGCGATCTGCGAAAGTCCTTCGGCACGGTCGAGGTGCTGCACGGCGTCTCGATCGACATCGACGAAGGCGAGTTCGTCGTGCTCGTCGGACCGTCTGGCTGCGGCAAGTCGACGCTGCTGCGAATGCTCGCGGGGCTCGAGCACGTGACTTCGGGCGAGATCGCGATCGGCGCGCGGGTGGTGAACGACCTTCCCCCCAAGGATCGCGACATCGCGATGGTTTTTCAGAACTATGCGCTCTACCCCCACCTGACGGTCGCGGACAACATGGCGTTCTCGCTGATGCTGAAGAACGCGCCAAAGTCGGAGATCGCCGCCAAGGTCGGTCCGGCTGCGGCGATCCTCGGTCTAACCAAGCTGCTCGACCGCTACCCGCGTCAGCTTTCGGGCGGGCAACGCCAGCGGGTGGCGATGGGCCGGGCGATCGTCCGCGATCCGCAGGTTTTCCTATTCGACGAGCCGCTTTCGAACCTCGACGCCAAATTGCGCGTGTCGATGCGCGCGGAGATCAAGAACCTGCACCAGAGGCTCAAGACCACGACGGTCTACGTCACGCACGACCAGATCGAGGCGATGACGATGGCCGACAAGATCGTCGTGATGCACGACGGCAGGGTCGAGCAGGTCGGCGCGCCCCTCGATCTCTACGACATGCCGGCGAACCTGTTCGTCGCCGGTTTCATCGGCTCGCCGGCGATGAACATGCTGACCGGCCGGATCGACCGGCACGACGCCGGGCGATTCGTGTCCAGCGACGGCGTCACGCTGCCGATAGGGCGAAAGCTCGCGACGATGCCGGACGGACCGATCGTCTACGGCCTCCGCCCGGAGTCGATGCGGCTCGGAGGCGAGGTGCCGCTTCACGTCGACGTGGTCGAGCCGACCGGTTCGGAGACCCATGTCCTGGGGCGGCTCGGCGCCACGGAAATCGTCGGCGTGTTCCGCGAGCGCATCACCGCGCGGCCCGGCGAAGAGATCCGCGTGTCGATCGATCCCGTTGCGACGCATCTCTTCGACGCCGCATCTGGCGTGCGCATTTCGGCCTGAGAGACGGCGGCCGCGGGGCCGCCGTCTCCGATCAGCAAGCAGTCCCGCGACAAGGAGGTACATCCACGTGAGCGACATCAACCGCAGAGATCTCATGGCAGGGGCCGCCGTCCTTGGCGCCGGCGCCGCCCTCGGCGTCGGGCGCGCCTTTGCCCAGACCGCCCCGACCTTCACGCCCGAAGCCGGCGCCTCGCTGCGCCTGCTGCGCTGGGTGCCGTTCGTCACCGGCGAGGAGGAAGCCTGGAACGCCAACACAGCGGCGTTCACCGAAGCGACCGGGGTCGAGGTGCGGATCGATCAGGAGAGCTGGGAGGACGTTCGCCCGAAGGCCGCCGTCGCTGCGAACGTCGGCTCCGGGCCCGACATGGTGATGAGCTGGTTCGACGACCCGTTCCAGTATCCGGACAAGCTGATCGACGTGACCGAACTGGCCACGGCGCTCGGCGAGGCCAACGGCGGCTGGTTCGACGGACCGCGCGACTACGCGTTGCGCGACGGCAAGTTCATCGCCATGCCGCTGTGCGCGATCGGCAACGCCGTCTGCTACCGCGACAGCCACGTCAAGGCGGCGGGCTTCAGCGAGTTCCCCACCGACAGCGCGGGTTTCCTCGAACTGTGCAAGGCCATGGCCGCCAACAAGACGCCCGCGGGCTTCCCCCACGGCAAGGCGGTCGGCGACGGCAACAATTACGCCCACTGGCTGCTATGGAGCCAAGGCGGCAAGATGATCAACGAGGACGGCGCGGTCGCGATCGACAGCGCCGAAACCCGCGCTGCGATCGAATACGCCAGGGCGCTTTACGCGACGTTCATCCCCGGCACCGAGAGCTGGCTCGACATCAACAACAACCGCGCCTTCCTCGCCGGTCAGGTGTCGCTGACGGCCAACGGCGTCTCGCTTTACTACGCGGCCACCAAGGAGCCGGCCATGGCCGAGATCGCCGCGGACATCCGCACGACGAACCTGCCGATCGGCCCCGTCGGCGAGTCGGTCGAGCTGCACCAGACCACGTCGCTGTCGATCTTCAACCACACGCAGTATCCCGAGGCCTGCATGGCCTATCTGCAGTTCATGTACGAAGCCGACCGGATGAACGCGTGGATCGAAGGCGCCAGCGCCTATTGCTGTGGCGCGCTCAAGGACTTCGCGTCGAACCCGGTCTGGACGTCGAACCCGATCCACGCGCCCTACGCGAAGGCCTCGGAGTCGCTGCGCCCCAACGGCTACGCGGGGCCGCTCGGCTACGCTTCGGCCGGCGTGATGGCCGACTACGTGCTCGTCGACATGTTCGCCGAGGCGGTCACCGGAACGAGTTCGGATGACGTGATCGCCAACGCCGCCCGGCGCACTGGCCGCTACTACGACTGACACCTGACCCGGCCGGTCGGGCGCATGCTCCCGGCCGGCGCCGCTCCGCCATCCTCCACAGAAGGGAACGCCCTCCATGGCCAGCCCCGCTAGGACCGCGCCCCGCCGTTCGTTGCTTGGATGGCTGAGCGAGAGCCGAACCGGCCTCGGGCTCCTGTTCATGCTGCCGGCGGCGGCGTTCCTGTTGTGCTTTCTCACCTATCCGCTCGGCCTCGGGGTATGGCTCGGCTTCACCGACACCACGATCGGGCGCGACGGCGTGTTCGTCGGGCTCGACAACTATCGTTGGCTCGCCGAAGACCGGGTGTTCTGGCTCGCGGTGTTCAACACGATGCTCTACACCTCGGTCGCCTCCGTGCTGAAGTTCGGCCTGGGGCTCTGGCTGGCGCTGCTCCTGAACGAAAAGCTGCCGATGAAGAGCTTTTTCCGCGCCGTCATTCTGCTGCCCTGGGTGGTGCCGACGGTTCTCTCGGCGCTGGCCTTCTGGTGGATCTTCGACAGCCAGTTCTCGATCATCTCGTTCGTGTTGCAGAAGTGGGGTCTGATCGACGCGCCGATCAACTTCCTCGGCGATCCGTGGAACGCGCGCGCCGCGGTGACCGCCGCGAACGTCTGGCGCGGCATTCCGTTCGTCGCGATCTCGCTGCTGGCCGGGCTGCAGACCATTCCGCAATCGTTGAACGAGGCGGCGGCGCTCGACGGCGCCACGTCCTGGCAGCGCTTCCGGCGCATCACGTTGCCGCTGCTGACGCCGATCATCGCCGTGGTGATGACCTTCTCGGTATTGTTCACCTTCACCGACTTCCAGCTGATCTACGTGCTGACGCGCGGCGGCCCCGTCAACGCGACGCACCTGATGGCGACGCTGTCGTTCCAGCGCGCGATCCCGGGGGGCCAGCTTGGCGAGGGCGCAGCGATCGCGGTGGCGATGATCCCGTTCCTGCTCGCGGCGATCCTCTTCAGCTTCTTCGGCCTGCAGCGCCGCAGATGGCAGCAGGGAGGAGCCGACTGATGGCCAAGACCGACATCGAGATCGAAATCGTCGACGAAGCGCTGGCCGCCGGCCGCGCGCCGGCAATCGTCAGCGACGACATCGTCGGCATGGAGCAGTTCAATTCGCTGCCACGGCGGATCTTCGTGGTCTACCTGCCGCTGGCAGTGTTCGTGTTCGTGCTGCTGTTCCCGTTCTACTGGATGGCGATCACGGCGGTGAAGCCCGACCACCAGCTGACGAATTACAACGAATACAGCCCGTTCTGGGTGGTGGGCCCGACACTCGAACACATCCGGTACCTGTTTCTCGAGACATCGTATCCGCGCTGGCTGTGGAACACGCTGATCGTGTCGGTGGCCTCGACGGTGATTTCGCTCGCCGCATCGGTGTTCGCCGCCTACGCCATCGAGCGCGTCCGGTTCACCGGCTCGCGCGTCACCGGACTGATGATCTTTCTCGCCTATCTGGTCCCGCCGTCGATCCTGTTCATCCCGCTCGCGTTCATCGTGTTCAAGGTCGGCATCTTCGACACGCGGCTGGCGCTGATCCTCACGTATCCGACGTTCCTCATCCCGTTCTGCACCTGGCTGCTGATGGGATACTTCCGCACGATCCCCTACGAGCTCGAGGAGAGCGCGCTGGTCGACGGCGCGTCGCGCTGGCAGATCCTGACCAAGGTGATCCTGCCGCTGGCGGTGCCGGGGCTGATCTCGGCCGGCATCTTTGCTTTCACCCTGTCGTGGAACGAGTTCATCTATGCGTTGACGTTCATTTCCTCGTCGGAGAACAAGACGGTCCCGGTTGGGGTGCTGACCGAACTCGTTCGCGGGGACATCTACGAGTGGGGTGCGCTGATGGCGGGCGCGCTCGTCGGCTCGCTGCCTGTTGTGGTTCTCTACTCATTCTTCGTGGACTACTATGTGTCGTCGATGACTGGAGCGGTCAAGGAATGAAGGAAGCTCGGCGCTCGGAAGGCGACGGGATGGCTTCCTCTATCTCGCTGCCACAAGATGCTGGTCGTCGAGCCTTCGCACGGATGAAACCCGTCGGGGATCCCCTTCGAGTTCGGCGCGTGCGGTCTCCAGCATCCGCACATGTGGGAGTTTTCGCTCGGCGCTTCCGGGATTATTTATTCGGCATTTACACCCACGCCATCCGCCGAAATCCGGGCTGGCGGCGCTCGGCCGCTCCGCGTTAACCTCGCGCCCATGCGACGTTTCGGCGAGCCGGTGATCCCGGACATGACCTACCGCAACCGCCCCGGCGCTTACGGCGTGATCCGGGACGGCGACGACGTGCTGCTGACCGAGCAGGCCGAGCCCCGGCGCGAGTACCAGCTGCCCGGCGGCGGCATCGATTCCGGCGAGGGGGCGGTGCGGGCGCTCCACCGCGAATGCTACGAGGAGACCGGATGGCGGATCGCCGTCATCCGCCGCCTCGGCGCGTTCCAGCGCTACGCCTTCATGCCCGAATACGATCTCTGGGCGCGCAAGGTCTGCCACGTCTATCTGTGCCGCCCCGTCCTGCGCGTCGGGCCGCCGGTCGAACCGGGCCACCGCGCGCTGTGGATGCCGATCGCGACCGCCATCGACCACCTCGCCACCGACGGCGATCGCAGCTTTCTCGCGCGCCTGCCCCGGTGAGCCTACCGAGCCGCGTCCTTGCCCGCCGCCCGCACCTCGCGCTCCAGCCCTTCGAGAAACCGCGACCTGTCAGCCCGCCCGAAGGGCTTGCCGCCGCCCTGCCGGAACGGGTCGGCCGCGCGCAGATCGGCCATCAGGTCGCGCATCGCGAGCCGCCCCCCGATGTTGGCTTGCGAGAACGCCGCGCCGTCGTGGCCCAGCGCCCGCGCGCCCGCCGCGATCACGCGAGCCGCCAGCGGCACGTCTCCGGTCACGCAGACGTCGCCGGGCCCGATCCGGTCGGCGATCCACTTGTCCGCCACGTCCGGCCCATCGGGCACGATCTCGACCGCGACCAGCGGATGCGGGTTCGGCCGCAGCCCGCCATTGGCGACGAATACGACGCGCGCTCCGTGTCGCTCGGCGACGCGGATCACCTCGTCCTTGACCGGGCAGGCGTCCGCATCGACGTAGATCACCGGTAAAGCGCGTCCGCATGGAAGGTCACATGGTCCTCCATGAAGCTCGCGACGAAGAAATAGCTGTGGTCGTAGCCCGGCTGCATCCGCAGGATCGCCGGTTGCCGCCGCTCGATCGCCGCCGCCGCCAGCGCCTCGGGCTTGAGCTTGTCGAGGAACTGGTCCCCCGTGCCCTGGTCGATCAGAAGCTGGCCCTTCCATCCGCGCTCACGCAGCAGAAGGCTCGCGTCGTGCGCGGCCCAGGCCGGCCCCTCGGGTCCCAGATAGGCCCCGAGCTGCTTTCGCCCCCAGTCGCTGGCCGACGGATTGGCGATCGGCGCGAACGCCGACACCGAGCGATATTGGTCAGGCAGCGTCAGCGCGATCGTCAGCGCGCCATGCCCGCCCATCGAATGCCCGGTGATCCCCTGCGCCCCCTCCTCCAGCTCGAAGTTGCGAAACACCAACGCCGGCAATTCCTCGGTCACGTACGACCACATGTTGAAATGCGGCGTCCACGGCGCTTGCGTCGCATCAACGTAAAACCCCGCACCCTGTCCGAGGTCATATGCGTCGTCGTTCGCCACGCCGTCCCCGCGCGGCGAGGTGTCGGGAAACACCAGCGCCAGCCCGGACTGCGCCGCCCAGGCCTGCGCGCCGGCCTTGACCATCGCGTTCTCGTGCGTGCAGGTCAGCCCCGACAGATACCACAGCACCGGCACCGGCCCGTCCAGCGCCTGCGGCGGCAGGTAAAGCCCGAACGTCATGTCGCAGCCGCAAACCGTCGAGGCATGGGTGTAGACCCCCTGCACCCCGCCGAATGCGTTCGATTCCGAGACCTTTTCCATACGCCCGTTTCCTCGTCGATTGCGTCGGGCCCGCCATAGCATCGCTTCGACCGCGCGGTCACGGCCGATCTGGCGCATCCGGCACTTTGGGAGGATCAGGCGACGGCGACGAGCCGCTCACGCGTCCGGATCGACCGGCCCCCGGTCCGCCTTCGCCGCCGCGCGGTGCGCCTTGCCCGCGAGCCGCCGGCGCACCGAGCCCAGCGTCGGCCGGGTCGGGCGCCGCGGCTTCGGTCGCTCCAGCGCCGCGAGGATCAGCGTCCGAAGCTTGTCGCGCGCCTCCGCCCGGTTCATCCCTTGCGTGCGATGGGTCTCGGCGGTGACGATCAGCGAGCCCTCCGTCGTCCAGCGCCGCCCGGCGAGGCGCTTCAGCCGGACCTTGGTCCCCGCGTCGAGATGCGGCGAGCGCTCCGCCTCGAAGCGCAACTCGACCGCCGTCGAGACCTTGTTGACGTTCTGCCCGCCCGGCCCGGAGGCCCGCATGAAGGTCTCGGTCAGCTCCCAGTCCGCCAGCGTCACTACGTCGTTGATGCGGAGCATGGGACCGGCCACGCGCGAGGGCGCAAAAAGGCGAGGGGGCCGCAATCGCTGCGACCCCCTCTGTTCATGAGCTTGGAGGCTGGCCGGTTGGGCCGAACCCGACGTCGCGTTCGCGTCCGAAGGGGCTGCCCCTCAGACGGCGAACCCGCGCGTCACACCGCAACCACGCTCCAAAGTCCCACTCGACATTGGATCACCTCCTTCCAGTTGTTGAACCTGGAACCACCGTGCCAGCTTGCCGCCAAAACGCAAGCGGAATCTCCGCGAGCCTCGCGATCAGCCGCGCGTCAGCACCCGCGCCACCATCAGCCGGAACGGGGCCAGCGCCAGCGCCGCGATCGCCAGCTTCACGCCGAAATCGGCGACCGCCAGACTGGCCCACAGCGGCGCCGCCGGGCCCGCGCCGAGCAGCGGCATCGACGCGTTCGCCCAGCCGACATCGACGCCCGTCGCCAGAAAGCCGAGCCCCGCCGAAAAGGCGATGGAAAAAAACAGCGCCGTGTCGAGCGCGCTCCCCGCGACGCTCGACACCAGCGGCGCGCGCCACCATGCGCCGCGGCGCAACCGGTCGAACACGGCGATATCGAGCATCTGCGCGGCGAGAAAGGCCACCGCGGACGCCACCGCAACCCGCAGCGTCACCAGCGGACCGAACGGCCCGTCGATCTGCGTGCCGACGAGGCTCCAGGCCAGCCCGACGGCGAAACCCGCCAGCACGACGCGCCGCGCCGCGCCGGGCCCTTGCAGGCGGTTGACGACGTCAGTGACCAGAAACGCCAGCGGATACGTGAACGCGCCCCAGGTCAGCCACTGGCCGAACAGCACCTGCACCAGCGCGTTGGACGCGACGACCACCAGTGACATCGCCACGACGCCCGCAACGAAACCGCTGGTCAAAGCGGCCACCTCACGAACCGGCGCGGGCCGGGCTCCAGATCGAAATAATGCACGCCTTGCACCCGCTCGCGTCCGGCGTCGGCGCCGCCGATCTCTCCCCGAAAACCAGCACGACGGTCGCGTCGTCCACCGCCATGCTCGCAACCAAAGCCATTCCAAATGACGTCATCCGATCCTCCGCAACATGCGGCAACCGAGCACATGTCGGGCCAACCTCGCATTGCTGGGCCTGTCCAGCGCGACGGCCTCAGGATCGCCGACCGGCGGCCGATCTCGTCGGTCTTGCCCGGCGACGCGCCTCCACGGCGACAACGCCTATTCCGCCGCCTTCGCCGCAGGATTGTTCGGATGCGTGGTCCAGTCGGCGAACTCGGCCGGGACCACCCGGCCCGTGCGCGCATCGACGACGCCGGGGCGCAGCGCCTCCATCGTAATGCAATTCTCCACCGGACAGACGTTGACGCACAGGTTGCACGCGACGCATTCGTCGTCCTTCACCTCGAACACCCGCCCCGGCAGCATCGCGATGGCCTGGTGGCTGGTGTCCTCGCAGGCCGCGTAACACCGCCCGCACTTGATGCAAAGGTCCTGATCGATCCGCGCCTTCGCGACATAGTTCAGGTTCAGGTTCGACCAGTCCGAACAATTCGGCACCGCCCGCCCGACCACGTCGGACAGCCGCGCATGGCCGCGTCCGTCCATCCACAGCTCGAGCCCCGTGATCATCTCCTGCACGATGCGGAACCCGTAGGTCATCGCTGCGGTGCAGACCTGCACGTTGTCCGCGCCCAGCGCCATGAACTCCGCCGCGTCGCGCCACGTCGTGATCCCGCCGATGCCGCTGATCGGCAGGCCCGCCGTCACGGGGTTGCGCGCGATCTCGGCCACCATGTTGAGCGCGATCGGCTTCACCGCGGGCCCGCAATAGCCGCCATGCGCGCCCTTGCCGTCGATCGTCGGCTCCGGCGCGAACAGGTCGAGATCGACGCTCGTGATCGAGTTGATCGTGTTGATCAGGCTCACCGCGTCCGCCCCGCCGCGATGCGCGGCCTCCGCGGGCTTGCGGATGTCGGTGATGTTGGGCGTCAGCTTGACGATCACCGGCATCCGCGTGTTAGCCTTGCACCAGCGCGTGACCATCTCGATGTACTCGGGCACCTGCCCGACCGCCGAGCCCATGCCGCGTTCCGACATGCCGTGCGGACAGCCGAAGTTCAGTTCGACCCCGTCCGCGCCAGTCTCCTCGACCAGCGGCAGGATGAACCGCCACGATTCCTCGTCGCAGGGCACCATCAGGCTGACCACCATCGCGCGGTCGAGCCAGTCGCGCTTGACCGCCTTGATCTCGCGCAGGTTCACCTCCAGCGGCCGGTCGGTGATCA
>JBBRUZ010000131.1:0-9747 GCA_038247355.1 Rhodobacterales bacterium
GGATGGCTCGACGTTGATCCGCAACGGGCGCGCGGCGGCAGGTGGGATCGACCACTGTATCGTCGCAGGTCACGGTCGATGAGGTGGAGGAGCCGCTTCAATAGCCCTGGTCGCGGTCGACCCGGTGGAGGAACGGCGCGCCGGTCTCGCCGCGCCGGATGTTCTCGGCGATGGCGTCGGCGGCGGTGGCGGGCCGGGTGGCGGAGGCGACGTGCGGCGTCACGGTCACGCGGGGGTGCGACCAGTAGCGATGGCCGGGCGGCAGCGGCTCGGTACGGAACACGTCGAGCGTTGCATGGCCAATATGGCCGCGATCTAGCGCCGCGAGCAGCGCCGCGTCGTCGATCAACGGGCCGCGGCCTGGGTTGATGACGACCGCGTCTTGCGGCAGCCGGGCGAGCGCCGCCGCGTCGAGCAGATTCTCGGTGGCGGGCGTCGCGGGCAGCAGCAGCACGACGATGTCCGAGCGCGCGAGCAGTGCCTCGAGGCCGCCGGGTCCCGCGTAGGTCGGCATCTCCGCGCCCCTCGGGCGGCGGGTCCAGCCGGCGACGTCGAAGCCGAGCGCGGATAGCGCTTCGGCGCAGGCGAGGCCAAGCTCGCCCAGGCCCAGCACGCCGACGCGCCGCTCGGACGCGAGCGGCGGGACGACGTCGTTGCGCCATTCGCCGTCCTGGCGGAGGATATGGGCGTCGAGCCCGAGGTGGTGGCGCAGCACCTGACCCGTGACCCATTCGACCATGCCCGCACGCAGGCCCGGATCGACCATCCGGCACAGCGGCGTCCTTATGGTCGGATTGCCAACGATGCGCTCGACGCCCGCCCAGAGCGAGAGCACGGCCTTGAGGCTGGTGAACGGCGTGAAATCGGTCAGGCCGCCGCCGGGGTTGTAGGCGACGTAGTCGACCGTCGCGGGATGCGCCGCGTTGGTCGTGATCGCGACGTCGATGCCGCGCGCCGCGCACGCGCGGATCAGATGCGGGCGCCAGACAGGCCAGTCGCGCTCGGGGGCGGAGAACAGCAGGCGGATCATCGGCGGAGCGCACGCGGCGTCGGGGTCACGTCGCGTCGGACGCGAAATCGCGCGCCCAGCGTCCCGTTCCGCGCACGGGGCGATGGACATGGGCGCTCTGGGCGAGGCCGAAGGCGGCCATCAGCACGAGCATCGACGAACCGCCGTAGGAGACCAGCGGCAGCGGCACGCCGACGACCGGCATCATGCCCATGACCATGCCCATGTTCACCGCGAAGAACAGGAAGAAGATCATCGCAATGCCCCCCGTCAGCAGCGCGCCGAAGCGGTCGCGGTTCGAGATGGCGGAGAACGTGCAGAACACCACGACGAGCGTCAGCAGGATCAGCAGGCCGAGGGCGCCGACGAAGCCGAAATCCTCGGCGAGCGACGTGAAAATGAAATCGGTGTGGCGTTCGGGCAGGAAATTCAGCCGCGACTGGGTGCCCTGCATGAAGCCGCGCCCCGTCAGGCCGCCCGAGCCCATCGCGATCTTGGCCTGGGAGATGTGATAGCCGGCGCCGAGCGGGTCGTTGTCGGGGTCGAGGAACGTGAAGATGCGGCGGTACTGGTAGTCGTGGAGCAACTGCCACGGCGTTCCGTGCGATTTGAGCACCGCCGTCACGGCGCCGGTGACGGCCGCGAGCGCCGCGGCGAAGTACCAGAGGCTAACGCCGGCGAGAAAGAGCACGGTGCCGCCGCCCGCGACCAGCAGGATCGCCGTCCCGAGGTTGGGCTGGATCAGCACGAGGCCGGTCGGAACCAGGATCAGCAGCAGCGGCGGCACGATCCACAGCGGCCGCGAGACCTTTTCCGGGTCGAGCCACGCGTAATAGGAGGCGAGCGCCATCACCACCGCCACCTTCATCATTTCGGACGGCTGGATCTGAATGGGGCCGACCGAAATCCAGCGCTGGGCGCCCATGCCGACGGTGCCGAAGAACTCAACGAGGACCAAGAGCGCGAGCGCGCCCAGATAGGCGAGCGGCGCGAGCGCGCGCCAGACGCGGATGTGGATCAGTCCGATGATCAGCATCACGGCGAAGCCCACGCCGAAGCGGACCATCTGCGGCCGCGCCCAAGGGTCGAGCGCGCCGTCCGCAGCCCCGTAGAGCAGCAGGAAACCGATCGAGGCCACGGCGGTCAGCACGACCATCAACGCCCAGTTCAGCGCCATCAGCTTGGCGAGCAAGCCCTGCGGTCCGCGCGCCGGATCGACGAAGCTGTTGCGCGATCCTCGCGCGAGAAAGCTCATCGGTACGTTTCCGCCAGCGCGGCTCTCGCGGTCGGATCGGGACGCGCGGCTCGCGCGGCGGGATGGGGGTGCGCGGCGGCGCTCATGCGCGCTCCTGGCGGGGCGGGGCCGGTTCGGTTTCGGGAAGCGGCTGGAGGGCGTTCATCATCGCCTCGGCGGCGGCGCGCGCCTCCGGCGGATAGGCGTTGAGCGGCGGCAGCTCGCCGTAGAGCGCACGCAGCAGCACATCCCGCGCGATGGGCGCGGCCACCGCCGAGCCGCCCCCCCCGTGCTCGACGATCTGGGCGACGGCGTAGCGCGGGTTGTCGTATGGCGCGTAGGCGACGAACAAGGCATGATCGCGTCGGCCCCAGGGGAGCTGATCGTTCTTCGTCACCCCGGCTGCGCGCTCGGCAGCGGAGATGATGCGGACCTGGCTGGTCCCGGTCTTGCCGGCCATCAGCATCGCGGGGTCCGCGATGCGCGAGCGGTAGGCGGTTCCCTCGTTCGCGACCGCGAACATGCCGTCGCGCACCAGCGCGAAGTGGTGCGGGTCGATGTCGAGCGCTTTCGGCCGGATCAGCGGCTCGGGCGCCCCGCCGACGGCGCGCACCAGCCGGGGCGCCACGTCGGTTCCGCTGGCGATGCGGGCGGTCATCAGCGCGAGCTGGAGCGGCGAGGCGAGCGTGAAGCCCTGGCCGATACCGTAGTTGAAGCTGTCGCCTGCGGTCCAGTCTTCGCCCCGATTAGCGACCTTCCACGCGCGGTCCGGAATCAGGCCCTCGGTGATCGCGGGCATCGGCAGGTCGTGGCGGAGCCCGAGGCCGAGCTTGCGCGCCATCGCCGCGATCGCGTCGGCGCCGGTGCGGCGGGCCATTTCGTAGTAGTAGACGTCGCAGGACTGCGAGAGGCTGCGGCGCAGATCGACGCCGCCGTGCCCGCCGCTCTTCCAGCAGTGGAAGCGACGGTTCCCCAGCCGGGTGAAGCCGCCGCAGTTAACCGTATCGCCGGGGCGCATGACGCCGGCCGCGAGTGCGGCGAGCGCCACGACCATCTTGAAGGTCGAGCCCGGCGGATAAGCGCCCGCGACGGTCTTGTTCGACAGCGGGCGGTACTCGTCGGTCATCAGCCCGTTCCATTCGGTCGTGGAGATGCCGAAGACGAAGCTGTTGGGATTGAAGCCCGGCGAGGACGCGAGGGCGATGATGTCGCCGTTCGTCACGTCGATGACGACGCTCGCCGCACTTTCGCCGGCCATCCGCTGCATCGCGAAGTTCTGCACGCCCTTGTCGATGGTCAGCTGCACGTCGCGCCCCGAAGCGCCCTCGACGCGGTCGAGCTCGCGCATCACCCGGCCCGCGGCGCTGACCTCGATGCGCATGTTGCCGGCCTGTCCGCGCAGCCAGGGCTCCAGCCGCTGCTCGACGCCGGTCTTGCCGATCTGGAAGCGCGGGATCTGGAGGACGGGGTCGGGGTCCACGAGGCCGGCGAGGTCACTCTCGGACACCGGTCCGACGTAGCCGACGACGTGCGAGGTCGAATAGGCGTCCGGGTAGGAGCGGCTGAGGCCGACCTCGGCGATGACGCCGGGCAGCACGGGCGCGTTGGCGGAGACCCGCACCACGTCGTCCCACGTGAGGTTGTCGGCGACAACCACCGGCACAAAGGCGCTGCGGGCGTTCATCTCGCGCAGCGCGCGCTGCTGGCGGTCGGGGGGCAGGTCAATGATCTTGCCGAGGCGTGCGAGCGTGATCGCGGCGTCGCCCGCCTGCTCGCGCACCATGACGATGCGGTAGTTCTGGCGGTTGAGCGCCAGCGGCCGGCCCTCGCGGTCGAAGATCAGGCCCCGGGCGGGCGGGATCAGGCGGATGTTGACGCGGTTCTCCTCGGCGAGCAGCGCATAGCGGGCGTTCTGCTCGATCTGGAGCTGGCGCATCCGCCACCCGAGCGCGCCGACCACGCCGAACTGGAGCCCGAGCAGCATCAGGCCGCGGCGGGTGACGCCCGGGCCCGCCTGTCCGCCGCCGCTCATTTGATGCGCCCGAGCCGGTCGTCGCCCGCCGGCCTGCGGGGCGCGCGCATGCCGACGCCCCAGTTCAGTAGCGCCGCGACGAACGGATAGGCGAGGGCCGTGACGACCGCGTGGCCCAGCAGCGGTCCCGCGCCCGGCCCGTCGAGGAAGGCGACGTGCAGCGCGACGCTCATGGCGACCAGCATCGCTGCAAACACGGCGGCGACGGCGAGCCATTCCGCGACGAATGGACCGCTGCGCAGGAACCCGGCGTTCGCACGCAGCGCCTCGGCGCCGAGCAGCAGTCCGAGCGCGCCGAGGCCCGGCGGCCGCGACGTCAGCACATCGCCGGCGAGGCCGAGCAGAAGGATCGCCCACAGCGGGGCCGCCGACGGGCGCCGTATCGTCCAGGCCGCAATGAGACAGTAGACGAGATCGGGCGCCGGCAGGCGATCCGCCGAAAGGCTGTAGGGCAGCAGCGCCGCGTAGATCGCCGCCATCCCGAGCGCAAGCGTCAGCGCCGTCTCGGTCACCGATCCGAACCGGCCGGCCCGCGTCATGGCGCGGCGTCCGTCATGGCGCGCCGTCCCTGCCTGCGCGGCTTCCCGCATTGCGCATCGACCTTCACCGCGTTCATTGCGCGACCTCCGCAGCCGGGGCTGAGGGCGGCGTCGGCTGGGAGGCGAGGAGCGGGCCGATGATGTCGCCGGGCCCCTCGACGAGCCCGGGTTCGGCATGGCGGATGACGCGGACGAAGTCGAGCCGCCGGTAGTCGGCTGCGGGCAGCACGCGCAGCCGCCCGTCGGGGCTGACCACGACCTGACCGATCAGCAGCTCGGGCGGAAACAGGCCGCCCGCGCCCGAGGCGACGACGCGGTCGCCGGCGCGCACCTCGCCGGGCGCTTCGAGAAACTCGAGCACCGGCGCCGCGCGGTTGTCGCCGGCGAGGATCGCGCGCTGGCCGGAGGGGCGCACGAAGGCGGGGACCCGGCTCGAGCTGTCGGTCAGCAGGATCACCCGCGCCGATTGTTCGCCGACGCCGGCGATGCGCCCGACGAGGCCGAGCCCGTCCACGACCGCGGCGCCGTCGGTGACGCCGTCCTCGCGACCGACGTTGACCATCGCGGACTGGCCAAACGGCGAGCCCGCATCGGCCATCACCTCGCCGGTGACGAAGGTCAGGCGCGGGTTCAGCCGCACGTTATTTAGCGCGAGCAGCTGCGCGTTCTTCTGTTCGAGCTGTAGCGCCGCCTCGCGCCAACCCTGCATCCGCTGCAACTCGCGGCGCAGTTCGTCGTTCTGCTCGTAGACGCGCGCGTAGGAGCGGAAATCGGAAACGAGCCGCGCCGCGGCGGCGACCGGCTTCAGCGTCCATTCGAAGCTCGGGACGAACCGGTCGACGAGACTGGCGCGGAGCTGTTCGACGCGGGCGTTGTCGATGCGCCAGACGAGAAAGATCGCGGTCAACGCCACCGCTGCGCCGACGATCAGCACGCGCCGGACGCCGCGCAGGTATTCGGTGGAATTTTCGTTCTGAAACGCCACGCCGCCTTACGCCTCTGCAGTTGACCGCACACGCGGCCCGATGCGGCGGATCTTGCGTCCGCCTAGTTGCCGAAGTCTATCACATGGGCGAGCTGTGATTCAAACTCCAGGGATTTTCCGGTCCCGAGTGCGACGCAGTTGAGCGATTCCTCGGCGATCGAGATCGCGAGGCCGGTCTGTTCGCGCAGCGCGAGGTCGATGTCGCCGAGCAGCGCGCCGCCCCCCGTCAGCATCACGCCGCGATCGACGATGTCCGCGGCAAGATCGGGCGGGGTCTGCTCCAGCGCGGTGATCACCGCCTCGACGATGGTCTGGACGGTTTCGGACAACGCCTCGGCGATCTGGCCCTGGGTGATCTCCAGTTCCTTCGGCACGCCGTTCAGAAGGTCGCGGCCGCGAACCTCCATCCGCGCGCCCCGGCCGTCCTCGGGCATCCGCGCGGTGCCGATCGAGGTCTTGATCCGCTCGGCCGTCGCCTCGCCGATCAGCAGGTTGTGATGGCGTCGCAGGTAGGCGATGATCGCCTCGTCCATTCGGTCGCCGCCGACCCGCACCGAGCGCGCGTAGACGACGTCGCCGAGCGACAGCACCGCGACCTCGGTCGTGCCGCCGCCGATGTCGACGACCATGTTGCCGGTCGGCTCGGTGATCGGCATTCCGGCGCCGATGGCCGCCGCGATCGGCTCGGCGATCAGCCCGGCCTTGCGGGCGCCCGCCGCCATCATGCTCTCGCGGATCGCGCGCTTTTCCACCGGGGTCGCGCCGTGGGGCACGCAGCAGATGATCTTGGGCTTCGCCCAGGCGCCGCGCTTGTGGACCTTGCGGATGAAATGCTTGATCATCTCCTCGGCTACGTCGAAATCGGCGATGACGCCGTCGCGCATCGGGCGGATCGCCTGGATCGAGCCGGGGGTGCGGCCGAGCATCAGCTTCGCCTCCTCGCCGACTGCGAGCACGCGCTTCTTGCCGTCCTTCAGGTGATAGGCGACGACCGAGGGCTCGTTCAGCACGATGCCCTTGCCGCGGACATAGACGAGCGTGTTCGCCGTGCCGAGATCGATCGCCATGTCGGACGAAAACAGCCCGCTGAATGCCCCGAACATGCGCTCGCCCTTCAACTTCGGGCCGGGTCTTGGTTTGTTTCGCGCCGGCCGCGCCGTCCTTATAGGCCCGCCGCCCGGATCGGGTAAAGGCCCCCCTCTGGCGCGTGCGCGCGGGGCCGCGAACCCGTCGCGGTCGCAGCGGTTGGCGGGCCGTCGATCCAATGCTACGAAGCCGGTGGCGGTCGCGCCGCGTAGTCCCCGTGTCGCGGGAAACGGGCGCTCGTCAGGGGTGACGATTTTCGCGAGGTCAGCGGCGTGACTGAGATCTGGACCGTTTTCGCCGTCATCGGCGTTCTCGTGGCGCTGTTAATGTGGGATCGGTTCCCGGTCGTCATCGTTTGCCTTGGCTGCGCGCTGGCGCTGTGGGGGAGCGGGCTGCTGACGCTCAACTAGGCCCTCGCCGGCTTCGGCGATCCGGCGACGATATTTGTCGCCTCGCTGTTCGTGCTGAGCGCGGGGCTCGAGACGACGGGCGTCACCGCGTGGGCGGGACAGCTGCTCATTTCCCAGGCCGGGACCAGCCGGACGCGGCTGATCGTGTTCATGATGCTGCTCGTCGGCGTGCTGAGCGCGCTGATCTCGGTGAACGGCGCGGTGGCGGCGCTGCTGCCGGTCGTGGTGGTGATGGCCGTCCGGCTCGGCCGCTCGCCGAGCCAGCTTTTGATGCCGCTGGTGTTCGGCGCGCATTGCGGCTCGATGTTGCTTTTGACAGGAACGCCGGTCAACGTGCTGATCTCCGAGGCGCTGAAGACCGCGGGCGGGTCGGGCTTCATCTATTTCGAGTTCGGCATCGTCGGCGTGCCGCTGATGATCGGCGGCGTCCTGATTGCCGTGCTCTTCGGCGAGCGGCTGCTGCCGAGCCGAGAGAGCGCCAACCTGCCCGCCGATCTGAGCCGGCACGCGAAGACCCTCGTCGAGGAATACCGGCTGTCGAGCGACGTCTACGCGCTGCGCGCGAGGCTTCGCCCCTGCGCGGCGTCGAACGCCGGGCGCTGGACCTGTCGGACCGGCCCGGCGTCAGCCTCGTCGGGGTTCGCACCGCCGACGGCTCGGCGGGGGTGCGCGCGGCGATCGAGACCGGCGACAACATCGTGGTGCGCGGCGCCCCCGAGGCGGTGGGCGTGCTCGCGACCGAACTGAGCCTCGGCCTGCGCGAAGAGACAATCACCGGCGACCGGGTCGAGAACACGCTCTTCAACCGCGATTCCGGCCTTGCCGAGGCGGTGATACCGCCCCGCTCCCCCCTGATCGGCCAGCGGTTTTTCCCCGGCATGATCACGGAAAGCGGCGATCTGATCGTGCTCGCGATCCAGCGCGGGGGCGCCGACATTCCGCATGAGGCGACGCTGGCCGCCGGCGACACGCTGCTGTTGCAGGGCACCTGGAACGCGCTCGATTCGCGGCTGAACAAGGCCGAGGTGCTGGTCGTGGACTCGCCCGATCTGGTGCGCCGTCAGGCGATGCCGATGGGCCGGGGCGCCCAGACGATGATCGCGATCATGGGCGCGATGGTCGTGCTGCTCGCCACGGGCATCGTGCCGGCGGCGGTCGCGGGGCTGATGGCCGCCTGCGCCGTGGTGCTGCTCGGGATCCTCACGGTCGAACAGATGTACCGCGCGATCAACTGGACGACGGTGATCCTCGTCGGCGCGCTGCTGCCGCTGTCGACGGCCATCGAGCAGTCGGGGGCCGTGGCGCTGCTGGCGAACGGGCTGGTGGACCTCGTCGGCGACGCGGGACCGCGCGCGCTGCTGGCCGGGCTGTTTGTGCTGACCGCCGTCATGGGCCAGATCATCTCGAACACCGCGACCGCCGTCATCATCATCCCGATCGCCGTCGTCACGGCCACGCAGATGGGCGTCTCGCCCGCGCCGGTGCTGATGGCGGTCGGCGTGGCGGCGGCGGCGGCGTTCCTGACGCCGGTCTCGACACCGACGAACCTGATGGTCATGGAGCCCGGCAACTACCGCTTCGGCGACTACTGGAAATTCGGTCTGCCTATGATGATCTGGTTTTTCATCGTCGCCGTGTTCTACGTGCCGCTGATCTGGCGCTTCTGACGCGGCGATGACCGACATCCATCTCGTCTTCCTGATCCTCGCCGTGACGATCGGCTGCTTCGTCTGGAACGGCCTGCCGGTCGTCGTCGTGGCGATGGGAAGCGCGTTGGCGCTGCATCTGAGCGGCATCCTGACGCTGGAGCAGAGCCTCGCGGGGTTTGGCGACCCGGTCGTGATATTCATCGCAGCGCTGTTCGTCGTCACCGCCGGCCTCGAGGACACGGGTGTCACGGCCTGGGCCGGGCAGGCGTTCGAGGCCCGCGTCGCCGGCTCGAAGGCCCGGCTCCGGCTCTACGGGATGCTGGCGGTCGCGGCGCTGTGCCCGCTGATCAATTCGAGCGGAGCGGTAGGCGCGCTGCTGCCGGTCGTCATGCTGATGGTGGTCCGGCTCGGCGAGGACCCGGCGCGCCCACTGATGCCGCTCGCGTTCGCGTCGGCGGCGGGGTCGCATCTGGCGCTGACCGGCGCGCCGAAGAACGTGTTGATCTTGTACGCCGCGGCGGAGGGAGGCTATGGCGCGATCGGCTTCTTCGATTTCGCGCTGGTGGGTCTGCCATTGCTGGCGGGGACGGTCCTGATCGTCGCGCGCTTTGGCGACCGGCTGTTGCCGAAGCGCGAGGCGCCGCACCTGCCGCCCGATCTCAGCCGCTACGCCGAGACGATGGTCGAGCAATACCGGCTGACGTCCGACGTCTACCGGGTCGAGATCGGCGCGGCGTCGCCGCTCGCGGGGCGAGCGGCGAACGGCCTCGATCTCGCCGCGTACTCGGGGCTGCGGCTCGTGA
>JBBRUZ010000132.1:0-9684 GCA_038247355.1 Rhodobacterales bacterium
CGCTCGTCGCCCTCGGCCAAGCCGCGCCGCCATCCGGTTGATCTGCGCGAACACCAGCCCCAACTCGACGCGGCGATCCACCGGCGGGGTCTTATCGAAGCCTCCCCGCCCGACCGCTTCGGCCGCCCGCGACACCCGGTCGAGGCGCGCCAGCAGCGGCCGCACCAGCGCCTGATGATACAGCGCCAGCAGCGCCGCCGCGACCAGGGACACGACGATCGCGAGCGCCTGCATCCTTGAGCGCAGCACGTCGAGCGCTGCGGCCGCCCGCGCGCTCTCACGCCGTTCGGACTCGATGGCCTCGTTCAACAGCGGCGCGAACAGCCGGGCGAAACCGTCGAGCGACGCGCGCAACGCCTCGATATCGGGCAGTTCCGGGGTCGCTCGGGCCAGCGCCTCGAAGTTCGCCCGCATTCGCGCGAGCCCGATGCCGCGGGTCGCGCGCCGCATCTGGACCATCCGCCCCATCGTTTCGGCCTCGGCGACCGAGCCCGCATAGGCCGTCCCGAGCGCGTCGAACGCGTCGCGGACCACCACGGCGCGCGCGTCGAGCCGCCCCGCCCGTTCGGCCGGGGGCAGCCCGCCCGCGCCGCTGTCGACCGCCACCAGCGCATAGTCCCCGACGCGGGCCGAGACCTGCGCCAGCAGATCGAGGCGGGTCTGGGCGGCGGTGTCCTCGCCGATCAGGCGCGCGGTTTCGGCGCTGCCCCAGGCGGCCAGCAGCGCTGCGAGGATCGCCGATCCAGCAATCAGGCCCGCCCCGGCCAGCAGCCGCAGCCGGAGGGGGATGGACGTCATCCTGCGAAACGTCCTCGAGCGGCGCGCCACCCGTTCAGCCCCGCGGCGCGAGACGCAGGACCCGCGTCGGCAGCCGCGCCGCCTCCACCGCCGAATGGGTCACGAACAGCGCCGCTGGCCGCATCGCCGCGACCAGCCGCTCGGTCAGCGCCAGCATCTTCTCGATGCGCTCCGCATCCAGTGATGCGAACGGCTCGTCCATCAGCAGCAGCTCCGGTCGCGCCGCGAAGGCCCGGGCCAGTCCGAGCCGCCGCTTTTGTCCGAGCGACAACTGCCGCGGGAACAGCGCCCCCTTGCCCGCCAGCCCCACCTCCGCGAGCGCTGCCTGGGCGCCCGCCGTGTCCACTCCGGTGGTGAGCGTCAGGTTCGCGAGCGCCGTCCGCCAAGGCAGCAGCGTCGGCTCCTGAAACACCATCGCGAGGCGCTCCGGACGCGCGACGCTCCCGTCGAAATCGGGGTCCAGCCCAGCCACGATCCGCAGCAGCATCGACTTGCCGACCCCCGACGGACCGGGCACGGCCGGCGTCTCGCCCGCGGCGACCGTGAAATCGACGTCGCGCAACACCACGACCGGACCGAAGGCCTTGCGCCGGACGCGCACGGTCAGAACGCTCACGCCGTTCTCCAGGCCCGCGCCCGCGTTTCGATCGGTTGCAGCAGCAGCGTCTCGATCGCCAGCATCACCGCGACGGAGGCGAGCGCGTATACGAGAACCATCGTCACGTCGAAGAACTGGAAATAGAGATGGATCTTGAAGCCGATCCCCGACGACCGGCCGAGAAACCCGACCGCGCGCACGATCTTCCAGATCAGCGAGATGCCTGACCGCGCCGCCGAGGCAATATGCGGCGCGGGCTGCGGCGCGACCACGTGGCGCAGCCGCGCCAACCGGTCCATTCGGAACACCCGCGCCATCGCGTCGAGCGCGGGGTCCATCGCCCGCGCGCCCTCGCGCATCATCGCGGTGACGGTGGGGATCTTGTTGATCGCCACCGCCGCGACCGCCGCGACCTCGTTCAAACCCGATCCACAGGTAGCAGAGCACGATCACCACCAGCGCCGGCAGGTTCAGGAACACCACCAGCCAGCTGTCGTGCCAGCGGTTGAGCGCCGCACTTCGCCCCAGCGCGACGCCCAGCGCCATGCCGATCGACATCGCCAGCACGAAGGCCAGCACGACGCGCGACAGCGTTTGCCCGAGCTGATAGACCAGATCGCCGTGGATCAGCTCGACCCAGATGCGCGGCAGCACGAGGTGCGGCCCCGGCAGCACGCTCGGATCGCCATTGAGCGCGGCCAACGCCGCCCAGAACACCAGCAGACCGGCCAGGGACAGCGGCCTGACCGCGCCGTTCGACAGCGTCACATCAATAGCCCAGCGGCGCGAACACACCTTCGGGAAGGGTCGTCGCCTTCCCCACAAGTTCGGAACCGCCCAGCTCGGCCATGATCGCCATGACCTCGGCCACGTCCGCCGCGTCGACCGGGCCGGGTTCGGGGATGCCCGCCCGGAATCCGTCGCGCAATGCTGCGAACTCCGCGTCGTCGCCCGCGTTCATGATCGGTCACAGCCGGTCCCATTCGGCGTCGTCGGTGGCGAGAATGCGCTTTGCCGCCCGCGACGCCGCCGCCAGTCCCTCGATCAGCTCGGGCGGCTCGCGCAGCGTCTCGCCGTGAAAGACATACCCGAGCAACGGCGTGTTCGGATCGAGGCCGAGCTCCTGCGCCGCATCCGCCACCGAGACGAGCACCCGCATCCCGGCTAGCTGCTGCTTGGCCAAAAAATGCCAGAAGTTCACCGCGGCGGCGGTTTCGCCGTCCAGCGCGGCCTTGTAGATCAGCGGCGGCGCCCCGAACACCTGCGTCGTCTCGGCGGCCAGGTCGAAGCCCTGCTTCCTGGCCAGCGCCTGCAGGATGATCCAGCTCTTGTCCACCGGCCCGCCGGCGATGCCGTTCTGCTCGCCCTTCAGATCCGCGAGGCTCTGCGCCGAGCTGTCGTCGAGCACCATCACGCCGCCGACCGCCTTCGAGTACGGCAGGAACTGGACGTCCTGTCCGTCCGCCCGTTGCCGCGCGACCCGGATCCAGTCCGAGACGATCACGTCCGCCTCGCCGCCCTGAAACGCCACCTGCCCCGCCGATGAGCCCGAAACGTCCATCAGTTCGAGATCGAACCCGTTCGCCGTGTCCAGGCCACGGTGCAGGATCGTCTGAAGCTCCCAGTTCACGGTGCCCGTCAACTGCGCCGCCATCCGCAGCGACGGCAAATCCTGCGCGGCGACAGGTACGGCGACACAGACCGCGAACGCAGCCGCCATAAAGTTCCGCATTTCGCTCCTCCCGGTTACGCCTATTAATCGCGCAGGCCTTTATTCGCGCAGACCTTTATTCGCGCAGACCTTTATTCGCGCGGACATTTCACCGCGCGGGATTTTCCTCAGCGTATCAGGCTGACGTAAACTGTAAATACGACGATTGAACGCCACGCGACAGGCCGTCGCGGACCGCGTGACGCGACCTCGGCGATCGAGCCCGGCCGCGGCTCGAATACACGGTCGCGGCGAGAGCCCGAGCAGGCCACCACCACGAAGATCCGGCCGCTCGCGACCACCGGACCGCTATCGACCGATATTACGCAAGTCCACCTTTCGTCGCGGATGCGCCGGCGTCCGTCCTCTGGTACCTTCAAGTCCCGAGCGCAGGAAGGCGGCTACGAATGCGGTCCGAAGTCATCTCGCTGACCGGAGTCCCCCGGCGGGGTGTGCAACACGTGATGGTGATCGACGATCACCCGCTCTTCTGCGAAGCGCTCGCGCTGACGCTCACCGGCGCGCTCGGCGTGACGGCGGTCACGACCGCCACCTGCCTTGCGGACGGGCTCGGAAAACTGCGGGCGGGCGACGGCGCCGAGGCGATCCTGCTTGACCTGCATCTGCCCGACGTCGCCGGCTTCGATGGCCTTCTTCGCCTCATTGCGGCCGCCCCCGGCGTGCCGGTGATCGTTGTGTCCTCGATGAACCACAGCCGCATCATCACTTCGGTGATGCAGGCTGGCGCTGCGGGTTTCATCCCCAAGAACAGCCCGCGCGAGGTTTTCGTCCAGGCGTTTTCCGCGATCTGGTCGGGAAGCACGTTCACGCCCGACGGCTACGTGCCGCCGAGCGGCCGCAAGGACGTGCGCGGCGCAACCGAACCGGTGGCGCGCCTCGCCGATCTGACCTCGAAGCAGGCGCGGATCCTCGAACTGATCTGCGAGGGCAAGCTCAACAAGCAGATCGCCTACGAACTCTCGATCGCCGAGACCACCGTCAAGGCGCACGTGACGGCCATGCTGCGCAAGCTCGGCGCCAAGAACCGGACCCAGGCCGTGCTGATTGCGAACAAGGCGAGCTTCGCGTCGATCTTGCGGGACAAGCCCAAAGGCGACTAGTCTGCGCCGATGGCAGACCCGCAGCGCATCGCCGTCGAGCCGGAGGCGACTTCCGTTGGCATCGTGCGCCGCGCCCAGTCCTTCGCCAGCGACCCCGACGAGGCGCTCGGCGAAATCGTGCTGGCGCTCGGTCCCGGTCCGTTTGCGCTGGTGGCCTTGTTCGTGTCGGCGGACCGCGACCCCACAGCACTCGCCGCAGCGCTCGCTGGCCGCGTCGGCGGACAGACCGTCGTCGGCTGCACCACCGCGGGGGAGATCGGGCTCGACGGCTACACCGACGGCGCGATCGTCGGAGTCGGCCTGCCGCTCAGCCATTTCCGCGCCGACGTGATGATCCTGCCCGACCTCGCGCGTTTCGCCGGCGACTTCTCCGTGGGCGAAGTGCTGCGCCGCCGCGGCCTGCTCGCGGCGGCCGCGCCGAACTGGCACAGCGAATTCGCGTTCCTTCTCAGCGACGGCCTGTCGTTGAAGGAAAACCAGCTGGTCTCCGCGCTTGGCCCGTCGCTCGGGGCCACGCCGCTGTTCGGCGGCTCGGCCGGCGACGCCCTGCGCTTTGGTCGGACGGCCGTTCTGGCCGGGGGCGAATTCCGGTCCAACATGGCCGTCCTCTGCCTCATCCGCACGCTCTGCCGGGTCAAGGTCTTTCGTTTCGATCATCTGGTGCCGACCGAGACCCGGATGGTCGTCACCGAAGCCGATCCCGAAAACCGCCTCGTGCGCGAGATCAATGCCGAACCCGCCGCCCGCGCCTACGCACGCGCCCTCGGCAAGGACCCCGACCAGCTCTCGCCCTTCATCTTCGCCGCCCATCCGGTCGTCGTGCGCACCGGCGGCAAACACCACGTCTGCGCCATCCAGCGCGTCGAGGAGAACGGCGACCTGCGCTTTTTCACCGCGATCGACGTCGGCCTCGTCCTGACGCTGGCGCAGGGCCAGAACATCGCCGAGCACCTGGAGCGCTCGATGGACGAGCTTTCTCCCGACGAGCCGCCCGATGCGATCATCGCCTGCGAATGCATCCTGCGCCGGCTGGAGGTCGAGGAAACACAAGTTCGCGCGGTCATGTCCCGGACCCTTGCGCGCCACCGGGTCGTCGGCTTCAATGGCTACGGCGAGCAGTTCAACATGCTGCACGTCAACCAGACTTTCACCGGCGTCGGGATCTATCCACCCGACCCTGCGACCAACGGGGTTCACCGGGGGCCGACATGACACCGTTGCTTCTCGACCCTGCGGGCGGCCTCGAGTGCGAGAACCAGAAGCTGCGCCGCATCACCGGCGTCCTGATGAACCGCATCGAACAGGAGATCGCCCAGAGCGGGCCCGGCTACGCCAACTTTCAGCTCGCGGCCGCGCTCGAGGAACAGGTCCGGGCGCGGACCAAGGATCTAGATGACGCGCTCAAGATGCTTTCGATCTCGAACGCCCGCATCCAGGCCGCGCGCCAGGAGGCCGAAGACGCCCGCAAGGATCTCTACGACGCGCTGGAAGGCGTTCAGGAAGGTTTCGCGCTGTTCGACACGCAGGATGTGCTGATCCTGTCGAACAGCCGCTTCTGCGCACACCTGCCCGACGTCGCGAGCAAGCTCGGACCGGGCCTCAGCTTCGTCGACTATGTCCGCCTCGTCGCCCAGAGCACGCACCTCGACCTCGCCCCCGACCTCACACGCGAGGCATGGTCGCGCCAGCGCCAGACCAGCCACCGCCAGCCCCATGTCAACTTCATCGTCAGCCTGACCGGCGACCGCTGGATCCAGGTCAGCGAGTACCGCGGCCCCTCGAACGGCACCGCCGTCGTCCAGACCGACGTCACCGACATGATCCGCCGCGAACGCGCCGAGCGTGACCGCCTGCTCGACGACCAGGCCCGACTGCTGCGCGCCACCCTCGACCATATCAACCAGGGCGTTGTGATCTTCGACGCGGGCCGCCTGCTCGCCGGCTGGAACCGCCGCCTGCGCCAGCTCGTGTCGCTGCCCGTCAACCTGATGCAGACCGGCACCGACTTCCGATCGATCCTGAGCTACCTGCAGAACGGTGGCCGCTTCACGCCCGAGGATCGTGTGCGGCGGATGATCGACTGGGCCGGCCAGTCCAGCGGCCGCGGCGAACTCGTGCTGGAGTTGCGGCGCAGCGACGGCGCGATCCTCGACGTCTTCGGCCAGGAAATGCCTGACGGCGGCTTCGTCATCAGCTTCACCGACATGACCACCGAACGCGAGGCTGTCGCCGCGACCGAACGCGCCAAGGAAACCCTCGAGGCGCGCGTCACCGAGCGCACCCGCGAATTCGAGGAGGCCCGCGACGCGGCCGAGCGCGCCAACGCATCGAAGTCCCTGTTCGTCGCCGGCGCCTCGCATGACCTGCTGCAACCGCTCAATGCGGCCAAGCTCTTTCTCTCCTCGCTGACCCAGACCCGCCTCGACCCCGAACAGCGCGCGATCACCGAGCGCGTTCAGAACGCTTACGCCTCGGTGGAATCGATCCTCGGCGCGCTGCTCGACATCTCCAACCTCGATATCGGCGCGGTGAAGGCCGACATCACTGCGCTGCCCGTAGGCCCGCTACTGTGCAGCCTCGCCCAGGAATTCCAGCCGCTCGCCGCCGAGCGCCGCCTCGAGCTTCGGGTCATTCCGTCCAGCGCTTGGGTCGAGAGCGATCCGAGCTACCTGCGCCGCATCCTGCAAAACCTCGTGGCCAACGCCCTGCGCTACACCAAGCGCGGCAAGGTCCTGCTCGGCGCCCGCCGGTGCGGCGGCGCCTTGCGCTTCGAGGTCTGGGACACAGGACCCGGCATTCCCGCCGATCGCCGCGCGGATGTCTTCCGCGAATTCGTCCGCCTCGACAGCTCGCCCGACGCGCCCACCGGCATGGGCCTCGGCCTCGCCATCGTCGAGCGGGCGTGCCAGTTGCTGGAGCATCCGCTGACGCTCGACAGCGAACCCGGGCGTGGCACTCGCTTCACCGTCTGCGTGCCGCTTACGTCGGACCCCAAGCTCACCTGTGGCGGGTCGCCCGAAGTCGACGCCGAGCCGCAGCTCGACGACATGATCGTGCTCGTCATCGAGAACGACGAGAGCGTGCGCCAGGGAATGATCTCGGTGCTCGAGGACTGGGGCGCGAGCCCGCTCGAAGCGGACAGCCTTGAAGCCGCGCGGGCGTTGATCGCGGACGTCGGCGTGGCCCCGGACGTCATCATCGCCGACTACCTGCTCGACGACGACGCGAACGGCGTCGACGCGGTCGCGGCGCTGCGCGCCGAATACGGCGCCGTCCCCGCAATCCTCGTCACCGCCGACCGCTCCACCGAACTGCGCCTGCGCGCCGCCCAGAACGCGATGACGCTGCTGCACAAACCGCTGGAACTCAACCGCCTGCGACTTCTGCTGCACTGGGCCAAGAACGCCAACGGCGGCCGGGAGGTCACAGAACCGATGCGCTGACGGCCGGTTGGGGCCCTGCGGCGCAGAGTCCACTGGACCGGTCAACATGAACGGGCTAAATGAGCTATCGGAGGGTCCCGAGCAAGATCCGTTCCCAGCGAGGCCCGAGAGCCGGGTTGTCATGAGGAGACTTGGCGTGGCTCATATAGACGAGCAATCGACCTCCCGCCGCGATTTCCTGTATGTCGCGACAGGGGCGGCGGGCGCGATCGCCGGCGCGGCCGCAGTTTGGCCGCTGGTCAACCAGATGAACCCGAGCGCCGACGTTCAGGCGCTCGCCTCGATTCAGGTCGACATCAGTGGTGTCGAGCCCGGCAGCCAGATCACGATCAAGTATCTCGGCAAGCCGGTCTTCGTGCGCCGCCGCACCGAGGAGAACATCTCCGAAGCCTTGGCCGAACCGGTCGAGGACCTGCCCGATCCGTTCGCCAACAATGCCAACCTGCAGCCGGACGCCCCGGCGACCGATGCAAACCGCGCGCTCGACGAAACCGGTGAGTGGCTGGTGATGTGGGGCGTCTGCACGCATCTCGGCTGCGTGCCTTTGTCGGACGCCGGAGACTACGGTGGCTGGTTCTGCCCGTGCCACGGGTCGCATTACGATACGGCAGGCCGCATCCGCCGCGGGCCGGCCCCACGAAATCTGCCGATCCCGGTCGCCGGCTTCGTCGAAGATCTCGTGTTGCAGCTTGGTTAAGGAGAGACGCAAATGAGCGGTATCCCGCACGATCACTACGAGCCGAAGTCCGATGCGGAGAAATGGCTCGCCGACCGCCTTCCGGTTGTGGGCCTCGTCCACGCCACGATGACGTTGCCGACGCCCAAGAACCTGAACTGGATGTGGATCTGGGGGATCGTGCTCACCTTCTGCCTGGTGATGCAGATCATCACCGGCATCGCCCTCGTCATGCACTACACGCCGAACACCGCCCTCGCCTTCGCCTCGGTCGAGCACATCATGCGCAACGTCAACGGCGGCTGGGCTCTGCGCTACATCCACATGAACGGCGCGTCGCTGTTCTTCGTCGCGGTCTACCTGCACATCTTCCGCGGCCTCTACTACGGCAGCTACAAGGCCCCGCGCGAGATCACCTGGATCATCGGGATGCTGATCTATATCTTGATGATGGCGACCGCCTTCATGGGCTACGTCCTGCCCTGGGGCCAGATGTCGTTCTGGGGAGCCACGGTGATCACTGGCCTCTTCGGCGCCATTCCCGTCATCGGATCGGGGCTGCAAACGTGGCTTCTTGGCGGACCGTCGGTCGACAATGCCACGCTGACCCGATTCTTTTCGCTGCACTATCTGTTCCCCTTCGTTATCCTCGGGCTGGTCGTCGTGCACATCTGGGCGTTCCACACCACCGGCAACAACAACCCGACCGGCGTCGAGGTGCGGCGCACGTCGCGGCGCGAAGCGGAGGCGGACACGCTGCCGTTCTGGCCCTACTTCGTGATCAAGGACCTGTTCGCGCTGGCGCTCATCCTGGTCATCTTCGCGGCGATCGTAGGTTTCATGCCGAACTTCCTCGGCCATCCGGACAATTACATTCCGGCGAACCCGCTGGTTACCCCGGCGCATATCGTGCCCGAATGGTACTTCCTGCCGTTCTACGCGATGCTGCGCGCGATCACCTTCGACATCCTGTTCATAGACTCGAAACTCGGCGGCGTGATAGCGATGTTCGGCTCGATCGTGGTGCTCGCGCTCGTGCCGTGGCTCGACACCAGCCGGGTGCGCTCGGGCCGCTACCGCCCGATGTTCAAGGTCTGGTTCGCGCTCCTGGTCGTCGATTTCTTCGTGCTGATGTGGTGCGGCGCCATGCCCGCCGAACAGCCGTTCGTCATCATCAGCCAGCTCGCGACGCTCTACTGGTTTGGCTTTTTCCTGGTGGTGCTGCCGCTGCTCGGGGTGATCGAGAAACCGCTGACGCCGCCGCGCACGATCGAGCAAGACTACGCGTCGCACTACGGTTCGGCCGTCGGTGGCGGTGGGGCCGGTGTCATGAAGCC
>JBBRUZ010000133.1:0-9668 GCA_038247355.1 Rhodobacterales bacterium
CGCCTGGGAGGAAATCTCCGACGGCCTCGACGTGGTCAAGCTCGGCGACGCCGAAGTCAACTCCCGCGCCTATTGCGGCGCCTTCAACTTCAAGGGCTCCGATCAGCAGAAGAAGGTCGGCCTGCTCTCGGGCGGCGAACGCAACCGCGTCCACCTCGCGAAATTGCTACGGACCGGCGGCAACGTCCTCCTCCTCGACGAGCCCACCAACGACCTCGACGTCGAAACCCTGCGCGCACTCGAGGACGCCCTCGTCGACTTCGCCGGCTGCGCCGTGGTCATCTCGCACGACCGCTTCTTCCTCGACCGCATCTGCACCCACATGCTCGCCTTCGAGGGGATGGGCCACGTCGAATGGTTCGAGGGCAACTTCGAGGACTACGAGGCCGACAAGATCCGCCGCCTCGGCCCGGACTCGGTCGAGCCGAAGCGGATCAAGTACAAGAAGTTCGCGCGGTAAGCTGCAGATTGCGACCCGGCGCCCCGGATGCCAGCCTGCCCCCATGACGCTCGACGAACTGGCCGACCTAATCCGTGCCAATACCAATGGGCGCATCGACGGCGTTGTCGAGAACCTGCGTGACCTTCACGGACTCGTCCAAGGCGTCACAGGTCATGTGAGTGACCTTCACGGATTTTTCGACCGCGCGCAGAACGATACGAACGCGGTCCAGATGAACATTAAGAACGTCCTGACCGAAGTCCGGTCCGAAGTCGCCGCAGTCCGCCGCAGTCTCGACGTCGCACCCGCCCTCTCGACGATGCAAAGGCAGATCGACGCCCTGACCGCCGAAGTCGCCGAACTCAAACGCCGCGCGTCCTGATGAAGACCACACCCACCGTTATTAAAGAATCTCAAGCGCTTTGTTTAAGAGTGCAACAAAATCCTCGGGGTTTGTAAGGTAATTGCGGTATGAGCTTCTAATCGAACGCGGTGTAGACGCACTAACATAAACGACGTTAATACAAGTAGTATCTGTAAGTAACTCACGTTCTTTTGATACTGCACGCGACGCTTTTGTGTAACCATAGATTTCAACAGTATCATTATCTAGAAATGCAAGAACAGTGTGCTGCCTAATTTCAGAAATGTCGCCCTGCTCTCTTAGCTTTGCTAGACGACCTAAAAGATCGATTTTGTTCTCCAAGTCATGGAAATTTAATTTCAATTATTCATTGGTTAGGTCCTCCTCACAGCTATGCATTTCTTCATGAGCCCTTGCGAGCAGCTCACTGGCCAAACGGAAAAACCTGCCGTAGTCACCGGTACCGTCTTCAAATTTTGTACGCGTATCGGAAACTAAGTCTGCGATCTCTACCGCCGTAGCCCATGCATGCTGAACGCTCGTGCGCAGTTGCACTTCAATTTTTAACCCATCGAGAGCGGAGCGTGCTGGTGAAGACGAGGAATAACCATAAACGTAGTGTACTCCACGATACCCTGTAGGCTTTGGAGCCGCAATATAGTCGTATTTATTTCTATCATGCGAGAGCTTGTGACGTGCCCGGCTTTCTGTTTCAAGATACTTTCGAAACGTTTGTAACGTTGCTATATCCTGAAAAATGAGGCGGCATCCTCCCAAGTCATGCATGGTAGCGGCATCTTGCGAGCGACCTGTGATTAGCTTATCCAGAAAAGTGTCGCGTCGCTTCAAGCGCTGCGCAGGCGCGAGTCCAGTTGCGTCGAGTGAAGGCTTGCGCAGCCACATCGCAACTGCAGAAAGTGGCTGAAGATGCGCCTTCCGCCATTCGTCAAGTAGCTCTAGATCGTCGGTAGCAACCGCACCAAGAGATCCAGCCCTTGCGACGCTCTTGCCCGACCTTCTAACCGAATTTTTGCTTGGAAGACTCATTTTGTCTCTTGATTTTGATGCGCAGCCTGAACGTACTTTTGCTTCTTCCTAAAATTAACATGCGATCTACCCTTTGAGATGATTGCCTCGGTACTAAGATAGCCGCATCCTCGCACGGCGCTGTCGGCACAGATCGCAGCACCGCGGTGCGGAACCCCCGTCGCAGTCGCGCGTTGCGCTTTCGTTCCCATAAATGAGGCTCCCATGATCGACGAAAAAACGACGTCGTCCCCAGCAAGACCGGCGATCCGGACCCGGCCGAATATTCCAACACCTCCAAGGACCCGGCCGACCGGGTGACGGGGGACCAGCCGATGACCGGCGCGCAGGCGTCCTACCTTAAGACCCTCTGCGAGGAGACCGGCGTCGAGTTCGACCACGCCCTCACCAAGGCCGCCGCTTCCGAGCAGATCGACCGGCTCCGCGCCGAGGCGCCCCGCCTGAAGGGCGCCGGCGCCGACCTCTGAAGCGACACGGGCCGGTCGGCAAGATCGGCCGCCCTCAGTTAGTATCTCTTTTTTTCAACGCCTCCGCCTTGTGCGCCGCCTTCTTCCCGGTCTTATCGCTCTTCACGATGTACTGCGGCTCCTCCTCCGACGCCGCCACCTTGTGATCCTTGATCCGTGTCGGGTTGGTCTGCTTCTTCTCCACCACGCCCTGCGTCTCGCCCTGACTGGTCTCCCACGCCACCTTGTCGCCCTTCTTCAGTTTGTCCGCCATGTCCACCTCCCAATGCTGGTCGCGCTGAAACATCGGAACCCCGCGCTCGGTTCCACGGTCACGCCGCAGCGTCGGCGCAGCCTCGACCACGCCTGGCGCTTGGATCTGTGGGGCCATCGAGGCCCGGCCTGATATGGCAGATGTCCATATGGGTTGGCCCCAAGCCGTAATCGGTCGCGCGGAAAGGACCATGGACCGGCGGATACCGGCTCCCGAAGGAAGGCGCCGCAGAATCTCGGCGGCATCAATTCGTTCATAATCAATGTCTTGCCCGGTGTCCACGCGTGGACAATTCTGCGGCCGCCCGCGCCGAATGCACTCACCGCCCGCGCGAGCCCGCGCGTTGATCCTGGCGAGGTTCGACAAAGGCGGGTAAGTCTAGGTTGACGCTGCCTTGGTCGGCCCGGCCCCGGCCAGCGACCGCGGGCGTCGTGATCAGCGAACGGTTGCCGATTGATTGCGTTGCGCGCCGTCGGGTGGTTCTTCTTGCAATTGAGCGTCGACCAGCGCATATAGGGATGGCGACGTTATCTGAATCGGCCACTGTCTCCGTCAACCGGCTGCAGTCTTGCGATTTTGCTCTGACTCTGCCGCGCCGCCGCATACCGCGGGCGGGGACTAGACTGTACAGGAGATCTCACGATGGCCAAAGGCACCGTGAAATGGTTCAACGCCACCAAGGGTTTCGGCTTCATTCAGCCGGAAACCGGTTCGAAGGACGTGTTCCTTCATATCTCCGCGCTCGAGCGCGCGGGCCTCACCCATGTCGATGACGGCCAGAAGGTCACCTTCGACATCGAATCCGGCCGTGACGGCCGCGAATCGGCCGCCAATCTGGCGCTGGTGAAGTAAAGCCTCCCTAACCCGCCGGCGGCGCCCCGTCGCCGCCGGCCACGCACGGATCCTAGTCCGACCGCACTCTGCAGTCATTTTTTTCGGCATTGGAACCGCAGGCACGCCCTTGACGTTCTCCGGCTGATCTTTAGTTCAGCGCGGGAGACTTACGATGAAGGGAATACTGGCCTGGGTGATCGGCATCCCGATCCCCATCATCATCATCCTTTATCTGCTCGACGTTTTCTAAATGTCCTGACCCGCGCAATCAGGCGCGTCTAGCCCCGACGCGGGCGATACCCAGCACCGCCAAGACCTTGGCCTCGATATGCTCGGCGTTCATCGCGGCGGCAGCGTACATCTTCACCGGACTGTCGTGGTCGATGAACGTATCTGGAAACACCATCGAGCGGAACTTCAGGCCCGCGTCGAACACTCCCGCCTCGGCCAGCAGATGTGCGACGTGGCTGCCGAAACCGCCCATCGCGCCTTCCTCGACGGTGATCAGCGCCGCGTGATCCGCCGCCAGCCGCAGGATCAGATCCCGGTCAAGCGGCTTGGCGAATCGTGCGTCGGCGATCGTCGGCCGGATGCCGCGGGCGCCGAGCGCCTCCGACGCGGCGCGAACTTCCGACAGCCGCGCCCCGAACGACAGGATGGCGACGCCCGATCCCTCCTGCACCACGCGCCCCCGTCCGATCTCGATCGGAACGCCGCGCTCGGGCATCTCCACGCCGACGCCGTCGCCGCGTGGAAACCGGAACGCGCTCGGCCGGTCGTCGATCGCCGCCGCCGTCGCCACCATGTGAACGAGCTCGGCCTCGTCCGCCGCTGCCATCACGACGAACCCCGGCAAGTTGGAAAGAAACGCGATATCGAAGGACCCGGCATGGGTCGCCCCGTCCGCACCGACGAGCCCCGCCCGGTCGATGGCGAACCGCACCGGCAGCCGCTGCAGCGCGACGTCGTGGACCACCTGATCATAGCCGCGCTGCAGGAACGTCGAATAGATCGCGGCGAACGGCTTCATTCCCGCTGCCGCCAGCCCGGCGCAGAACGTCACCCCATGCTGTTCGGCGATGCCGACGTCAAAGCATCGCTTCGGAAAGCGCTCCGCGAACAGGTTCAGCCCCGTCCCGTCGGGCATCGCCGCGGTCACCGCGACAATCCGGTCGTCGCGTTCGGCTTGGCCGATCAGCGACAGCGCGAAAACCTTGGTGTAGGAGGGCGCGTTCGACGGAGCCTTCGCCTGCGCGCCGGTCACAACGTCGAACTTCGACACCCCGTGATATTTGTCGGACGCGGCTTCGGCGGGCGGATAGCCCTTGCCTTTGCGCGTCAGCGCATGGATCAGGATCGGCCCGTCGGCGCGCGCCTTCACCGCCCGCAGGATGGCCAGCAGCTGGTCCATGTCATGGCCGTCGATCGGCCCGACGTAGGAAAAGCCCAGTTCCTCGAAAAGCGTGCCGCCGACCGTCACCGCCTTCACCAGCTCGCGCGCCCGTTTCGCGCCCGCCTGCAAGGGTCGCGGCAGGAACCGCGCGGCGCCCTTTGCCACCGACATCAGGTCCTGAAACGGCTCGCCGGTATAAAGGCGGCTCAGATAGTTCGACATTGCGCCGACCGGGGGGGCGATGGACATCTCGTTGTCGTTGAGGATCACGAACAACCGCTTTTTCAGGTGACCGGCGTTATTCAGCGCCTCGTAAGCCATTCCCGCCGACATCGCCCCGTCGCCGATCACCGCGATCACGTCGCCGACGTCCGCGCCAAGATCGCGCGCGACGGCGTAACCGAGGCCCGCGGAGATCGAGGTCGACGAATGGGCGGCGCCGAACGCGTCATAGACGCTCTCCGAGCGCCTGGTGAAGCCCGACAGCCCGCCGCCGGCGCGCAGCGTCCGGATGCGGTCGCGCCGGCCGGTCAGGATCTTGTGCGGATAACATTGGTGACCGACATCCCAGATCAGCTTGTCCTTGGGCGTGTTGAACACCGCGTGGATCGCCACCGTCAGCTCGACCACCCCGAGCCCGGCCCCCAGATGGCCGCCCGTCACCGACACTGCCGAGATCGTCTCGGCGCGCAGCTCGTCGGCGACCTGCCGCAGCTCGGCGTTGGTCAATCCCTTGAGATCGCTCGGTATCGTGATCTTGTCGAGCAGCGGCGTGCTTGGTCGGCTCGGCGGCAAGTCGTCGTTCGGCATCGTCTCCTCCGGTCGGCCGCGCGGTCCTTCAGGCGTCGCGTTCGACCACGAACCGCGCCGCCTCGCGCAACGTTTCCGCAGCCGAACCATACGGGCTCAATGTGTCACATGCGCTTGACACCAAGTCACGCGCTTTCTGTCGCGCGCCTTCGATCCCGAGCAACGAGACGAAGGTCGCCTTCCCTGCCGCTCCGTCCTTGCGCAGGCGCTTTCCCGTCGCCTCCGGATCGCCCTCGACGTCGAGGATGTCGTCGCGGATCTGGAAGGCGAGGCCGAGGTCGCCGGCGTACCGTCCGATCGGCTCAGGGTCGGAACGGCCCAGAATCGCGCCGGATTCGGCGGCCCACACGATCAGGGCGCCGGTCTTCAGCGACTGGAGGCCGGTGATCGCCGCGAGATCGAGCGACTCGGCGGCGGTCGCGGCCGCGATGTCAAGCGCCTGCCCTCCGACCATGCCGGCTGCTCCCGCCGCCTGCGCCAGCCGCGTGATCAGCCGCACCTGCAGCCGGGGGTCGATCCCGCTGCGGGGCGCAGCGAGGATCTCGAAGGCGAGCGTCTGCAGGCCGTCGCCGACGAGCACCGCCGTCGCCTCGTCCCATTTCACGTGCACCGTGGGCTTGCCGCGCCGCAGGTCGTCGTCGTCCATGCAGGGCAGATCGTCGTGCACGAGGCTGTAGGCATGCATGCATTCGACCGCCGCCGCCGTTCGGATCGCCTGCCCTTGAGGCGCGTTGAACAGCGCCGCAGTCTCCATGGCGAGGAACGCCCGCAGTCGCTTGCCGCCGGACAAGGCCGCATACCGCATCGCGGCCCCGAGCGGCGCCGGTTCGCCCGGCAGAAGCGCAGCAAGGGCCTCCTCCACGCGCTGAGCGTGCAGGTTGAGGCGCGCATGAAATCGCGGTAGCGCGACGTTCATCGCTCAGACGGGATCGAGGGGTTTTGCGGACACGGCCCCGTCGGGGCCCTGGGCGATCTGCGCGACCTTTTCCTCGGCGGCGCGGAGCTTGTCGTCGCAATGGCGGCGCAATTCCGCCCCGCGGGCATAGAGTGCGATGGATTCCTCGAGCGCCACGTCGCCCGATTCGAGCCGGGCGACGACCTGCTCGAGTTCGTGCAACGCCGCCTCGAAGCTCAGCGCCCGGACCGGCGCCGGCGTCGCGTCAACCTCAGCCATGCCCCCGCTCCATCAGCACCCGCACATGCGCCGCAACCGACCCACCGAGTGCGGACAGATCATATCCACCTTCGAGAGTCGAGACGACGCGGCCGCCGCAATGCCGATCCGCGAGGTCGCAGAGCCGCGCGGTGGCCCAGGCGAAATCCGCCTCGGTCAGGTTGAGATTGGCCATCGGATCGCGTGCATGGGCGTCGAAGCCAGCCGATATCAGGATCATTTCCGGCGCATGCGCGTCGATCGCCGGCAGAACCCGGCCGAGGAATCCTGCCCGGAACGCCGGCCCGCCCGATCCCGGCGGCAACGGCACGTTGACGATCTGGCCATGCGCTCCCACTTCGTCAGCGTTCCCGGAACCGGGATAAAGCGGGATCTGCTGGGTCGAGGCGAAAAGCACCCGCGCGTCGTCCCAGATCAGGTCCTGCGTGCCGTTGCCGTGATGCACGTCGAAATCGATGATCGCGACGCGCTCGAGGCCGTGCGCCTCCAGCGCGTGCCGGGCCCCGACCACGACGCTGCCGAAATAGCAGAAGCCCATCGCCGTCGCGGTCTCGGCGTGATGACCGGGGGGCCGCACGGCGCAAAAGGCGTTGTGCACGTCGCCCGCCATCACGAGATCGACGGCCTCGACCACCGCGCCCGCAGCCCGGCGCGCGGCGGCGAGCGTCCCCGGCGACAGGAACGTGTCCCCGTCGATCGCGGTGAAACCGTTGTTCGGCGATCGCCCGGCGAGCGACGCCATGTGCGCGGCCGGATGGACGCGCAACAGGTGCTCATCCTGCGCCAACGGCGCATCGACGCGCACCAGATAGGCGAACTCCTCGGCCTCGAGCATCGCTGTAACCGCGATCAGCCGATCCACGCGCTCGGGATGGCCGGGCGGATTGATATGCAGCAGGCAGTCGGAATGGGAAACGAGGGCTGTCGTCATCACGCCGACATTAGAGCAGATGAGGCAAGGGGGGACACCGGTTTCTGCAGCCGGGTCCGCGAAAAGACGCGGCCGGGACGGCCAAGGTCCGCCGCCTTGAAAAGCCGGCCAGAGGACGGGGAGATCCGGGTGCAAGGACGCCACCTTGGTCGCGCCGCGGGGACTCGCGCAGGCCGTTCGGCGGCGCTAGGGTGCGTACGGGAAAAAAGGAAAGAACATGAAGCTCGCCTCGATCCGCGACGGGTCCCGCGATGGCCGGCTCGTTGTCGTCTCGCGCGACGTCACGCAAGCCTCCGACGCCCGGCATATCGCGCCGACCCTGCAGGCCGCGCTCGACGACTGGGACCGGCTCGCGCCGCATCTTGATCTGGTCGCGCGCGGCGTGGAGAGCGGCGGGCAGCCGGTGGAGCGGTTTCACGAGCGCGAAGCGATGGCGCCGTTGCCGCGGGCGTACCGCCTGATGGAGGCGGGCGCGCCCTGCGCGAACGCGCCGCTGCTTCGGCTCCGCGGCTCGGATGGCTTTGCGGGGCCACGCGATCTGATAAGGCTGGCGGACGACGAGACCGGACTCGAAATCGGCGCGGCGATAGCGGTGGTCCTCGGCGACGTGCCGATTGGCGCGGACCGTGCGACCGCTTTGGCCGCCATCCGACTGGTGATGCTGATGTCCACCGTCGCGCTTCAACGCCTGTCCGATGACGGCGATGACGGCGATGACGCGGCGGGACCGGCCGCGACGTTCTCGCCGGTGGCGGTCACGCCCGACGAGCTGGGCGCGGAATGGGATGGGGCGCAGCTGCGCGGCGCGCTGCTGCTCGAAGTGAACGGTCGCCCGATCGGCCGCAGAGACGAGGGCGCCGGCATGGCCGCCGACTTCGGCGACCTGATCGTCCGCGCCGCGCGACACCGCCCGCTCGGCGCCGGCGCGATCGTCGGGTCCGGGCCGGTCACGGTCGGCGGAGGCGACGGCGCAGCGTGTCCATCGCTCCTTGGCATGGGTGACACGCTGCGGATCGAGATGCGCGACGCGACGGGACATGCGATTTTCGGCGCGATCGAGACGCAGGTGGAGCCCTTCCGAAGGAACTGATATGACCGACCGGCTCGCAGCGCATTTCGCTGCCATGGCCCGCAACAACGCCTGGGCGAACGATCGGCTGCTCGGGGCCTGCGCGGGCCTGAGCGCCGCGGAATTCGCCGCGCCGCGCACGAGTTTCTTCCCCTCGCTGCGTGCGACGCTGAACCATGCGTTGGGGGCCGATCTGTGCGGAGCGCCCTCGGGCCGTGACTATCTCGGCGCGCTGGAAGGTGGCGGGCACGACCACGACGTTCCGCGCGAGTGGCCGGACATCGCGATGCCCGCGGCGCTGCGGACGGCGCAGGCCCGGGTCGATGCGCGGTTGATCGCGTTCTGCGAAAAGCTGTCGGGGGCGGATCTCGACCGAAGCGTCGTCACCGACCGCGGCGCCGTCGGGCGGATCGCCGAGCGGACCGGCGCGGTGCTGGCGCATCTGTTCCAGCACCAGATCCATCACCGCGGGCAGGCTCACGCGATGCTGCGCGGCACGAAGGTCACGCCGCCGCAACTCGACGAGTTCTTTCTCGACTTCGACCGGCATCCGAGCGTCGCGGCGCCGGGGTTCGCGCCGGTCGTGCGGTGAGAGGGGCGGAAGCGCGCCGGCGCCGCTCTTCACGTATCGTCCGGCGCCGCGCACCGAGCTTCATTGACCCGGACCGCAAACCGTTGGAGACAGGCGATCGAGCCAGGAACGGAGCGACCCGATGTATCAAGACTTCCGCCGCCGCACCACCCCCGACGCCGGGCCTGTGCGGCTGCGGGCGCTGCGCGGCGCGATGGCGGACGCAGGGGTGGACGCCTATCTCGTGCCGCGCACCGATGCGCATCAGGGCGAAAATGTAGCGCTCCGCGACGAGCGGCTGGCGTGGCTGACC
>JBBRUZ010000134.1:0-9657 GCA_038247355.1 Rhodobacterales bacterium
AGTCCGATCGCGAACAGGATGCGGTTCTGTAGCTCCTTGGCCTTGCCGAAGGCGCTCCAACTGATGTTGGACGCCATCTGTTCCGCTGCGGACGCCATCGAGTCCTCCCAAAGAAGCGCCGCCGGACCCGGTTCCCCGGCGCTCCAGCGGCGCGAAACCCTGTCGTATCTAAGCTCTGGCCCGGCGGGTCACAAGCGTCATTCCGGCGCCGCAGCGACCTCGACCGCCTTCGACAGCGTGATCGCGCCGCCGGCCTTCTCAACCGCGACGATCGCGGCGGCCGACGCGCCGGTTATCTCGATCCGGAGCGGCGCGGACAGGTCGCCCTTTGCGAGCAGACGCACGCCGTCGAGCTTGCGTCGCACCAAGCCAGACGCCACAAGCGCGTCTTCGGTGACCGGCGCAGTCGCGTCGATCTTGCCGGCGTCGACGAATTTCTGCAACAGGCCGAGATTGATGACCGCGAAGCTTTTGCGGTTAGGCTGATTGAACCCGCGCTTCGGCAACCGCATGTAGAGCGGCATCTGGCCGCCCTCGTAGGCGTTGATCGCCACGCCCGAGCGCGACTTCTGCCCCTTGATGCCGCGGCCCGCAGTCTTGCCCTTGCCCGAGCCGGGACCGCGCGCGACGCGCTTGCGCGCCTTCGTAGCGCCGGGATTGTCGTGCAGTTGGTTCAGTTTCATGACGCTGTCTCCTGAAGCCGGATGCGGGAGCGGAGCGTCACGGGCGCCCGACCACGGCGTGATGTCGAAAAAACGCGACGGGACCCGCCCGCCGCGGCAAGTTGGGAGCGCTTAGCCGCGCTCCTCCACGATTGTCACGAGATGGGGGATGCTGTTGACCATGCCGCGAACCGACGGCGTATCCTCCAGTTCGCGGGTCTTGTGCATCTTGTTCAGGCCCAGCCCAATCAGTGTCGCGCGCTGGGAGGCGGGGCGGCGGATCGGCGAGCCGATCTGCTTGACGACGATGGTCTTCTTGCCTTCCTCGGCCATGCTCACGCCTCCGCCGCTTCGGGCGCCGATTCCGCCGTTCTCGGCAGGATGTCGGCGACCTTCTTGCCGCGTCGTTGCGCCACCATGCGCGGGCTCGTCTGGCTCTGGAGACCGTCGATCGTGGCGCGAATCATGTTGTAGGGGTTCTGGCTGCCCAGTGATTTCGACACCACGTCGTGAATGCCGAGCATCTCGAAAACTGCACGCATCGGGCCGCCGGCGATGATGCCGGTGCCGGCAGGCGCCGTTCGCATCACCACCTTGCCGGCGCCGTGGCGCCCTTCCATGTCGTGGTGCAGCGTGCGGCCCTCGCGCAGCGGCACCCGGATCATCTGGCGCTTGGCCTGCTCGGTCGCCTTGCGGATCGCCTCCGGCACCTCGCGGGCCTTGCCCTTGCCATAGCCGACGCGGCCCTTCTGGTCGCCCACGACGACGAGCGCCGCGAAGCCGAAGCGCTTGCCGCCCTTCACCGTCTTCGACACCCGGTTTATCGCGACGAGCCGATCGGCGAATTCCGGGTTCTCGTCCCGATCGCGACGACCGCCCCGATTGTCTTCTCTTGCCATTGCGACCTCCGCTAGAACTTCAGACCGCCCTCGCGGGCGGCGTCCGCAAGGGCCTTGACCTTGCCGTGGAAAAGAAAACCGCCCCGGTCGAAGTAGACCGCCTCGATCCCGGCGGCCTGCGCCCGTGCGGCGATCTCGGCACCAACCCTTGCGGCGGCTTCCTTGTTGTTCTTGCCCTTCAGGCCCAAAGCCGGCTCCAGCGTCGAGGCGCTCGCGAGGGTCACGCCCTGCACGTCGTCGATCACCTGGACGGAAATGTTCTTCAAGGATCTGTGTACGCTGAGACGCGGGCAATCGCCCGCCATCTTGCGCAGTTTGTTCCGGACGCGCAGGCGGCGCTTCTGGAACAAATCTCGCTTGCTATTCGCCATCATCGCGCTCCTTACTTCTTCTTCCCTTCCTTGCGGAATATGAATTCACCCTTGTACTTGATGCCTTTGCCCTTGTACGGCTCCGGCTTGCGCCATTCGCGGATGTTCGCCGCGACTTGACCGACGACCTGCTGGTCGATGCCTTCGACGGTGATCTCGGTCGGCTTCAGCGTGGTTATCGTTACGCCCTCCGGCACCGCGAAATCGACATCGTGGCTGTAGCCGAGGCTAAGTTTCAGCACCTTGCCTTGCGCCGCGGCACGGTATCCGACGCCGACCAGCTCCATTTCCTTCTTGAAACCGGTGGTGACGCCGGTCACCAGGTTGGCCACCTGGGTTCGGGACATGCCCCATTGCTGCCGCGCACGCTTGGACGTCCCGCGCGGCCGGACGCTGAGGGCACCGTCCGCGAGCGTGATCGTCACGTCGTCGGCCGCGGTGAAGCTACGCACACCCTTCGGGCCCTTCACTTCGACGGTCTGGCCAGCGACCGTGGCGCTGACGCCACCGGGCAGGTCGATCGGTTTCTTGCCTATCCGGGACATGCGTCGCTCCTCAGAACACAGTGCAAAGGACTTCGCCGCCGACATTGACGGTGCGAGCCTGAGCATCGGACATGACGCCACGCGGCGTCGAGACGATGGCGATGCCGAGGCCTTGACGGACCAGCGGAATTTCCCTCACCCCGCTGTATACTCGGCGGCCAGGGGTGGAAACGCGGCGAAGTTCGCGGATCACCGATTGACCGTCGAAGTACTTCAACGAAATCTCGATCTCGGCATGCCCCTCCTCGGACTTAACCTCGTCGTAGCCGCGGATGTAGCCCTCAGCCTTCAGAACGTCGAGAACCCACTTTCGGATCTTCGACGCCGGCGTGCGCACCGTGGACTTGCCGCGCATCGACGCGTTGCGGATGCGTGTGAGCATATCGCCGAGGGGATCGTTCATCGTCATGTCCGGACCTCCCTCACCAGCTCGACTTGACCATGCCGGGGATCTGGCCTTGCGAGGCGAGATCCCGCAGCGCGATCCGCGACATCCGCAACTTGCGATAGTACGCTTTCGGCCGGCCGGAGATCTCGCAGCGGTTGTGCAAGCGCGAGGCGGACGAATTACGCGGCAGCTTCGCGAGCGCGAGCGTCGCCTTGAAGCGCTGCTCCATCGGAAGCGCGTCGTTCTTCGCGATTTCCTTGAGCGCGAGCCGTTTCGCGGCGTACTTGACCACTAGAACCTGACGCCGCTTCTCGCGGTTGACCATGCTGACTTTCGCCATTTTCCTCTCCCGCGCTCAGGCCGTGAACGGCATGTTGAAATGCTTCAGCAGCGCCTTCGCTTCGGCGTCGCTTTTCGCAGTAGTGCAGATCACGACATCCATGCCCCAGACCTGGTCGATCTTGTCAAAATTGATTTCGGGGAACACCAGATGCTCCTTGAGACCGAGCGCATAGTTGCCGCGGCCATCGAAGCTCGTCGGTTTGACGCCGCGAAAGTCGCGGATGCGGGGCATCGCCACGGTGATGAGCCGATCGAGGAATTCGTACATCCTCGCGCGGCGCAGCGTCACCTTGACGCCGAGCGGCATCTCCTCGCGAACCTTGAAGCCGGCGATCGACGTCTTGGCCTTGGTGATGATCGGTTTCTGACCGGCGATCAGCGTCAGGTCGCCCGCGGCGGCGCGGACCTTCTTTGAATCTGACACCGCTTCGCCGACGCCCATGTTCAGCACGATCTTGTCGAGGCGCGGAATCTGCATTTCGTTCTTGTAGCCGAACTCTTCCTTCATCGCCGGCCGGATCCGCTCGGCGTAATCCGCCTTCAGGCGGGGGATGTACGTGGCCGCATCGAGCATCAGATCGTCTCCCCAGTGGTCTTGGCGAAGCGAACCTTCTTATCGTCTTCGATCCGGAACCCGACGCGCGTCGCCTTGCCCTTCGCGTCGAGGAGCGCGAGATTACTCAACGCGATCGGCATTTCCTTGGCAATGCGCCCACCCTGGCTCGTTTGCGACTGGCGGGTATGGCGGATCGCCACGTTCACGCCGGCGACGATCGCCTTGTCGTCTTTCGGCATGACGCGGGTGATGTCGCCCTCGCGGCCCTTGTCCTTGCCGGTCAGCACGACAACCTTGTCGCCCTTGCGCAGTTTCGCGGCCATCACAACACCTCCGGCGCGAGCGATATTATCTTCATGAAGTTCTTCGCGCGCAGCTCTCGCACGACCGGCCCGAATATCCGCGTGCCGACCGGCTCGTTCTGGTTGTTCAGGATCACCGCGGCGTTGCGGTCGAATCGGATGGCGGTGCCGTCCTCACGGCGCACTTCCTTGGCGGTGCGTACGACGACAGCCTTACGCACGTCGCCCTTCTTGACGCGGCCGCGCGGGATCGCCTCCTTGACCGACACCACGATTATGTCGCCGACCGAAGCGTACTTACGCTTGGAGCCGCCCAGGACCTTGATGCACTGAACCCGGCGCGCGCCGGAATTATCAGCGACATCCAGATTGGTCTGCATCTGGATCATGACTTTAACTCCCGACCTGCAAGGACGCGCCCTGCGGTTTCGACAAAAAAAGGAAAGGTTGAACTACGCTTCCGCGCCGTCGACCATGACTTCCCAGCGTTTGGTTTTCGAGATCGGCGCACATTCGCAGATCTTTACGATATCGCCGGTCTTGAAGGTGTTCAGAGCATCGTGGGCCCGGTACTTCTTCGACTTCCGGATGGTTTTCTTCAGAACCGGATGCGTGAATCGGCGCTCGACGGAGACAGTCACCGTCTGCTCGTTCTTGTCGCTGGTCACGGTGCCGGTGAGAATACGTTTGGGCATCTCAGGCTCCCGAAGCCGCGGAGGCGGCGATCTGGCTCATCACGGTCTTGACGCGGGCGGCGTCGCGACGAACGACCTTCATTCGAGCAGTGCTCTCCAGCTGGCCCGTGGCCTGCTGAAAGCGGAGGTTGAACGCCTCCTTCTTGAGCTGGGCGAGCTGATCGCGCAGCTGGTCGGGCGTCTTGTCCCGCAGTTCGGCCGCTTTCATGGCCTCGTTCCTTTCAACATCGCCCGCGAGCCCCTTTTGAGGGTCACCCTGATTCCGGCGGAGTCCAGTGATGAGAAGGCTTGATACCCGCGCGGTTCGGGGAAGGCAAGCGGTATTGAAGCGGACGGAACGCGAGTATGCGGAACGCGGCGCGGTAGACGCGGTGCGCGTATCATGCTATACTTATGAGGCACTTATGAACGGCAACCGCTTATGTCAGGCTATTTCGGCACCGAGCAGCAGCAACGCTTGCAGGCGCGGGCCGAAGCGTGCGCCGATTTCATCCGCACGAAGCCCGGCGCCTGCCAGACCGGACGGATGATGGGATGCGACGATCCCGATCGACTTGGATGGAGGCGGATCGACGAGTTCCTCGAACGTGACGGCGTGCTCGGATTTCGCCTTATCGCGGCAGCTGTCGCGGAGAAGCTCAGGTCGCGCCTTGCGCAGAAGAACTTCCGCTTCGACACCTGGGACGTGTTCCTCGCAGACCGCTCCGCCGCGCTCGTCGCCTCGCAGGCGATCGTCTGCCGAGGTCTGCCGGATGGACTGGCGGATATGGACGGACCCATTGAACCCGAGGGCGATTACACTGTCCGGATCCAGGCGCTGATGAGTGCGGCGGGCGTTTTGCCGTTCTCCGGTTCGATGCTCGTCGGGGCCTTGGGTCCCGCCACGACCGTCGTCGTCGGCGATTGTGAAGGGAACATCGTGGCGACCGCTCACGGCTACCTGCCGCACAACGCCCATAGCGCCTACAATCGCCATGCCTGGGGCGGGCTCGTCGCCGTGGCCGGGTCTCAACGGGAAAAGGGCCTCGGCAGCTACATCAACGCCCGCATGATCGTCAGTATGTTCCGCAACCATGACGTCACGCATGTCTATCAACTCGTGTCGGCGTCGAACGCGCCTTCCCGGCGCATGGTCGGGACTGGCGGACTTTGGCACGCGCCGGAACTCGTGTGCGGGATGGCGACGCCGGACGAAAGTCCACGCTTCAACCGGTAATCGCTGCCGGCGCGCAACAGACGAAGGCCCGTCGAAATAACGTGCGCGTCGGTTACCGTCCGCCTCGATCTCCGGTGCGGGCGCGCCGCGCTGTCGAAGTCCACGCTCCGGAGCAGCTTTGACTCGTACGATCGCTGAGATACAATAAAGGTAATATTAAATTAAATCGATATTTTACTGAACGTCCGCACGCGGTCGATCGGCATCGGTCCGCAAAAGCCTGGTCGCTTCAACGAAGAGGCCGACAATACGCCGACCTCATTCGCATCGACTCTGTCCGCGCCAAAGGCTCGGGCTCGGTTCACCAGTCCTCGCGGACCACGAAGCGGCACTTGATCGGCAGCTTCATCGCCGCGAGGCGGAGAGCCTCCTTCGCGACGTCTTCGGCGACGCCGTCGATCTCGAACATGATCCGGCCTGGCTTCACCTTGGCGGCCCAGAACTCGACCGAGCCCTTGCCCTTGCCCATCCGGACCTCGGTCGGCTTTTTCGACACCGGAACGTCCGGGAAGATGCGGATCCACACACGTCCCTGCCGCTTCATGTGGCGGGTCAGCGCGCGGCGGGCCGCTTCGATCTGGCGCGCGGTGACGCGATCGGGCTCGGTGGCCTTCAGGCCAAACTCGCCGAAGTTCAGGTCGGATCCGCCCTTGGCCTCGCCATGGATGCGGCCCTTGAACATCTTGCGGAACTTGGTGCGCTTAGGTGACAGCATTCTATCTCTCCCGGGGGCTCAGGCTCGGTCGCGGGGACGCGGCGAGCGGCTTCCACCACCTTCTTGAAGCTCAGCCTGACGGCGGTCGCGGGCCTGCGGATCGTGCTCGAGAATCTCGCCCTTGAAGATCCAGACCTTGATCCCGATGATCCCGTAAGCGGTCTTGGCTTCGGCGAGCGCGTAATCGATATCGGCCCGCAACGTATGCAGCGGCACCCTGCCTTCACGATACCATTCGGTCCGGGCGATCTCGGCCCCGCCGAGACGCCCCGCGACATTAATCCGGATGCCGAGCGCGCCCATGCGCATGGCGTTTTGCACCGCGCGCTTCATGGCGCGGCGAAACGAGACCCGCCGCTCGAGCTGCTGGGCGACGTTCTCGGCGACGAGGGCGGCGTCGATCTCGGGCTTGCGCACCTCGACGATATTGAGGTGCAGCTCGGATTTGGTGAACGCCGCCAGCTTCTTGCGCAGCACCTCGATGTCGGCGCCCTTCTTGCCGATGATCACGCCCGGGCGGGCGGCGTGAATCGTGACCCGGCACTTGCGGTGCGGGCGCTCGATAACGACGCGACTGATCCCGGCCTGCACGGCGGTCTTCTTGACGAAGTCGCGGATGGCCAGATCCTCGTGCAGAAGCTTGCCATACTCTTTGCCGTCGGCGAACCAGCGACTGTCCCACGTGCGGTTGACCTGGACGCGAAAGCCGATCGGGTTGATCTTCTGTCCCATCAGACGGTCTCCTCGCTGACTTGCCGCACCTTGATCGTCACCTGGCTGAACGGCTTCAGGATCTTGCCGAAGCGACCGCGGGCGCGCGGACGGCCGCGCTTCAGGACCATGTTCTTGCCGACATAGGCCTCGGCCACGACAAGCTCGTCGACATCGAGCCCATGGTTGTTCTCGGCGTTGGCGATGGCTGACTGCAGCGTCTTGCGCACGTCGTCGCTGATCCGCTTCTTCGAGAACATCAGATCGGCGAGCGCCTTGTCGACTGGCTTGTTGCGGATCATCTGGGCCACGAGGTTCAGCTTCTGCGGGCTGGTGCGCAGCATCTTGCTCACGGCCATCGCCTCGTTGTCTTCCACGCGGCGGGGGTTCTTTTCCTTGCCCATGACTTACTTCCGCTTCGCTTTCTTGTCCGCCGCATGACCGTAGAAAGTCCGGGTCGGTGAATACTCCCCGAACTTCTGCCCGATCATGTCCTCGGTGACGTTGACCGGGATATGCTTCTTGCCGTTGTAGACACCGAAGGTCAGGCCGACGAACTGCGGCAGGATGGTCGAGCGTCGCGACCAGATCTTAATGACTTCGTTGCGGCCGGTTTCGCGCGACTTCTCCGCCTTCTTCAAGACGAAACTGTCGACGAAAGGGCCCTTCCAGACTGAACGGGACATGAACGGGCTCCTTACCGCTTGTTCTTTTTCTGATGACGCGAGCGCAGGATGTACTTGGAGGAGACTTTGTTCGTCCGTGTGCGCGCGCCCTTTGTCGGCTTGCCCCACGGGGTGACCGGGTGGCGGCCGCCGCTCGTTCGACCCTCGCCGCCGCCGTGCGGATGGTCGATCGGGTTCATGACCACACCGCGCACCTTCGGTCGAAAGCCCTTGTGGCGCATGCGCCCGGCCTTGCCGAAGTTCTGGTTCGAGTTGTCGGGGTTCGAGACGGCGCCGACCGTCGCCATGCATTCCTGCCTAACGAGCCGCAGCTCGCCCGACGACAGACGGATTTGCGCGTAACCGCCGTCGCGTCCGACGAACTGGGCGTAGGTGCCCGCCGCCCGCGCGATCTGGCCGCCCTTTCCCGCCTTCATCTCGACGTTGTGCACGATCGTGCCGATTGGCATCGCGGTGAACGGCATCGCGTTGCCTGGCTTGATGTCGGCCTTCCCGCTCGCCACCACCACATCGCCCGCCGCGAGCCGCTGCGGCGCCAAGATGTACGCCTGCTCGCCGTCATTATACCCGATCAGCGCGATGAACGCCGTGCGGTTCGGATCGTATTCGATCCGGATGACGCGCGCGGGAACGTCGAGCTTTGCCCGGCGAAAGTCCACCACGCGGTAGAGCCGCTTCACCCCGCCGCCGCGCCGGCGCATGGTGATCCGCCCCGTGTTGTTCCGGCCGCCCTTGCCGGTCAACCCCTCGGTGAGGGATTTGACCGGGCGGCCTTTCCACAATTCGGAACGGTCGATCAGAACCAGCCCGCGCTGGCCCGGCGTCGTCGGCTTGTACGATTTTAACGCCATATCTTGCTGTCTTCCGTTTCAGATAATTCGGTTCGTCCGGCTCAGAGCCCGGTGGTCACGTCGATGGTGTTGCCCTCGTGAAGCGTCACATAGGCTTTCTTCACGTTGCGGCGGCGGCCCGGCCGCCCCTTGAACTTCTTGACCTTGCCCTTGGTCACGGTCGTATTCACCGCCTTGACCTTGACGCCGAACAGCTTCTCCACCGCTTCCTTGATCTGCGGCTTGGTCGCGCCGATCTCCACCTCGAACACGACGGCCCCGTGTTCGGACGCCATCGTCGCCTTTTCGGTGATGATCGGCTTCCTGATCACGTCGTAGAGTTCTGCCTTCACGTTCATTTCAACCGCGCCTCCAGCGCTTGGACGGCGGATCTCGTCAGCACCAGCGTGTCGCGCCGCAGGATGTCGTAGACATTGGCGCCGATGCTCGGGAGCACGTCGAGGTTTTCGATGTTGCGCGCCGCCAGTGCGAAGTTCGCATCGACCGCCGCGCCATCGATGATCAGCGCGCGTTTCCAGCCGAGGTTTCGGATGGTCTGCGCCAGCAGCCTGGTCTTCGCCTCGGGCATCGTCGCACTATCGATCACCACCAAGTCGCCCGCGACGGCCTTGGCCGAAAGCGCGTGTCGCAGGCCCAGCGCACGGAACTTCTTGGTCAGGTCATGGGCGTGGCTGCGCGGGGTCGGCCCCTTGGCGACGCCGCCCTTGCGGAAGATCGG
>JBBRUZ010000135.1:0-9635 GCA_038247355.1 Rhodobacterales bacterium
CATGTTATAGGCGAGCGAAAAGCCGAACAGCGCGAAAAAGCCGAACGCGTAGATGACAAGGGCGGCCAACTGGCCAAATGCTGCACGCTCGATCACCGTCAAAAGCAGCGCGGGAAATGCGATGATCCCGGCCAAAATCGCCACCGCGTGCACCACCCCGTCGGCGACCAGTTCTCCCAGAGAAAAGGCGCGCTTTGTCATACGGGGGTGGGATTCGGGCAGTGACATGGCGCGCGCTCCTGTGGCTGACCTCTGAAAATCGGGCGCCTCTTGGCCCAAGTCAATCGGCAGACCCGCCGTGACGCTGCGTCAGCGCGCGGCCCCATGAAGGGCCGCGCGGCATAAGGTCTCTTGGGGGAACGCGGTCACCTATTTGTGGGCGGCGTAGATCTCGACAATGCGCACAACGGCGGCCTCGGCTGTCATCTCGGTGCTTTCTCCGCTGCGTCGGCTGGTCAGTTCGACCACACCGTTTGCCAGCCCGCGCGGCCCCACGGTGATGCGCCATGGCAGACCGATCAGATCCATCGTTGCGAACTTGGCGCCCGCGCGTTCTTCGCGGTCGTCATACAGCGCCTCAAGCCCCGCTGCGGCCAGCATCTTGTAAAGTCCTTCGCATGCGGCATCCGTGCCCGCATCGCCCTGTTTCAGGTTGACGATGCCGACCGGAAAGGGTGTCACGCCCTCGGGCCAGATGATGCCCTTGTCGTCATGGCTGGCCTCGATGATCGCACCCAGAAGGCGCGAGACGCCGATGCCATGGCTGCCCATTTCCACCGGAACCTTGGTGCCATCGGCGGTCACCACGGTGGCGCCCATGCTTTCGGAATACTTGGTTCCAAAGTAGAAGATCTGGCCGACCTCGATGCCGCGTCCCTCGACCCGCCGGTCGCTCGGCACCGAAGCGAACGCAGTCGCATCGTGCCGCTCGTCGGTCCGGGCATAGGGCGCGGTCCAGTCGGCGCAGATCGCTGCGACCGCCGCACGGTCGGCGAAGTCGATGGCCCGGTCGCCCAACGTCAGGTCCGTCACCGCCCGGTCATAGAACACGGCGCTTTCGCCCGTCGGCGCCAGCACGAGAAACTCGTGCGTGTGATCGCCGCCGATCGGCCCGCCGTCCGCGCGCATCGGGATCGCCTTCAGCCCCATCCGCTCGTAGGTGCGGATGTAGCTGACCATATGCCGGTTGTAGGCATGCAGCGCGTCCTCGAGCGTCAGGTCGAAGTTGTAGCCGTCCTTCATCAAGAACTCGCGCCCGCGCATAACGCCGAACCGCGGGCGGATCTCGTCGCGGAACTTCCACTGGATATGATAGAGCGTCAGCGGCAGATCCTTGTACGAGCCCACCGAGGACCGGAAGATGTCGGTGATCAGTTCCTCGTTCGTCGGTCCGTAGAGCAGGTCGCGCGCGTGCCGGTCCTTGATGCGCAGCATTTCGGCGCCGTAGTCGTCATAGCGCCCGCTTTCGCGCCAGAGATCCGCCGATTGCAGCGTCGGCATCAGCAGCGGGACATGGCCGGCGCGCGCCTGTTCCTCGTGCACGATGGTCTCGAGCCGGCGCAGCACCTTGAACCCCAGCGGCAGCCACGAATAGATCCCGGCGCTCGCCTGCCGGATCATGCCGGCGCGCAGCATCAGCCGGTGGCTGGCGATCTGGGCTTCGGCCGGCGTTTCGCGCAGCACGGGCAGGAAATACTGGGTCAGGCGCATGCGACCGGGAACTCCGCTGGCGGAACAGCCCCGCTTTAGGCGAAGCGCGCCGGGCGCGCAATGCCGCCCCGGACGCGTCTTTGGCATGACCGCCGCAAGATTTGGTTTGCACAAATGTGCCGCAGCTGATTATGGTTCAAGGCCGAATGATGGGCGACAGCCGGGAGCGATGCTGGGGTGGGATCAACCCGCAAAGCGCGCGGAAACTTGGCGTAACATGACCCGTTGGCGCTGGCCCAAGTCTGGGGGGAAATCGAGAGCGGCCTGCACGCGCAGGCCGCTTTTTCTTTTGCGCGGCGGAGCCGGTCGCGTCAGGCGCGGATCAGGACGCCTTCGCAGCCGAGCTGCGCCGCAAGGCTCAGCAGCCGTCGCTCGACCGCGTCGCCCGCGAAATCATGCACGGTCCGGTCGAGCGTCAACGTCAGGCGACCCTCGGCGCGGGTCAGCGGCGCATGCTCCAGCACCCCCGTCGCCGCGCCCGAAAGCATCGCCCCGAGGCGCATCGCCCGCCCCAGCGAGACAGCCTCCGCCGCGCGCTCCGGACCGATCAGCGCCCCGTAGCGGCCAGCCCCCTGGTCCGGACCGGTCGCCTTGTAGCGGTTGAGCAGCGCGAGCCCGAGAAATGTCCGCTCGGCGTGGTTGACGCCGGCGAAATTGGCGCGCAGCACCGATTCAAAGCACAATTCGGCGCGAAAGTCGGGATGCGCGCGCCAATTGACGTCGTGGAGCAGGCACGCGGCCCGGACCAGGCGCATCTGGTCCTCCGGCGCCTCCCCGAAGATCGGCGCGAGCCAGCGAAACAGCGCGTCGCCGAAGCCTGGCGCCCGGGCGGACTCCGCTTCCATGTGACGACAGGCCTCGATCAGCGGGTCCTGCGCGCGCATCGCCTCGGGCATCTGCCGATAGAGGAGGCCCTCGCGCAACCCGTAGGCCGAAACGGTGATGCGTCCGGGCTCGATCCGGCGCAGCAGTTCGGCGAGGACCTCGGCCGCCAGCGGCACCAGCGACAGGCGCGCCGCCGAGGTTCCCGTCATCGCCGACATCCGCGCCTGGTCCTGCTCGCGGATCCACGCGAGCGACTCCATGAGCTGCGGCGACGGCGGCGAATAGGCGTGCAGAACCTTCAGCGGATAGCCGACGCGCTCCATGTCGAGCCGTGCGATGGCGCGCCACGAGCCGCCGACGAGAAACAGCCGCGGGGCCTGTCCGGGCACCGCCTTGCGCAGCGCCTTGACGCCTTTTCGGATCGCCTTGGCGACGGCGTCGCCGTCCGGCAGGTCGGCGAGCTTGAGCGGTCCGAGCGGCGACGTGGCGCACTCGCCGATCTCGCCGGCCTTCAGAAGCGCGAGCTCCATCGAGGCCCCGCCCATGTCGCAGACCAGACCCTCGGCATGCGGCCAGCCCAGCAGCACGCCCTTGGCCGCGAGCCGCGCCTCCTCGCCGCCGCTCGCGACATGGAGCTCGAGGCCGGTCTCGTCGAACACCTGGTCGCAGAACGCCGGGCCGTCCTTGGCTTCGCGCACGGCGGCCGTCGCGACGGCGATCATGCCCGACAGGTCCATCCGGTTCGAGAGCGCCGCGAACCGGCGCAGCGCCGCCATCGCCCTGATCCAGCCCTCGCGGCTGAGCCGGCCGGTTTCGGCGAGCCCGGCCCCGAGGCCGCAAAGCACCTTCTCGTTGTAAAAATAGGCCGGGCTGCGGGCCATCCCGTCGAACACGACGAGCCGCACCGAATTCGACCCGACGTCGATGACGCCGATCCGCTTCAGCCGCGCCTTCGCGGCTTCTTCCAGCGGCAGCCTTGGAACCTTGCCCGCGCGCTTGACCTCGCCCAATGCCCTGCCTCGCATCGCTGCCGCTCGCGCGAAACCTCGCATTGCGGCGTGGCCCGCGTCAACCGCGGCGCTGGCGCCTGTGGCCCGGACCCCGAGCGCGCCGCCCGTTCGCCTCACCCACGCCAGAAGGTGGCGGTGAACAGGACATAGACGGTCAGGATTTCCAGGCGGCCCACGAGCATCAGGAAGGTCAGCAACCAGATCGCCGGGTCGGGCAACGCGGCGTAGTTGCCGGCCGGACCGATGATCGGTCCCAGAGCAGGTCCGACGTTCGACAGGATCGCCGCCGCGCCGGTTACGGCGGTCAGGCTGTCGAGGCCGAGCATGACAAGCAGCACCGCGCCGATCCCGAGCGTGAGAAAGTACAGCATGAAGAACGCGATGACCGAGTTCATCACGTCCTCGGTCACCGGCTGCCCCTGGAAGCGCGGCCTGAAGACGGCGTTAGGGCTGTGCAGGCGGCGGATCTCCGCCCCGACGGCGCCGGCGAGCAACTGGTAGCGGAAGATTTTCACGCCGCCGGACGTCGATCCCGAACAGCCGCAGACCATCATCGCGCAGAAGAACAGCACGCTGGCGAGGCTGCCCCAGAGCGTGTAGTCGGCGGTGCTGAAGCCGGTTGTGGTGATGATCGAGGACATGTTGAACAGGACCTCGCGCAGGGCGAGTTCGTCGATCCGCTCGCCGTTCAACATCCGCGCGACGACAAGACCGGCGCAGAGCGCAATGTAGGTCGCCAGAAACGCGCGGATCTGGCCATCGCGCAACAGCGGTCCCGGCTCGCCCGCCGCGAGCTGGACGAACCGCACGAACGACATCCCGCCGAGCAACATGAACACCATGCCGACATACTGCGTCGCCGCGCTGAAATTGGCGAAGGAGGCGTCGTAGTTGCCCATTCCGCCGGTGGCGACCGTCGACATCGCGTGCGTGATCGCGTCAAAGCCGGACAGTCCGCCCCAGACATAGCCTATGGCGCAGGCGAGCGTCAGCGCCACATAGACCGAGCCGAACGAGAACGCGATCTCCTTCGCGCGCGGCATGATCTTGCCCATCGTGTTGAAGTCCGACGTGCGCAGCAGCTGCATGCCGCCGATCTTCAGGACCGGCAACATGATAATGGCGAGGAGCACCACGCCGATCCCGCCGACCCAGGTCAGCAGCATCCGCCAGAGCAGGACGCCGCGCGGCATGTGGTCGAGCCCGGCGATCACCGTGGCGCCGGTCGTGGTCATCGCCGACATCGTCTCGAAGAAGGCGTCGGTGAAGGTCAGGCGCGGCGCCCCCAGCATCAGCGGCAGCGTCCCGAAGGCGGTGAAGGCGATCCACGTGGCGCTGGTCAGCAGAAAACCCTGTTTCAGCGTCAGGTCGGTCTGCTCGCGGTCGCGGCAGGCGAAGATCATCGCTCCGGCGACGGTCAGGGTCAGCAGCATCGATACGCCGAACGACTGGGCGTTGGCGTCGCCGTCGGCGGCGTCGAGCGCCAGCGGCAGCGCCATCAGCAGGCCGAGAAGGCCCGTCAGCCACCCGACGATGTAGCCCACGGGCCTGATGTCGATCATCATCGACTGATCCCCCGCCGCCCCCGCCGCTGTCAAGCGCCCGGCACGGTCGCCCCGACGCAATCGCCTGAAGTCCGAAGGGAAAGTCCCCTGCGTGAGCCGGGCGGGTCCATCGAAGACCTCATCGTATCAAGGTCTCCCGTGTCCGGCACTCCCCTTCGCCACGCGAAGCCGTTCCGGTCCGCAGGCAAGGCCCGCTCGGAAGCCTCGGTCGCGGTTCTTCGTGACACCGTCGGAACCCCGGACGGGAACCTCGACGCCCGGACCGACGAACCGGCGGGTCACCCTGCATCCGTCCCGGACCTCGGGCGAAACGCCCGCCCTCGAAATTCCCTGCAGACATCTTGAACATTTTCATATACTTGCCGACATAACACGCTGTTATCGTCCGCGTCGCTCAATACTCGCCCGTCTCCATCAGGTCCGAGCCGTCGAGCAGCCGGTCCAGCCCTTCGTCGAGATAGTCGGCGACATGGGGATGGGTCAGCAGGTATTCGGACGTCGGGTTGTCGCCACGCTCGATCGCAAGCTCCAGCGCGTCCTCCCATTCCTCGGGTTCGAGATCGCCGCGGCCGATCCACATCAGCGCCACCAACTCGGCCTGCTGATCGGGCTCCAGATCCTCGACCTGCGCCACGATCTCGGCGCGGGTCAGGTTGTCCGGCGTCTCCTGCAGCGTCGCCGACCGCTCGTCGTCGGACGGGTTCGAGCCGCTGTCGGGTGAGACCATCTCCTCCTGCGCCATCACGGCCCGCAGCTTGAGGATCAGGCTTCGGAGGAACTCGGGGTTGAGCGTCAACTGGTCCATCAAGGGTCGCCCGGTGTGTCGATCTGGCCGATCTTCACCACGGACGGCCCGCTGACGCCAGCAGTTTCGTCACGCTCGCCCGGCAGGCGCCGCCGCCGAAAGACTTGGACCGCCGCCGCCGATAGGTTAAGAGCTTGGCGCGCAGCAGGAAGGCGACCCCGATGACCGCGACCCCGACGACCGCCGCGACCCGCACCGAGACCGACAGCTTCGGCCCGCTGGAGGTGCCCGGCGACCGCTACTGGGGGGCGCAGACCCAGCGCTCGATCCAGAACTTCGCGATCGGCTGGGAGCATCAACCCGTCGCGATGCGGCGCGCGATGGGGATCATCAAGCGCGCCGCGGCGGAGGTGAATATGGGCATGGGCGACCTCGACCCCGCGATCGGCGAGGCCATCGTCGCGGCGGCGGCGGAAGTCGCCGCCGGCAAGCTCGACGATCATTTCCCGCTGGTGGTCTGGCAGACCGGCTCGGGGACGCAGTCGAACATGAACGCGAACGAGGTGATCTCGAACCGCGCCATCGAGCTGCTCGGCGGCGAAATCGGATCGAAGACGCCGATCCATCCCAACGACCATGTCAACATGAGCCAGTCGTCGAACGACACCTTCCCGACCGCGATGCATATCGCCACCGCAATGATGGCGCACGAGCTGACGTTGCCGGCGTTGCGCAAGCTGCACGGCGCGCTGGCGGAGAAGGCCGAGGCGTTCAAGGACATCATCAAGATCGGCCGAACCCACACCCAGGATGCGACGCCGCTGACGCTCGGCCAGGAATTCGGCGGCTACGCGTTCCAGGTCGAACAGGCGATCAGGCGGGTCACGGCGGCGCTCCACAATATCTATCCGCTGGCGCAGGGCGGCACCGCGGTCGGCACCGGGCTCAACACCCGCAAGGGCTTCGCCGAAAAGATTGCGGCGCGGATCGCCGAACTGACCGGCCTGCCGTTCGTCACCGCGCCGAACAAGTTCGAGGCGCTGGCGGCGAACGACGCGATGGTCGAGATGATGGGCGCGCTCAAGGTCGTCGCGGTCAGCCTGTTCAAGATCGCCAACGACATCCGGCTACTCGGCTCGGGTCCGCGCTGCGGCCTCGGCGAGCTGATCCTGCCCGAGAACGAACCGGGCTCCTCGATCATGCCGGGCAAGGTGAACCCGACGCAGGCCGAGGCGCTGACCATGGTCTGCGCCCAGGTGATGGGCAACGACGCGGCCGTCGGCTTCGCCGGCTCGCAGGGCCATTTCGAGCTGAACGTCTACAAACCCGTCATCGTCTACAACGTGTTGCAGGCGATGCAGCTGCTTGGCGACGCCGCCGCCTCGTTCACCGACAATTGCGTCGTGGGGATCGAGGCGGACGAGGCGCGCATCTCGAGGCTGATGTGGGAGAGCCTGATGCTCGTCACCGCGCTCGCCCCCGAGATCGGCTACGACAACGCGGCCAAGGTGGCCAAGACCGCGCACAAAAATGGCACGACGCTGAAGGAGGAGGCGGTCCGTCTCGGTTTCGTCGACGTCGCCACCTTTGACCGCGTCGTGCAACCCTCGGACATGCTCGGGCCGAAGGACTGATGTCCCTCCGGCGTGGCGCCAGTCCGCGCGACGGCCGGCGCGCGGCGGGCGCATTGACATCGCTGCGGCGTTCTCTGTCAGTATTGTCCGGGCAGGGTGGCGCGGGGACCATGGAACGCCGCTTCGGCCCGGACGTTGCTCGACGCAGAGGTGAACCGGGGAGAGTGCGCGGATGAAATGGCGGGGACGCCGCACCAGCGGCAACATCGAAGACCGCCGGCGCGGCGGGGGCGGGCGCTCGGCGGGCATCGGCGGCATCGGGCTCGTCGTCGTGCTGCTGATCGGCGTGTTCTTCGGCGTGGACGTGACGCCTTTTCTGACCGGGGGCGGCGGCACGGTCGAGACCGGCGCGCCGGCTGGACCGAACAGCATCGACGACGAGGCCGAGGAGTTCGTCGCCGTCGTGCTCGCCGACACCGAAGAGGTCTGGGACGCGGTGTTCACCGCCTCGGGGCTGCAGTACGAGGCGCCGACGCTCGTGCTCTATGCCGGACAGACGTCCTCGGCCTGCGGCGGGGCGGATGCGGCGATGGGCCCGTTCTATTGTCCCGGCGACAAGCGCGTCTTTCTCGACACCGATTTTTTCCGGGTGATGACGGAGGAACTGGGCGCGCAGGGCAATTTCGCCGCGGCTTACGTGATCGCTCACGAAGTGGCGCACCACGTCCAGAACGAGCTCGGCGTGCTCGGCGAAGTCAACTCGACCCGCAGGTTCGCAAGCGAGAGCGAGTCGAACGCGCTGTCGGTCCGTGTCGAACTGCAGGCCGATTGCTACGCCGGTCTCTGGGCGCGCAACGCCGAGGACCGGTTCGGAAGCCTCGAGCCGGGCGACATCGAGAACGCGATGGACACCGCCGCCCGCATCGGCGACGACGCGCTGCAACGTGCGAGCCGCGGCGTCGTCGTGCCGGACAGCTTCACGCACGGGACCAGCGCGCAGCGTCAGAGCTGGTTCGGTCGCGGTTACGAGACCGGCGACCCCGAAGCCTGCGACACGTTCGGCGCGGCGCAGCTTTGAGCGGGATCGTCAACCTTCGCATCGCGCGAAAGCAGCGCAAACGGGCGCAGGCGCGAACCGCTGCGACGGTCGAGGCGGCGGCGGCCGGCGAGGGCAAGGCGTCGACGCGTCTGCGGACGGCCAACGACGATCTTGCGGCGCGCCGCCTCGACCAGCATCGCCGTGACGCGCCCGAGGACGCATGACGGATGGCCGTCCCGAGAAGCACTCGCTGACCCTGCGCGGCCACCGCACGTCCGTGAGCCTCGAGGCGCCTTTCTGGGAGGCCTTCCGGGAGATCGCGAAGGCCGAAGGCAAGGCGATCGGCGCACTCGCCTCCGAGATCGACGCGGATCGCGGGATGGACATGGGCCTCGCTTCGGCGATCCGCGTCTACGTGCTGGCCTGGCACCGCCGCGAAGCCGGGCTGGGTTGAGCCGATCGCACCGATCGACCGGTCGTCATCACGACCGCCGCCGCAAGGCCCGCCGGGATGATCGTCGCCGGAGGTGATGCCGGCGCGGCGAGGTTTATCGCGGCTGGTGCGCCGCCATCGGCGTCATGACGGGGCCGCCGCCATAATCTCCTCGGCCACCTCGCGGATCGGAGCGTAGCGAAAGGCGGCGGCGATGACGCCATGGTCGTTGCTGCCGTCGAGCTTGTGGTCCTCGACGTTCAGATGGTCGTTGCGGACGACCATGGCGTCGAAGATCCATACCCGGCGGCGGCTGTTGTCGTAGAATTCCTCGCTGACCAAGATATGGTCGAGCGATTCCATGATGTCCTGGTGGATGTGCGTGTAATAGACGTCGCGCGTGCTGCGGTACTCCTGCAACGTCTGCGCGGTATAGAGACCGGTGTCGCCGCCGCCGGTCGAATCGCCGACCAGATAGCGCGGCTGTTCGGTCAGGATGTTGGCGGTGTTGCTGTGCTGGCCGTCGTTGATGTCGCCGAGCACGATCACCGGGGTGCGGGTGTCCTTCATCTGCTCGGAAAGGATGAAGCGCAACGCCGCCGCCTCCGCCGTGCGCCGGATCGTCGAGATTGCCGCGCCGAGCCCTTTGGCGTGCTTGCCGTAGACGTCCTTTTCGTACCAGTCCTCGCGGTAGATCGCCGTCGGGGCCTTGGACTTCAGGTGGCAGACGTAGA
>JBBRUZ010000136.1:0-9602 GCA_038247355.1 Rhodobacterales bacterium
ACCGCCGCGCCATTTGAAGATTGCAGGATGACCTCGCTGATAGTACCGCCACCCAAGGCGAAAGGCTTGTCCATGAGGGCCGCTGCGACAGCGGAATTGGCGCTCGTGATCTGGGCTCCCTCGATAGCTGGTGTAATGCGCAATGGCACCGACCCCTCAAACTGGTGAGCATAGAATTTAACCATCTCTTCAGGAGAAACGTCGTTCTTTTCTGACGCAACCTTCAAAGATAAATAGGCTTTAATCGCTTCGTTCGACTTAATCTGGGTAGCTAGTTCTTTCTCTATGGCTGGCTTTTTGCTCCGAGCTTGTTCAAGGAACCAGACGAGCGCCGATACGCTCATCTCTCGTGCGGATTTGTCGAGATTGTAGTGGCTGTGTACCGGAAGGAGGTTCTCGAAACCGTTGATATCGAAATCGGCGGGGATTATTCCATTGGCTTGAAGTTCACAAAGCAGGTCTAGTCTAGCAAGCGGGACAACGTGATCCACGTGCATTTGAGTCCAATTGATTGGTTCTCCAGTAAAAGCGCACTTTCTCCTCCAAGCCTCCCAGATCGCGCGCCGTACTTCTGTCGATAGTCTCTTTCTGTCTGCAATCATACTAATACCCCAATAAATGCCTCACCAAGTTCGCAGCCAAACTCACACTTAGAAGAAAAGAGACTGACGGCTTCAATCTCCGCACCAGCATCAGAGATGGGTTGGGTCCAATGGGCCGCCTTGAACGGATATCGCTGGCAGGCGGCTCGTGTATCTGATGGCGAGCAACATCGTTCTTGATTGATCCTCCGGGAGACCACTAATGGCGCAAAGCGGACACGGAGCATAAATCAAAATTTCTGCACTATTTCGATGACGCTGACAGTCCATTAATTTCTACGGTTCAAAAGTCAAGTGCTTCGACCCCGCATCGATAAGCGACTTGCCGAATGCAGGGCAGCGGATCTGGCCCAGGCCTTGAGCAGGTCCTTGAACGCCTCGGAGATGACCTTTTCGGTCGAGGCGCCGGAGAACTGGCGCAGGCGGTCGATTTCGCGCAAGTAGTTGTTGATCAGCAGGACGCTCATGGACCGCGCTTTCGAATGGGCGGCGAGCATGGCCTGCGGCGCGGCGGTCGGCAAGGCCGTGGCGCGGCGCGGTTGCCTTTTGCGGGGGCTCGCCCTATTGCGGGCGCGAATGGCGGCGCTATCTCCGCCGGCATGACGGGCGCGCGGCGCCGCATCTGGGATTATCGGGCATGGACCTGCGGAACATCGCGATCATCGCGCATGTCGATCATGGCAAGACGACGCTGGTCGATGCGCTGCTGAAGCAGTCGGGGACGTTTCGCGACAACCAGGCGACGGTCGAGCGGGCGATGGACTCCAACGATCTGGAGCGCGAGCGCGGGATCACGATCCTCGCCAAGGCGACGAGCGTGGATTGGCATGGCCACCGCATCAACATCGTCGATACGCCGGGCCACGCGGATTTCGGCGGCGAGGTCGAGCGCATCCTGAGCATGGTCGACGGCGTGTTGCTGCTGGTCGACGCGGCCGAGGGGCCGATGCCGCAGACCAAGTTCGTGCTGGCGAAGGCGTTGCGGCTGGGGCTGCGGCCCGTCGTGGTGCTCAATAAGGTCGACAAGCCCGACGCCGAGCCGGACCGGGCGCTCAACGAGGTGTTCGACCTGTTCGTGACGCTCGACGCGACCGAGGCGCAGCTCGACTTTCCGGTGCTGTATGCCTCGGGGCGCAGCGGCTGGGCGGATGCGGAGCTGACCGGGCCGCGCGCGAGCCTCGACGCGCTTTATCAGATGGTGCTCGATCACGTTCCGGCCCCCGCGCAGGTGGCGCGGACGGCCGAGCCGTTCTCGATGCTGGTGACGACGCTGGCGGCGGACCCGTTCATCGGGCGGCTGCTGACCGGGCGGGTCGAGAGCGGCACCGTCAGGACGGGCCAGACGGTGAAGGCGATGGACCGCGAGGGGCGCGAGATCGAACGGTTCCGCGTCTCGAAGGTGCTGGCGTTTCGGGGGCTGACGCGGTCGCCGATCGACGCGGCGGAGGCGGGCGACATCGTCAGCCTCGCGGGCATGTCGAAGGCGACGGTGGCCGACACGATCGCCGATCTCGGCGTGACCGAGGCGATCCCGGCGCAGCCGATCGATCCGCCGACGATCTCGGTCAGCTTCGGGATCAACGACAGTCCGCTCGCCGGGCGCGAGGGCGACAAGGTCCAGAGCCGGGTCATCCGCGACCGGCTGATGCGCGAGGCCGAGACCAACGTCGCGATCAGGGTGACCGACACGCCGGGCGGCGAGGCGTTCGAGGTGGCGGGGCGCGGCGAGTTGCAGATGGGCGTGCTGATCGAGAACATGCGCCGCGAGGGCTTCGAGCTGTCGATTTCGCGGCCGCAGGTGCTGTTCCGCGAGGAGGGCGGGACGCGGCTGGAGCCGATCGAGGAGGTGACGGTGGACGTGGACGAGGAATACTCGGGCGTCGTCGTCGACAAGCTCAGCCAGCGCAAGGGCGATCTCGCCGAGATGCGGACCGGCGCGGGCGGCAAGACGCGGCTCGTCGCGCATGTGCCGAGCCGGGGGCTGATCGGGTATCATGGCGAGTTCCTGACCGACACGCGGGGGACGGGGGTGCTGAACCGGGTGTTCCACGACTGGGCGCCGTGGCGCGGGCCGATCCCGGGGCGGCGCAACGGCGTGCTCGTGTCGATCGAGGACGGGGTGTCGGTGGCTTACGCGATCTTCAACCTCGAGGACCGGGGCAAGTTCTTCATCGGGACGGGCGAGCAGGTCTATTCGGGGATGATCCTCGGCGAGCACAACCGCGACAACGACCTCGAGGTGAACCCGCTGAAGGGCAAGAAGCTGACCAACGTCCGGGCCTCGGGCACCGACGAGGCGGTGCGGCTGACGACGCCGGTGCGGATGACGCTGGAACAGGCGATCGCGTATATCGAGGACGACGAACTGGTCGAGGTGACGCCCAAGAACATCCGGTTGCGCAAGCGTTTTCTCGATCCGCACGAGCGCAAGCGCCATGCGCGACAGGCGGCGTCCTGACCCGAATTCACGGATTCGCGTTTTGCGACGATCTTTGCAATTCACGGCTTGGTTGTATTGCACATTGGAAAGCTGGCGGTCGCTCGCGCAACGGTTGCATTCTGCCGATCACGGGAGGCGTTGGAAAACCTCCGATTGAACCCGGTTGACGCGCGTCGCCCGTGGTGCGATGAGTTGGCACGAAAGATGCATGTATTTTTACAGAGAATGCTGGCAGCGGTTCAAGTGGCGGAGACGGTTCTTATGAGACACCCAGTGGACGTACATGTCGGCAAGCGGGTCCGCCATCGGCGTTGGATGGTCGGCATGACCCAGCAGCAGCTCGGCGACATCGTCGGCATCAAGTTCCAGCAGATCCAGAAGTACGAAACCGGCATGAACCGGATTTCGGCATCGCGCCTGTGGGACATCGCCCAGGCGCTGGACGTGAGCATCAGCTTCTTTTTCGAAGGTTTCGACGAAGCGGCGGGAACGGTCGAGACGCCGTCCGCTCCGCCGCAGATCCAGCGCGGCGACCTGCTCGCCGACAAGGAAGCGCTCGAACTCGTGCGGTCGTATTATTCCATCCCCGAGCCGCAGCGCCGCCGGCTTTTCGATCTGGCGCGGGTCCTCAGCGACGTCGCCTGAGGCTTGACGGACGCGTCCCGGTCCGGGAGAGATCCCCGCGAGGGGAGCGTTTCGGATGCGAACGACCGAACCGGCGCTTGCGCCGGACCAGATCGAAGCGATTTGGCGGACGGCCGAAGACCTGGCCGATCTCGCCGCAGCAAGGTGCATGCCGCTGTTTCGCAGCGCCGGCCTTGTCGCCGTCAACAAGTCGGAAACCGGCTTTGACCCCGTAACCCGCGCCGATCGCGAGGCGGAAGCGGCGATGCGCGAGCATCTGGCGCGAACCCGCCCGCAGGATGCGGTGCTCGGCGAGGAGTTCGGTCCGACGAGCGGCGTCTCGGGGCTCACCTGGGTGCTCGATCCTATCGACGGCACGCGCGCCTTCGTCAGCGGCGCGCCGAGCTGGGGCATCCTGATCGGGCTCGACGCAGGACGCGGCCCGGTTCTCGGCCTGATCGACCAGCCCTATATCGGCGAGCGGTTCATGGGCGGCCTTGGTCGCGCGATCATGCGCCGTCGCGGCGTCGAGACCCCGCTCGCGACGCGCGCCTGCGTTGATCTGGCGGACGCGGTGCTTTACTCGACGTTTCCCGAAGTCGGGTCCGCCGCCGAGCGCGCGGGGTTCGAGGCGGTGCGTGATCGCGTGCGTCTGACGCGCTACGGGTTGGATTGTTACGCCTACGCGCTGATCGCGCTGGGTCAGGTCGATCTGGTGATCGAGGCCGGGCTGTATGCATACGACGTTCAGGGACCGCAGGGCGTGATCGAGGCTGCAGGCGGCGTCGTCAGCGACTGGAAGGGCGGGCCGGCGCATTGCGGCGGGCGGATCGTGGCGGCCGGCGACCGCCGGCTTCACGCGGCCGCCGTCGAGATCCTGTCGAGCGTCAGCGACGGATAGCCGCCGCCCGGCCGCGCCGACCCGGCGCGTCTTCGAGGAACGCGCCGATCCGCGACCAGACTTCGGCCTGGACGCCCGGTCGCTCCATGAAGATCTCGTGCCGCGCGCCTTCGAGCATCACGAGATCGCCCTGCTTCATCTTTTCCAGCCGGCTGCGGATCACGCTGGCCGAGACAACCGACTCGTCGGTCCCGAGAAAGGCCAGCACCGGCATGTCCGGCGCCGGGGCCACATAAAGCCGCGCCATTTCCTCGAGCGCCGCGCGGGTCCACTGCACGCTCGGCCCACCGATCGCCAGCTCCGGGAAGGCGGTGATCTGGGCCGCACCCCAGGCATAGACCATCGGATCGGACGTCAGCGGATTGGCCTCGAACGCGACCGCCAGCGCCGTGGGTCGCGCGGCGCCCCCGATCATCAGCCGCTGGCCGAGACCGAGCATGGTCGCGAGCTGCGTCATCTTGGAGGTCAGTTCGCGCGTGGCCGCCCGCATCTGCAGATGCCACATCGGCGCCGTGAAGATCGCCGTGGCGAAATCCGACCGCTCAAGCAGCGTCCGCAGCCCGATGCAGCCCCCCATCGAATGCGCGACCATGTGGAATGGCCGCGGCAGGTCGCGCACCGCCGGATGCTCCAGAAGCGCCGCCACGTCGTACTGGTAGTGCCGGAAATCCTCGACGTGACCGAGATGTAAAGCGCCCGGATGCCGGTCCGACAGCCCCTGTCCGCGCCAGTCGAGCACGACGGCCGCGAGCCCCAGCGCGCACAGGCGGCCGACGACGCGACCATACTTCTCCACGTATTCGGTCCGCCCGGGAAGGACGATCGCCGTGCCCGCCGCCCCGATGTCCCAGAGCGCCGCCCGAAGCCGCACGGCGTCCTCGGTATGCAACCAGAAGGCCCGGGCGCCCGCGGGGGCGTCGGCGATCGCCGCGTGGAACGGCGCAGCGTCGCTCATCCGAGTATGCTGCCCAGCTTCATCGCGAGACCCATGTCGCCATCGACCTTGAGCCGGCCGCTCATGAACGCGGTCGTCGGGTTCAACTCGCCCGCCAGCATGCCCTGGAACGTCTCGACATCGGCGGTGAGCACGCAATCGGCGTCGCCGTCGTCGGCCCGCGCCCCGTCCTCGTCGATGCGGACGGAGCCTTCGTCCTCGATGACGAACTTCACCGATCCGTCGAGCCCGCCGCCCTCGAGCTTGGCGTTGAGGGCCTTCACGGCGGCGTCCACGATCTCATTCATGCAAAATCTCCGGTTCCGGCCGACGAGGCCCTCGATTTATTTCTGCGAATGCCTACTCTAGGGACCATGACAGGATTTCAAAAGCGTCTCCTCGCAGGCGCCATTGCGTCAGCCTTGTGTTTCGGTCCCAGCGGCGCGATCGCGCAGACTGGCGAGCAGACGGCTGAGCAGACTGGCGAGCAGACGGCTGAGCAGACGGCTGAGCAGACTGCTGAGCAGACTGCTGAGCAGACTGGGCGTCTCGGCGAGCTCTTCGCCGAACTCGCCACGCCAGGTCGCGACGACTGGGAGCGGATCGAAGGCGAGATCACGCGGATCTGGTCGCAGTCGGGGTCGCCGGCGATGGACCTTTTGCTGCGCCGCGCCGGCGAAGCGATCGAGGCGAAGGACTTCGTCGCGGCGATCGACCATCTCGGTGCGCTGACCGACCACGCGCCCGGCTTCGCGGAGGGCTGGAACGCGCGCGCGACCGCGTTTTTCCTGATGGACGAGTATGCGCTGTCGGTCGCGGACATCGAGCGGACGCTCGCGCTCAATCCGCGCCATTTCGGAGCGCTCGAGGGCCTCGCGGCGATCCTCGAGGAGACCGACCAGCCGGACCTCGCGCTGCGCGCGCTCCGCGAAGCGCAGGCGATCAATCCCAATCGGCCCAGCGTGCAGCAGGGGCTCGCCCGGCTCGAACGCCTGACGGGAGACGTCGAGCTCTGATCCGAGCCCGCGGAAGGTCCATCGATGCTGCTCCAGAACGCCCCGCGGGTCACGGCGATGCTCGGGCCGACCAACACCGGCAAGACGCATTACGCGATCGAGCGGATGCTCGCGCATCGCACCGGCGTCATCGGGCTGCCGCTGCGCCTGCTCGCCCGCGAGGTCTACGACCGGATCGTTCGGCTCCGGGGTCCGTCGGTCGTGGCGCTCGTAACCGGCGAGGAGCGGATCGTGCCCGCCCGCACCGCGTTCTGGGTCTGCACCGTCGAGGCGATGCCGCTCGACATCCTGCCCGACTTCCTCGCCGTGGACGAGATCCAGCTCGCCGCCGATCCCGACCGGGGTCATGTCTTCACCAATCGGCTGCTGCACGCCCGGGGCCTGAAGGAGACGCTGTTTCTCGGCTCGGACACGATGCGCGCCCGGATCGCGAGCCTCGTGCCGGGGGCGCAGTTTCTCCGGCGCGAGCGGTTCTCGCAGCTGCGCTATTCCGGCCCGCGCAAGATCAGCCGCCTTCCGGCGCGCAGCGCCGTCGTCGGCTTCTCGGTCGAGGACGTCTACGCGATCGGCGAGCTGATTCGCCGCCAGAAGGGCGGCGTCGCCGTGGTGATGGGCGCGCTGAGCCCGCGCACGCGCAACGCCCAGGTCGAGCTGTACCAGAACGGCGACGTCGATTATCTCGTCGCCACCGACGCCATCGGCATGGGGCTGAACCTCGACATCACCCATGTCGCGTTCTCCAGCGTGGTGAAGTTCGACGGGCGCCGCCACCGCCAGCTCGAGCCCGCCGAACTCGGCCAGATCGCGGGCCGCGCAGGCCGTTACACGACGGACGGCGGGTTCGGCGTGACCGGCGAGGCCGGACCGCTCGACCCGGAGGTGATCGAGGCGATCGAGAATCACCGGTTCGCGCCGGTCGGCCGGCTGCACTGGCGCAACCCCCGGCTCGACTTCGGTTCTCCGGACGCGCTGATCGCCAGCCTCGAAGCGCCGAGCGCGCATGTCGATCTGCAGCGTGCCCGCGAGGCTGACGATCTCGCGACGCTGCGCGCGCTGACCGAGGTTCCCGAGATCCGCACCCGGCTGCGCGATGCGCGCGACATGCGCCTGTTGTGGGACGTCTGTCAGATCCCCGATTTCCGCAAGGTCTCGCCCGCCGAGCACGCGAGCCTCGCCGCGCGGCTCCACGGATACCTCAAGGACGGCGGCGGCATCCCCACCGACTGGCTGGCGCGCCAAATTCAGCGCATCGACCGGAACGACGGCGACATCGACGCATTGTCAAAGCGGCTTGCGTATATCCGCACCTGGACCTACGTCGCGCAGCGCAGGGTCTGGGTCGATGACGCGGACCATTGGCGCGAGGAGACCCGTGCGGTAGAAGACCGGCTGTCGGATGCGCTGCACGCGCGGCTGACCCAGCGGTTCGTCGACCGCCGCACCAGCGTTCTGATGCGGCGATTGAAACAGAAGGAGGGCCTCGTGGCCACTGTCACCGAAAGCGGCGACGTGTCGATCGACGACCAGTTCATCGGGCGGCTCGAAGGTTTCCGTTTCCGTCTCGACCCGTCGGCCGACGCCGAGCAGGCCAAGACATTGCGCCTTGCCGGGATCGCGGCGCTCGCGCCGGCGCTGAACCTGCGGGCCGACAAGTTCTACAACGCGCCGGACCCCGAGATCGACGTCACCGAACAGGGCGGCCTGATGTGGGGCGAGTACGCGGTGGGCAAGCTCGTCGCAGGGTCGGACGCGCTGTCGCCGCAGGTCGCGGCCTTCGTGGACGAGGACGCGCCCCCCGAGATCGGCGAAAAGGTCCGGCGGCGTCTCGGGCACTGGATCGACCGCCGGATCACCGCGTTGTTCCAGCCGCTGATCGCGCTTCGCGACGACGAGGCGCTGGCCGGGATGGCGCGGGGCATCGGCTTTCGGCTCGTGGAGGCGTTGGGCGTGCTGCCCCGCGGCGAGGTGGCCGACGACGTCAAGTCCCTCGATCAGGACGGCCGCGCCAGCTTGCGCAAGCACGGCGTTCGCTTTGGTCAGTATACGGTCTTCCAGCCGCTGATGCTGAAGCCCGCGCCGACGCGGCTGCGCCTCGTGCTCTGGGCGCTGAAGGACGGGCTCGACGAGTTTCCATCGGCGCCGCCGCCCGGCCTCGTCACGGTGCCGGCCGCCGTGGGCGCTCCCGCCGGATATTACCCCCGCGCCGGCTACCGGCTCGCCGGCGACCGGGCGATCCGCATCGACATGCTCGAGCGCCTCGCCGACATCCTCCGCGGCCTCGACGCACAGACCGGTTTCGAGGCGAGCCCCGACATGCTGTCGATCACCGGTCTCGGCCAGGACCAGTTCGCGAGGCTGATGCAGGGTCTCGGTTATGTCGCGACCCCCGGCGCCCGACCCAAGCGCAAGCCGGGCCAAACGGCCGCCGCGTCGCCGCCCGGCGCCGACGCCGACACGCGCTCCCCGCCCGCCGACGTCGCGGCGACGTCCGCGGACGACCCTGGAGGCGCCATCGGCGAGGCCGACGCGGGACAGGCGACGTCTGACGGGGGCGCGATCGGCGCCGGGCCCCTGCCCCTGACCGCCGAGGCGGAGACGCAAGAGGCCGACGCCGATGTGACGATGACCATGCCCGCCGCCGCGGAGCCCGCAGAGCAGACTGGAGAGGCGCCTTCGCCCGGCGAGCCGCAGGACGCGTCATTCGACGCGTTCGCGCTGAGCGCGGCCGAGGGGGAGCCGCGGGCGGAGGGGGAGACGAAGGCGGAGGCGGAGGCCGAACCCGCGTCCGAGGCCGCGGTGATCGAGACGGAAGTTTTCTACACGTTTGCGCGGGCTCCCCGGCGGCGGCCCGAACGCGGGACCCGGGATGCGCGCCCGCCGCGTGCGGCCGCGAAAGGCGGGGGCGACCGGGGCGAGAACCGCACGCCCGATGCTCAGCGGCGCGACACTGAAACGCGCGAAGGTGAAAAGCGCGGGGCCGGGAACGGCGAGGGCGAGAAGCGCGAGGGCGAGAAGCGCGAGGGCGAGAAGCGCGAGGGCGAGAAGCGCGAGGGCGAGAAGCGCGAGGGCGAGAAGCGCGAGGGCG